>JACKFI010000009.1 GCA_020632555.1 Candidatus Omnitrophota bacterium | reverse complement strand
TAAAATTGTTTATGTGAACCCAGCATTTACTCGCATCACGGGTTATTCAGCCCAAGAGGTTATTGGTAAAACTCCCAAAATATTACAAGGCCCCCGGACAGATAAATTAGTTTTATCTGAAATGCAAAATAAACTTGCTCTTGGTGAAATTTTTTATGGTTGGGCGATTAATTATCGCAAAGATGGGGGTGAGTTTATTAATGAATGGCATGTGGGGCCGATTAAAAATAAAGATGGTCGGATAACTCATTTATTGGCTATACAGCGTGATATAACCGAACGCAAAAGAGCTGAAACCGAATTGCTGGAGCAAAAGAGTATTCTAGAACACAAAAATACCGCTTTGCGCGAAATTCTTGATTTGGTGGAAATTGAGAAGAAAAAGATTAAAGAAAATGTTAACAATAATATTGAAGCTGCCGTTTTGCCGGCTTTAAGTCGTTTGGGTCAGGCTAGTACGCGTCATGAGAAAAAGTATATTGGTATCATTGAACAACATTTGAAGGATTTAACTTCTGTCTTTGGCTCGCAGGTGACTCGACCGAGCCATCGTCTTTCACCGCGCGAAATAGAAATAGCGAATTTGGTCAAATCGGGATTAACCAGTAAAGACATTGCTGGCAATTTAGGTATTTCAATTAAAACTGTTGAAACCATTCGCAATAAAATCCGCCGTAAACTTGGACTTGTCAATCGCAGTGTAAACTTAACTTCTTATTTTAGAAGCAGTTAAAATTAAAAAGTGAATGATTCCTGAAACTTTAATTTATTAAAACATGATTGATAACCAGATACTGTTCAATTACTATTAATGCATGGGTTTTAACGCTGCTTCTATTCTTCCTAAAATTTCGCTTGCTCAAGTTCCTCTTTTTCGTGGTTTAAGTACATTTGACCTTAAATTGATTCAAGATGTTATTCGGGAAAAAGTTTTTCACAAGGGTGATATCTTGCTTTTTGATGGTAAAGCCTGTGATCAAATTGTGATTGTGCGTTCTGGTCGGATTAAAGTTTTTCGAACCGCGGCCACGGGGCGTGAGCAGATTTTAGAAATTCTGAATCCTGGCGATACTTGCGCGTGTAATCCTGGTGCTGCGGCTTGGTGCTGTTCATCTACGTCTCAAGCGTTAACTGATTGTGATGTTTGGATTTTTCCGCGCGATAAATATAATCAAATGGTTAAGTCTAACCCTCAGTTAGCGCAGTCGTTGAATAAAATTTTTGCCGCGCGGCTTCAAAAGTTTAGTTCTTTGATTGAAGAGGTTTCTTTGGACGATCCCAAACGTCGGTTAGTAAAACTTATTCTCGACTCGTTGGCGCTGGAAAATAATTTTGTAAAACATGAAGAAATTGCTGAAATATTTTTAACTCATGAAGAGATTGCTCAAAGGCTTGGGTTGGTCCGCGAAACGATCACACGTCATTTGCAGCAGCTTAAACGAGCGGATTTGATTGATTTGCAACCGCGGAGGATTGTTGTGCGTAATCGGCAAGGTTTGCAAGCATTGGTGATTTGACAGCTTTTAAAAACGCATTTTGGGGATGAAAAAAATTTAAACGGTGTGATTGTAGTCACAGTTAAATTTTATGTTTAGCTATAGAATTGAGGCCATATCGTTTAGCGCTTTCATGCAGATATGAAATAATGGTTTGAAAAATTATTTTTCTTTATCAGCAGTTTAATAAACGTTTTTGAAAAACATTTTATCTGCCCAATTGCCCATGAATCATTTCTTTTCGATTGGTTTGAATCATAAAAATACTACTATCGAGTTACGTGAGAAATTTTTTCTCAATGACGTGGAAAAAGAACTTCTGCTGAGTGAACTCAAAAATAACCCTGTTGTTTTTGGTGCATTTGTCCTCTCAACGTGCAATCGTACGGAAGTGTATGCCCACCTGTTGTCAGACACGCCACAAATTATTCTGGATGTTCTTTTTAAGGTTAAAAAGATAAAGGATGTGTCATCATCGTTGCCCAACTTTTATTGTCATCAATCTGATCAGGCTGTTCGACATTTTTTATGTGTTGCGGCTGGTTTAGATTCCTTGGTGTTGGGAGAAAAACAAATTCTTGGGCAGGTTAAACAGGCTGCTGATTTAGCTCGTTCTCGAGGGATGATGACGCGTGAGTTAAATATTCTGGCTAATGTAGCGATTCGTGCTGGTAAAAAAGCGCAAACAGAAACAGAAGTTGGTTTTGGTGGATCGTCGGTGAGTTGGGCGGCGGTGACCACAATGCAGAATAAATTGGGGACTTTGGCAGGGAAATCGATTCTGGTGATTGGCGCAGGGAAAATGGGTCATTTAGCTGCTGAACAGTTGCGCAATAAGAATGTTGAGCATATTTATGTGATGAATAGAAGTTGTGATAAGGCAGCGTCTGTTGCTTGTGAGATACAAGCGACGGCAGTCGGATTTTGGCAGATGAAAGAGATTTTGTTAAAAGTAGATGCTTGTATTTGTTCGGCGGGAGCTCCGCATTATTTGATTGAGGCGGATTTGGTGCAAGAGGTCATGGCACATCGCCAGGGACGAGGTTTAACATTGATTGATATTTCAATGCCGCGCAATATTGAGCCTGCGGTCGCCGACGTTCAAGGGATTGAACTTTTGACTATTGATCAGCTAGATCAAATTGTTGAAAATAATGTTCGTCGTCGAAGGAATGCGGTTGATGCGGTGAAAACGATTATTATTAAAAAAGAACAAGAGTATTTTGTGCGAATTGCCAAAGCTCGGTTGGCGCAAGAAGCCGCAATTGAGAGTTATGTTTAATGAATGGTCATGTTTTTAACATCAAGGGAGGATAGATGAAAATATCAAGTTTATTGATTTCAGTTTTTGTCGGTGTATTTGTTTTGTCGTTGGCAACATTGGGCAGGGCTGACTTGGCGCAAATTAAAGTTTATAAAGAAGCTTTTCCTGGGAGCAAGCCCAAGTGTTTAGATTGTCACACGATGGCTTTGCCAAAAAAAGATGGTGATCATGGACTTAATGATTATGCAAACAAAGTTAAGGCATTGGCTGAAACGATAACAGTTGAAGAATATAAAAAAGTTGGCAGCATTGAAGATTCAAAGATCGAAAAATAAGAGGTGGTGCTAATGAAGGAAAGTTTTTTATTCAAAGATTATTCAATAACCAAGGGGGGCGATATGCAAAGCAAGGACTCAACTTTTACGCGAGTCTTCGCGTGCCGCTGGATGGTAGCTTTTATTTTTGTGTTTTGCAGTGCGTTCTTGTTGAGTGCTGTCCGTATTGAGGCAGCGACAGGGAAAGCGGCAAATCTCAAAGGAGCTACATATGTTGGCACTCAGACATGTGCGACTTGTCATGAGAAAGAGTATAAAGAGTTTAAAACTTCAACTCATTCAAGAATAAGCATTGACGAGCAAGAAGGTATGGAAGGAATTGCCAATGGATGCGAAATGTGCCATGGACCTGGGAGTATTCACGTCGATAATGGCGGTGGCAAGGATACGATGATCAATATTCGTAAAGATCCTAGTACTTGTTTTGCCTGTCATATGGATAAAAAGGTGCAATTTAGTTTACCTTATCGACATCCTGTTCTTGAAGGCAAGATGTCGTGTGCCGATTGCCATAATCCACATGGGACCGAAGTAAAGCCGGGTTCTTCAACGGCTTTGGATGATATCAATGATACCTGTTTTAAATGTCATCAAGGGAAGCAAGGGCCGTTTGTTTTCGAACATGAAGCTTTGCGGGATGGGTGTGTTACCTGCCATCAGGTGCATGGTTCCGTGAATGATAAGATGCTGGTGCAGCGTGATAATAATTTGTGTTTGCGCTGCCATGCGCAAGTCAATTTTCCGACGATTGGTAAATCTGGGCATGCTTCTCGTTTGGCTCAAGGCGCGTGTTTTAGTGCGGGCTGTCATACGGCGGTGCATGGTTCGAACTTTGATGATCATTTGCGCTATTAATTATTGAGGAGGTGTTGGATGAAAAATGATTTAATAAGAAATTTTATTGGGCTTCTTGTCCTGGGAAGTATGGTTTTTACTGCGTCGTTCGTTCATGCAGAAAGTGATGCGAAAGTATCGGCGACCATTGTCCCTTTGGAATATATTTCCGTAAAGGGAGACGCTGAAAAGTTTCGGGCACAAACCTGGAAAAACGATGGTTATTCTGGAGGATTGGAGGACATTCTAGCTACCGGTATGATCAACAAGGATACAAGTTTTTCTTTTGAAGGTCACGCCATGACCAATACCAATGATTACGGCGGGGATTTGGAAATCAAAAAAGAAGATTTTGGTTTTTTGAAAATTGACTATGACATCTTTCGTAAATATTATGATGGGACGGGAGGAACGTATTATCCGTTTACAACGTTATCGGCAAGAAATGTCGATAAAGATTTTAAAATGGATATCGGTCATATGGGGTTTGAAATTGGTGGGGTTTTGGGGAGTTTACCAGAAATCAGTTTTTTTTATGATCAGCATACCAAGGATGGTGTTAAGTCTCGTTTGAGTTGGGCGGCTGCTAAAGAAGGTTCAACAACCAGAATGATTGGCCCGGCCTGGCAAGATATTGATGAAAGCGTTAATAGTTTTGGTTTGCGTTCTCATGGAGAACTGGCTGGTTTTGCTGTCAAAGGAGAACAAAAGTGGGAAGTTCTCAATGAAAAAACGATTCGAGAGGAGAAATCGCTTTCCACCAATGCCACAGTTTCAGAAAAAAAGATTCGACGTCAAACAACAGAGTTGGATTCGAATTCTTCTGTTACGACTTTACATGGTGAAAAATGGTTTTGGGAAGATACTGGCATGCTGGCTTTGGCGTATCGTCATAGTCAAATTGACAATAAGGAACATGCCAGTATTCGCGAGACGGATGAATTCGGCAATCCACGTTCTTTTACATACCCAGAGAATAAATACGCCGGAATTGGGGACAATAAACTCAGTTCTGATATTGTAACTGGTAATTTTCAAAGTCATTTGATGAAAGATTTGCTTTTTAACGCTAAGTTAAAGACAGAAATCATTGGTCGCCATGGTGGGTCGTCGGATCCTGCAGACACGACAGATCCGCCAAATGGAATTGCAAATACGACGGAAGTCAGTATGAGTGAAAGCAAGGTTGATAGCTGGGGCGGAGATTTGGGCTTGCGTTATTCAGGATTTAAGAAAACCAGTATTTATGGGGATGTTGAGGTTGGTCGGGTTAATAATTGGCTTTATGAAAATCGTGATAGCATTGCTGGAGAGTCGGCCCCCTCTGCGGGAGAGATTTTCTTTCGTGAAACGGATGTCTATACCACCAAGGTTGTGTTAACCGCGGGAACGCGAACGGTGCTTTCCAAGTATTTGAATTTCACAACACAAATTCGTCATAAAATGCAAGACAGCGATTATGATGATAAGCGTGAAGCAGTGTATAGTTCAGGCGCAAAGTCTGCGTTTATGGACTTTTTGCAATTGACTGGAACCGAGTTGACCACCAAGTGGACAGTTAAGCCCGTTAAAAGAGTGACGGGTTCTCTACGCTATCAGTATGCGGATAATGATTATGTTACTCGGACAGAAGATTTGTTTAATCAGCGGGCCTTAACGATATCACATACGTTTACGTATGATCTTATTTTGCAGCCTTTGGATAGTTTGTTGATTGACTTAGGTTATATGCGTCAATTGGCTAAAACTTCTACGCCGGCAGATCGCGGGGCTGCGCCTTTGATTCCAGGATTCACCAGTAATGTTGATACCTGGATGATGAGTTCCAGTTATATTTTTAGCCCTAAAATGAGTTTGAACACGACATTCAGCAAGGCTTCGCAGGATAATTATAATGATTTTACTGCGACGGGAATGCCTTATGGTGTTGATGCCAGCTGGTATGACGCGACCGTTGGTTTGAAGTGGATGGCCAATAAAGTGGTTTCGGTTGAGCCGAAGTATACGTATTATAATTACCAGGAAAATGTTAAATCGGGTGCGGATGCCGGGTATAGTGCGCATGCGGTTTGGCTGGGTGTTAATCTGAATTGGTTGTGATGATTTCTTATAGTAGCGGTTGTTGGATATATTAAAAAAATAGGCTGGTATCTTGAATAAGGTATCAGCCTGTTTTGTGAATATTTATGGAAAATTCGAATCATATAAAAAGCAACAATGATGGCATCCCGAAGCATAAGTTTTCGGAGTATTTTTACAATCCGATTACCTATGGGGGTGTTATTATTTCAGTTTTGGTTTTTATTATTGAATGTTTTCTTTTTGCGATGGATTTTCTTTCGCCACATCCGAGCACTTATTTGGGGATGTTTACTTATATTCTGCTTCCGCCGTTTTTGATTTTAGGGCTTATTTTAATTCCGTTGGGTGCATCCTGGAAACGCAAAGATGTTAAGCAGGGTAAGGCCAAGATTTCTCCCAAGGTTTTTTATTTTGATCCTTCGTTACCTGAACATCGCAATGCTATGTTTGTTTTTGTGATTGGGACCAGTGTGCTTCTTCTGATGACTGCTGTTGGGTCTTATAAGGCTTTTCATTTTACGGAATCTGTGGAGTTTTGCGGTAAAGTTTGTCACAAAATTATGGAGCCGGAACATACGATGTATTTGCAATCTCCCCACGCGAAAGTGAAATGTGTGGAATGCCACATCGGAGCCGGCGCAGATTGGTATGTGCGTTATAAAGTTTCAGGTGCGCGGATGCTTTTTTCAACAATTCAAAAGAATTATCAACGTCCGATTCCTACTCCGGTAATGAATTTACGTCCAGCGAAGGAAACCTGTGAGCAATGCCATTGGCCGGGCAAGCATTTTAGTTCATTTGAATTGCGCAAAACATATTTTTCAGCTGAGAAGAATCAACCCGAAAGTTGGTATATTCGCATGTTGGTAGCGGTAGGCGGTAAGGAGGGTGAGGGGGCTGGTATTCATGCGCATATGTATAATAATAATGAGGTTTATTATGTCGCGGATGATGAAAAGCGCCAGGTGATTTCTTGGGTTAAGAGTGTCAATAAAGATGGACAAGCGGTTGTTTTTACTTCAGATAATTCACCGTACAAGGATCAAGTTCCACCCAGCGACAAGATTCGTAAGATGGATTGCATGGATTGTCATAATCGGCCGTCGCATCATTTTCGCTCGCCCAATGATTTGATGAATGAAGCCTTAATTCAAAAGCAAATAGATTTAACAATTCCTGATATCAAGTCAAAAAGCATGGAGCTGCTTTCGGGGCATTATGAAACTGAAAATCAGGCTTTAGTTGAAATCCCCCAGTTGCTTAATCAATATTATCAAAAAAAGTATCCTGATTATTTCAAGGATCATCAAGCTGACCTTATGGCGACAGGCCAAGTTCTTGCTGTCATTTTTAAAAATAACTTTTTTCCGGAAATGAAAGCCCGCTGGGATGCTTATCCTGAGAATATTGGGCATTGGATTTCTCCGGGTTGTTTTCGTTGTCATGACGGGGAGCACAAATCTGCTCAAGGACAGATCATCACCCGGGACTGCAAATCTTGCCATACCATTCTTGAACAAGGTGCCCCAGGAAAAACTGAAAAGAATGCAGATGGCCTTGAATTTGTTCACCCTTTTAATGGCGATGAATCATGGAAAGAAATGAATTGTACAGATTGCCATACGGGAAATTGATTGTGCTGTTAAGTTTGAGTAATCTTTTCATATTCTTCATAGTCTTGTCACTTTGTATCATTAAAATCCTATAAAAGACGTACTAATGTTGTAAAGCCCTGCGATCTTTAGGGTTGCTAGTTTGTGGTATTAAAATTGGCATAAAATTTCATTTGCGGGTATAATTGCAGATATGGGTTGGGTTGTTTGAATATCAATAATTTTAAAATAAAGAGTCTTATGCGTGCCGCAGTTCTTGATATCGGTTCAAATTCCATAAAATTAGTCATTGGCGAAAAATCTGGTGATGATATTAAAATCCTCGAGTCACTGAAAAATGTGGTGCCGATAGGCCGCAATACGTTTTTTCGCGGTCGTATCGCGCAGGAAACTATCAATCAAACCATTTCACTTTTCGAAAAATATCAGCAATGTCTTAAAGAATATGATGTGAAAGAGGTTGTGGTGATCGCAACCACCGCTGTTCGTGAAGCGGCCAATCGGGATATGTTTGTTGATACAGTTATGCGTAAAACTGGCCTGAAAGTTGAAGTTCTAAATGTCGGTGATGTGGTTTATTATATCGATGCGTATTTATCTTATAAATTGAAAAAGAAGTATCCGATTCATGAAAAGAATTTGTTGATTGTTGAACTGGGTGCAGGAAGTGTTGATATTTCTGTTTTGGAAAAAGGTTTTACACAAATGAGTGTCGGTATTCCTGTTGGCACATTGCGTTTGAAAAACTTTATGAATAGTTTGGATGGGACTTTGCAGGAGATTTATGAAGCGGTTGAAGAGTATATTGTTAACGAAATTCATTATGTCAAAAAAAGCATCCCGCATCTTAAAATTGATGATGTGATTGTTGTGGATGAGAATTATTCTGGTTATTTGAATAATTTTGTTCCCAGCCGAAGCCGGCAATCGGAGTTCTTCCAGTTTCGGATTAAAGAATCAGAAGATTTATTGGCGAAGTTGACTGAGAGTTATCCGGAAACGGTTGCGGTCAGTTATAAAGTTCCAGCGGATGTTGTCGAGACAATGACTGGCTATGCGATTATTGTTAATAAAATATTTCGTTTGACCAAGAACAAATACATTTATATTTTAGATACATCTTTGGCTGAAGCGGTATTGGCTAACATGATTTTCAAATTAGAACTTTTTCAAGAAAACAATAAAACCAATCAGTTGATTTCTGTCGCGCAGAATCTTTGCGGAAAATACAAAATGGATCTTAATCATTGCCGTCATGTTGCCGAGTTGTCCAAGTCTTTATTTGATCAGCTGCAAGGGACTTTAGGCCTGAAAAAGGAAGATTTGATTTGTTTGACATTGGCGGCGTATTTGCATGATATTGGGATGTTTGTTAATAATCGCACGCATCACAAGCATAGTGAATATATCATTGGTTCGTTGAATTTATTTCGTTTAACGGAAGAAGAAATGAATATGATTGCGTGCATTGCTCGATATCATCGCAAAGGGGCGCCGTCGCGGGCACATTTGCTTTATAATTCTTTGTCATCGGAACATCAGATTTTAGTGCAAAAGTTGAGTGCTTTATTGCGCATGGCCAATGCTTTGGATCGTTCGCATAAGCAAAAAATTAAAAGAATAGAAGTGGTATTTAACCCTAAAGGTGATGTGAATATTATTGCGCAAGCATCAGGAAATTTGTTGTTGGAAAAAGCATTTTTTAAAGACAAAAAAGAGCTTTTTGAAGAAATTACAGGAAACCGCGTGACTTTGACTTTGAAAAGTCGCGAATTGCCAGAGAAAGCTAATGACACTCAATGATCCTAAGGATAGATTTATTGCTCGTGACTTAAGCTGGTTGATGTTTAATGAACGAGTGTTGGAAGAAGCTGCTGATTTATCTAATCCTCTTTTAGAGCGAGTTAAATTTCTTGCGATATTTACTAGCAATTTGGATGAATTTTATATGGTGCGATTGGCCGGGTTAAGGCGATTAATCGACTCAGGCTATAGCCATAGAGATAAATTTGGGTATTTGCCAGAAGAAATTTTTGTGGAAGTTAAGAAGCAAGTAGATGCGCTCACAAAGAAGTTTTATGACATCTATCAAAATAAGGTTAAAAAGGATTTTGAGAAAAATAAAATTTTCTTTAAAGCGGTCGAAGATTTAACACCGCAGCAGCATCGGGAAGTTCGTAAATATTTTGAAACGACTTTGTTTCCGATTATGACGCCGATGGCCGTTGATCAGGGACATCCTTTTCCTATTTTGCCTTCTAAAACGATTGCTTTTGCGGTTAATGTCTTACGAGAGGGCAAGCCGCATTTGGCGATTATTCCAATTCCCAAAAATGTTCCACGATTTATTCGTTTGTCGTCAGAGCGCGGAGAGATAAGTTTTATTTTGATTGAAGAAATTCTGCGATTTAATTTAAAAAATTTTTTTCGTGGGTATCAATTGCAAGAGAACACTTTGTTTCGGGTAATGCGTGATAGCGAGCTTTATGTCGCTGAAGAATTTGCGGATGATTTATTGACGGCAATTGAGGAGGAAGTTAAAAAACGAATGCGTGCTAAGGTGGTACATTTAGAGATTGAAAAATCGTGCTCACCCGATTTTTTGGATACGTTGTGCCAGGGGTTAGAATTTTCAAAAACAGAAGTGGTCAGCATCGGCAGCACTTTAGATTTAACGTGCCTTTTTGAATTGACCCGTTTGGTTGATAATTCCGCCTGGTGTTATCGAGAGTATGCGCCGGCCAAGATCGAGTATGAAAACATTTTTGAACGTATTGCGCAAGGTGATTTTATGGTGCACTTGCCTTACCAATCTTTTTTCCCGACGGTGGATTTGATTAGAGCGGCGGCACAGGATGAAAATGTGCTGGCTATTAAAATGACATTGTATCGTGTTAACGAAGATTCCGCGATTATTAAAGCTTTGATTGAGGCAGCTGACCATAAAAAACAAGTGACGGTTTTGGTTGAAATTAAAGCACGTTTTGATGAAGAGAAAAATATTCGTTGGGCTAAAGAATTAGAAGATGCTGGCTGTCATGTGATTTATGGAATTGCTAATATTAAGATACATTCAAAGATGACTTTGATTGTGCGTAAGGAAGAAGACCGCATTCGACGTTACGTGCATTTGTCGACGGGTAACTATAATGAGAAAACAGCCCGGGTTTATACGGATGTGGGGTATTTTACCGCCAATGATGATTTTGCGCGTGATATTTCGGATGTGTTTAATGTTATCACCGGTTATTCATTGCCTAGCCCATGGAAACGTGTTGTTTCTTCGCCGTCTGATATGCGCAAATATTTCTTTGATTTGATTGATCGTGAAATTGATAACCAGAAACGTTTTAAAAATGGTTTGATTCGCGCGAAAATGAATTCTTTGGAAGATGTCGCGATGATTGAAAAATTGTATGCCGCTTCTGGTGCTGGAGTTAAAATCAAACTTGTGATTCGCGGGATTTGTTGTTTGGTGCCTGGGGTTGTGGGTTTGAGTGAAAATATTGAAGTTAAAAGCATTGTTGGACGTTTTTTGGAGCACACTCGCATTATGATTTTCAATAATAATAGCAGTCCGCGGGTCTTTATGTCGTCAGCTGATTGGATGAGTCGTAATTTTGATCGACGGATTGAACTTTTGTTTGAGATTTATAAGGATGATGTTCGTGATCACTTGCAGTATATTTATGATATGTGCTGGAAGGATAATTTGAAATCGCGGTTTTTGACTGCGGAACGCAAATATATTCGGCAAAAAGACAATGAAGAAAAATTTAATGTTCAAGAACGATTAGTAAGCTATTACGGGAATGTGCGTGCGTCATAATGATTTAGAGCTTTTGACCAGCGCGACAGCGCCAAAAATTGTTGCATCGTCGCCAAGTTTGGAAGTGACGATTTTACATTTGTCGATTTTGACGAAGAAAGGATCAGCATGAAAAGTTTTGTTGATCAAGGGCAATAAGAATCCACCGCAGGCTTCAATCACCCCACCACCGAGAATAATCAATTCAGGGTTAAAAATATGACGCATAGTGATACAGGCTTGACCCAGTGTGTGTCCAGTTTTTGTCATGATTTCGGTAATTAAAGGATCTTTGGCTTTAAGAGCGGCTTTGAGAAACTTGCTTTTAATCGGCGTTGATTTTGCGTTTGTTAATTTTGTAATAATTGATTTGCGACCTTGCTTCAGGCTAAGGCGGATATCACGTTCAATAGCCCATCGACCGGTTAAAGCTTCTAAGCAACCGCGATTGCCGCAACTGCACTTGGGACCATCTAGGCAGATGATGGTGTGACCTAATTCAGCGGCAGCGCCTTGTGCTCCGAGTAGGATCTTGCCGTTAATCATGATGGCCCCTCCGACGCCAGTGCCGGGGAAAAGACCAATGATGTTTTTTGCTTTTCTCCCTGCACCTAGCCATTGTTCACCAAGAAGTCCTAAATTAACATCATTGCCAGCGACAACGTTGGTGTGAAATTTTTTGCTGATTTTGTTGCAGAGTGGAAAATTCGCCAAGTTAATGTTGGGGGTAGCAAGAATGTGATTTTGTTTGTTCACAATTCCTGGAACACCAATGCCGATGCCATTTAATTGTTCGCAAGAGAGCTGTCCTTCGTCGAGGACGTTTTCAATGAGTTTTATTATGAGCGCAAGGATGGCGTTTGGTTTGGATTGCGGTGGAGTCGACGCTTTGGTTCGTGACAAGATGATCCCAGAAGGGGAAATAGCCGCAATAGCAATTTTTGTGCCGCCGACGTCGATACCAATAAAGTATTTTTGTTTCATGGGGGGATTATACATTAAAATTTTATTTCAGTTGATTAAAAAATATTTCTTTTCAAGGATAATGCAAGGTGCTATAAAGAGTTGCTGTTAAAAACAAGTGGTAATGTGTTGGCAACTTATTTAATCAAAAGGAGAATGTATGAAAATCGTTAAGGCGGCAATGGGGTTGTTAATGATTGTTGGTTTAGCTGCGCCTGTTGTGGTCAGTGCTCAGGATGTTGAAAAATCGTCTGCTGCGATGTCCGTTTCGGAAACAGATTTGAGCCAATATATTTATTCTTATGGGGCGGTTCTAAAAGTTGGTGCTGCTGAAATTGTTTTGCAGGAATATGATTATGATTCAGATGTTGAGAAGGAAGTTGCATATCAGATTGATCCTGCCGTCAAGTTAGATGGTTTTAAAGCGATAAGTGATTTAGCCCCAGAGGATGTGGTAGAAATCTATTATTCTGAACAGGATGGCAAGAAAACTGCTAAAATTATTCGTCGGGAAATTTCTGCTGGTGAAGATGAAACGCCAGAAGATTTATAAGTTTTGCCGGATAAGTTTGTGTTTAAGCAAACTTATATTTGGTTATTAGTTTTGCCATTAAGAAGATCTTATGCAAGGGTGGATTCTCAATAGATTCCCGCAGCATGCATTGCGTTCTGATTGCTATGGAGTGCATCGGTTGTTGGCGCAAGCCCAACAAAGAAATATTGGGATTCGTGTTGTTGCTGCGCATGAATTAGATATTATTGCCGAGGGTCAAGGACGTCATCGTTTTTTGTTGGCTGGACAGGCGGTTGCTCAGCCAAATTTCTTACTCAATCGCATGGGTTCGGCAACGTCGTATTTTGCTTTAGCTGTTATGCGGCAAATGGAAAATGCCGGCGTTTATGTTCCAAATTCTTCTCAGAGTGTGGCTTTGGTTCGTGACAAACTGCATACTTTGCAGGTTTTGGCACACCACGGTCTGCCAATTGCTAAGTCGATGTTAGCGAAATATCCGGTTAATATTGATTTGGTTGAACGAGAATTGGGTTTTCCTGTAATTGTGAAAACTTTGGCTGGATCGCAGGGGCGTGGTGTTTTTTTATGTGAAACACGTCATAAATTCGAAGATTTGATTGCCATGATTACCACCAGCCAGGGAAATCCCAATTTTATTATTCAGCAGTTTATTGCTCAGAGTATGGGGCAAGATTTGCGTGTTTTTGTTATTGGCGGCCGTGTTGTTGGTTGTATGGTGCGTAAAGCTGCAATGGGTTCATTTAAAGCAAATTATTCTCAAGGTGGGACAGTATTAGCTTATCCGATGACACCTTTGATTGAGCAGTTGGCTGTTAGAACGGCTAAGGTTTTAGGGTTAGAAATTGCAGGGGTGGATCTTTTGTTTGCGGATCAAGGTTTTAAGATTTGTGAAGCCAATTCATCGCCGGGTTTTCGTGGTATGGAACAATGTTCTTCTGTTGATATCTCCGCAGAAATTTTCAATTATATCGAATTGCGCCTTGAGCAAGGGAAGTTTGCAAATCAAGTTTAAGTCAATGATTGTGGAACGCCTTTATTGGCGCAATCAATGGTTTACTGGTTTTCTTATGTAAAGGGGGGTGATTATGCGAAAATATGTTTTATTTCTAATTTTATTTTGTGTGCCGCTGCAAGCACAAGCTGCATTGCAAACAAAAATGTTGGAATATAAGGATGGGGAAACTATTCTTCAAGGTTATGTTGTTTATGACGATGCGATTGAGGGTAAGCGTCCAGGAATTCTTGTTGTGCATGATTGGATGGGGTTCGGGGCTTTTTCTAATGCTAAAGCTGAGGCCTTGGCGCGATTGGGCTATACGGCGTTGGCTGTAGATATTTATGGGAAAGATATTCGTCCCAAAAATACAGATGAAGCGGCACAGCAGTCAGGGATTTATAAAGGAGATCGTGACTTATTGCGCCGAAGGATACTCGCTGGGTATGAAACTTTGAAAAATGAAATCAGTGTCGATGAGGGTAGAATAGCAGTGATTGGTTTTTGTTTTGGTGGAACGACGGCCTTAGAGTTAGCTCGCAGTGGTGCGTCGATTAAAGGTGTGGTTAGCTTTCATGGTGGTTTGAGTACGTCTAGTCCTAAGGATGCGAAAAATATTAAGGCAAAGATTTTGATTTTGCACGGAGCAGATGACCCATACGTCCCAATTAGTGAAGTGCAAGCTTTTGAAAAAGAAATGACTGATGCCGGCATGGATTGGCAGTTGATCAAGTATAGTGGTGCTGTGCACGCGTTTACTAATCCTGGGGCGGGCCATGATAATACCAAAGGCGCGGCCTATAATGAACGCGCGGATCAACGTTCGTGGGTCGCGATGAAAGATTTCTTTAACGAGATTTTTCAGTAAAATGATGGTGATGAAAACGAATATTAGAATTTGTGGAGAATTTCATGCTGCAGAAGAGCATCCTCATTATTGAAGATGATCCGAATATTGCAAAATTGGTTAAATACAATTTTGAAAAAGCGGGTTATCGCACAGCTGTCACCATTACGGGTGAAGCCGCGCTTGAGTTTTTGGCGCGTGAAACAGTGGATTTGATTATTCTTGATATTATGCTTCCTAAAATGGATGGTTTTGAAACATGTCGGCGATTGAAAGATGATAGCCGTTTGTCTGCGATTCCAGTCATGATGCTCACGGCGCGCGGTGAAGAAGTTGATCGTGTTGTGGGTTTTGAACTTGGTGCTGATGATTATGTGGTTAAGCCATTTAGTCCTCGCGAACTTGTTTTGCGGGCTAAAACAATTTTGCGTCGCGGACAAATGAAACAAAAACCCATGGAAAATTTGCGTTCAGGTGATATAGAGATAGATGTTCCTCGTCATCGCGTGAGTGTTAAAGGTAAAGAAATTGTTTTGACGCCAATGGAATTTAAGCTTTTGGTGATTTTGTTGGAACGTCATGGCCGCGTGCAGTCCCGAGAGCAGCTTTTGAATGATGTTTGGAATATTGAAGCGGATATAACAACACGTACGGTTGACACGCATATCAAACGTTTGCGTCAGAAATTGGGTAAGGCGGGTGATTCGTTGTCGACAATTCGCGGTTTAGGGTATCGCTTTGATGAAGATGAGGATTAATGAAATTTAAAAGCCACCATAAAGTCACACTGACTTTCGGTTTTTTGGTTGCCGTTGTTTTATTTGGTTTATATTTTTACCTTGATAAAACTCTCCAATTTTCGCAGGTTCCTGCTAATGCTGTTCATCTTGAAAAGTTTTTTTGGTTTGCTATTTTTGCCTGCGTGATTTTGATTTGTGTTTTAAATTTTCTTGTTTCCTTAATGATTACCAAGCCGATTGAACGTATTTCTAATATTGCGCAAGCGATTGCTCGTGGAGATTTTTCCAAGAAAGCCTTTTTGGCGCAAGGCGGCGAAATTGATGACTTAGCAAAAGCTGTCGATTTTATGTCGCAAGAAATCAGTGCTCGTATCAAACAAGCCAGCGCGGGAAAAAGTCGTTTGGAAGCGGTTTTTTTAAGCATGATTGAAGGCGTTATGGTGGTCAATCAGGATGGCAAGATTATATTGATTAATGAAACTTTAAAAAAGATTTTGCATGTTGAGCGTCAAGTGCAAGGACGTAAACCATTGGAAGTTATTCGCAATATTGAAGTTCAGGAAATTGTCGATCGTGTCTTGGTATTATCTAAAGGTGTGCAAGACTTGGAAATGTCGTTTTTCTTGCCGGAAGAAAAGATATTGCGTATTCATGCGTCTCCGGTTTTATTGGATGGACAAATTGATGGAGCAGTATTGGTGTTTCATGATATTACAGACTTTCGGCGGTTAGAAACGATTCGTAAAGATTTTGTGACCAATGTTTCACATGAGTTTCGTACTCCGGTTGCCAATATAAAGGGTTATGCGGAAACATTGTTAGAGGGCGCGTTAAATGATCAAGAACATGCTGTTGATTTCTTAAAGATTATTTATTCGGAATCTGGCCGTTTGGCGCAATTGGTTGATGATTTATTGGAGTTAGCTCGGCATGAGTCGGGACGGCCGAGGTTAGATTTTCAACCGTGCAGCATTGTCAAGATTCTTGAAGGGGTTTTGAATGGTTTAAGTATTCAAGCTAAACAATACGATGTTAAAATGGTTTTGGAGATTTCGCAAGAGATAGCGCTGGTCAAGGTTGATGAGTTTGCTGTTGTGCAACTTCTTTTTAATCTTGTCGAGAATGCGATTAAGTATAATCAAAGAGGTGGGCAAGTTATTATTTCAGCTACTAATCAGGACGCATTTATTGAAGTTGTAGTTAGTGATAATGGTCTGGGGATTCCTGCTGATGATTTGCCGCGTATTTTTGAGCGTTTTTATCGTGTGGATAAAGCTCATTCTCGTGAAATTGGCGGTACGGGTTTGGGCCTTTCAATTGTCAAACATATTGTCCAATCTCACGGTGGTAAGATCAGTGTTGATAGCCAGTTAGGTCAAGGTTCAATCTTTCGGTTTACGCTTCCTAAAGCATAGTTAGTCAAGTTCACACAATGTTCACATTTCTGTCATCCCAGCTTCAAAATTGCAATTTAAAATGCGTTATAGGATGGTGAAAGACAGGAGCCATCAGATTTTTATAATAATAAAAAAGGAGTCGGGATGAAAAGGATTGTTGTTGGATTGTTTGCAGTATTAGGCCTGATGTTTGGTTTTACAAATGTTAGTCATGCTGGAGAGGTGAGCGCTTTATTGGAAAAACTCGTCGACAAAGGGATTTTAACACCTAATGAAGCTAAGATCATTGAACAAGAAACCAAAACACAGGTGAGTAAAGACCTTGTGCAAAAGAATTCTTATTCTTTGCCGGATTGGGTGCAAAGCATGAAACTTAAAGGGGATGCTCGCCTTCGATATCAGTATGAAAAAAAAGATGGTGATGCTGGGTCTCGTAGCCGCGCGAGAACGCGCTTTCGTATGGGGTTAGATTTTAATCCTATCAAGAATGTTACCGTAGGGGCTGGTCTTTCTGGAGGAACAACCGATCCTCGATCAACCAATGACACGTGGCAGAATACATTTGAACGTCCGGATGTGCGGCTTGATTATGCGTCTATTGAGTATACGGCCGCTCCTTGGGCACAGTTGGCAGGTGGTAAATTTCAATTCCCAGATTATTTATGGCAAGCTACGGATATGTTGTGGGATACAGACATTAATCCTTATGGATTCTCGGCGCACTTAACCCATTCAATAGCTAATGATGTGGAAGGTTTTTTGAATACGGGCTGGTGGCTTATTGACGAAAATGGTATTAGTAAAAATCAAGACCCGAATTTATTTTATGCTCAAGGTGGCGCTGATTATGAAGGTGAAAAACTTGATGCGAAATTCGCGGGAACTTGGTATGTTTTTAATGGTGTTAAGGGCTATGATTTAGATAATGAGCTTAATACCAATAGTCAGGTTGGGGATGTCGCTGATGCAGGCTTAAAATATGATTATGATTCTTTTGCTTTGGATGCCGAATTTGGCGCCAGCAATATTTTTGGTGGTTTGCCGTATGGAATTGATGAGCGGATTGCTCTTTTTGGTAACTATATCGTTAATCCTGATCCCAGTGAACAAAATCAAGGTTGGGCGACTGGGTTTAAGTTCGGTAATAAGAAAGTTAAAGCGGCAAAACAATGGCAAATGAAATATCAGTACGTTTATTTAGGCAAGGATGCCTTTCCAGACACTTTCCCGGATTCTGATCGTTATGGCGGGCGTACAGATGTTAAAAGTCATGAAGTTATTTTTAATATTGGTTTAATGAAGAATGTGACTTTTGGCGTAGATTATTATATGTCGAATCGGATTAAAGCGGCAAGCAACACAGAACATATTGTTCAGGGCGATTTGGTTGTTAAATTCTAAAAAAACAGGAGAAGAAAATGAAAAAAATGATTATACTGCTTGGCGTGTTGCTAGGATTTATTGTGAGCAATGTTTGTTATGCAGGTGATGTTTTACAAATCAAAGGATCTGATACGTTGATTAATCTGGTTCAGCGATTGGCTGAAGAATACATGATTATTCATCCAGATAAAATGATTGCTGTTACAGGTGGCGGGTCAGGAACAGGAGTCGCTGCTTTGATTAATAAAAAATGTGATATTGCGAATGCGTCGCGTTTAATGAAATCTAAAGAAATTGATTTGGCTGTTCAAAGCGGGAGTAATCCTGTTCGTATAGTTGTTGCGCTGGATAGTTTAAGTATT
Organism: Candidatus Omnitrophota bacterium; assembly: GCA_020632555.1. Classification (GTDB taxonomy): domain Bacteria; phylum Omnitrophota; class Gorgyraeia; order Zapsychrales; family JANLHA01; genus JADLGJ01. The sequence goes on along the minus strand of JACKFI010000009.1, from coordinate 47,983 downwards.
ATTGTTAATCCCAAGAATCCTGTAAAGGCGCTGACTGTTGATCAGGTTGGTAAGATTTATAAAGGGGAAATTAAGAACTGGAAAGAAGTTGGCGGAGAGGATATGCCAATTGCGCTTTATGGACGGCAATCTAACTCTGGAACCTATGATTTTATGATTGAAGATGTTATGAAGGGAGACTATTCACCATCGATGCGACAAATGAATGGTAATGCTCAAATTGTTGAGGGAATCAAATCTGATCCTTCGGCGGTTGGATATGTCGGTGTTGGTTATGCAAAGAGCGCTTTAGGGATTAAAGTTCTTGAAATTGCTGCAAAGGTTGGCGCAACGGCGTATAGTCCGTTGGATGTTGCTAATGTTAAAAATGGTAATTATCCAATTACCCGTCCATTAAACCAATACGTTGAAGGATCTTTGGTCGGTGATGCTAAAGATTTTGTGGCTTTCGAATTGAGTGCTCAGGGACAAAAGATTGTAGAAGATGAAGGATTCTTTGAGATCTCCAAGGAGTATCAGGATTTTAATAAAAATGCAGGGATATAATGTGATATGAACGCAGCACGTTTCAAAGAAAAATTTGTTCAGAGAGCATTTTTATTCAACGGCATTTTAGTCATTATGATTTTAGCAGGGATTTTTCTTCTGCTGGTCATTAATGCTTTACCGACGTTTAAGGATGTTTCATTGAAGGAATTCTTAACCGGAACCAATTGGAATCCTAGCTCAGATTACAATCCAGCTTATGGAATTGTTTCGATGGTTGTCAGCACGTTTATGGTGACCATTGGTTCATTGGTGATTGCCGTGCCGATTGGTATTGGAACAGCTGCGTATCTTTCAGATGTTGCTCATCCTAAGGTTCGGGAAATTGCAAAACCGGTGGTTGAGATTTTAGCGGGTATTCCATCGGTTGTTATTGGGTTTTTAGGTATTGTTATGGTGGGGCCGTTCATCGCAAAGTTGACAGGAACGTATAGTGGGCTTAATGCTCTAAATGGTTCTATATTACTTGCGGTGATGGCCCTACCGACAATTGTGAGTTTATCTGAAGATGCTTTAGCTAATGTGCCAAAATCTTTTCAAGAAGCTTCGCTCGCTTTGGGAGCCAGTCATTGGCAAACGCTTGTTCGGGTGAAGCTTGCGGCGGCCAGTTCGGGCATAATTGCCGCGTGTATGTTAGGTATGGGGCGGGCTATTGGAGAGACGATGACCGTTTTGATGGCCACCGGAAATGCTCCGGCTTTTCCTTCGGGATTTTTAAATTCAGTGCGTCCGATGACATCAACCATTGCTATTGAGTTAGGAGAAGTTCCCTATTATACGACACATTATCACGCCCTTTTTGCGATTGGTTTGGTGCTTTTTTTAATCACATTTGTTATTAATATGATTGCAGATATTGTTTTGCATCGTTATGAACGAAACTTTCGTTAAGGTCTTTTTATGAATTTATCTAAACGATCACAAAAGAAATTTTTTGAGCAATTTTTCGGCTTTGGTTTTTTACGTCTGTGCATGTTAGCTATTATTGTGATTTTGGTGATTATTTTTTATGATATTATTTCCAAATCATGGGGTGTTATTAGTTGGGAGTTTTTAACGCAGTTGCCTCGTAAGGGTATGACGGAGGGTGGAATTCTTCCCACAATTGTTGGAACGGTGTTGGTGACAATTATTACGGCGGTTCTTTCTGTCCCTTTGGGAATGGGTTGTGCGATTTATTTGAACGAATATGCGAAAGTTAATAAATTGACGCGTTTGATTCGTATTTCAATTCGCAATTTATCTGGTGTTCCGTCGATTGTTTATGGGCTATTTGGGGTAGCGCTGTTTGTGGAAATGATGCACTTGGGGACTTGTATTTTGTCATCAGGATTAACATTGGGATTGATGACTTTGCCGTGGACTATTACCGCATCTGAAGAAGCTTTAAAGGGTGTGCCGATGTCGTATCGGGAAGGGTCATTAGCTTTGGGGGCGACGCAATGGCAGACTATTCGAACCAATGTTTTACCGTATGCAATTCCCGGGATGTTAACTGGAACGATTTTAGGATTAGCGCGTGCTGCGGGGGAAACGGCTCCAATTCTTTTTACAGGAGCGGCTTTTTCTTTGCCGGGACTCCCCAAATCTTTGTTTGACCAGTTTATGGCGATGCCGTATCATTTGTACATTATGTCAACGCAACACCATGCGATTGTTAAAGTTCGGCCGATTGCCTATGGGACGGCATTGGTTCTTGTTTCGATTGTGTTCTTGATGAATCTCAGCGCGATTATTTTACGATATCATTTACGAAAAGCTCGTCAGGAGTAATGATGAATTCCAAAATTGTTTCGATTAAAGATTTTAGTTTTTATTATGGGCAGAACAAATGTTTAAAGAATATTTCTTTGGATATTGCGGCTCGTGAGGTTACCAGTATCATTGGCCCGTCAGGTTGTGGCAAATCCACTTTGTTGCGTTGTTTTAATCGCATGAATGATTTGATTCCCAACACGCGTGTGGAGGGAACGATTCATATTGATGAAAAGAATATTTATGCTGCAGATGTTGATGTGGTGGATTTGCGTCGCAAGGTGGGCATGGTTTTTCAAAGGCCTAATCCATTTCCCAAATCGATTTTTGAAAATGTGGCTTATGGTTTGCGAATTAATGGTGTCAAAAATAAGGAATTTATCGCGGATAAGATTGAAAAAGGTTTGATCAACGCCGGTTTATGGAATGAAGTCAAAGACCGCTTACGAGATAATGCTTTGCGTTTGTCTGGTGGACAGCAACAGCGATTATGTGTTGCCCGCGCGTTGGCCATTGAGCCAGAAGTGGTGCTTATGGATGAACCTGCGTCTGCTTTGGATCCAATTGCAACTGCGAAATTGGAAGAATTGATTGTTGAACTTAAGAAAAAGTATACAATTGTGATTGTTACACACAACATGCAGCAGGCGGCGCGAATTTCAGATATCACTGTTTTTTTAATGCAGGGTGAATTGATTGAACGAGGTAAAACCAGTGAAATTTTTACGCGTCCGTCAAAGAAAATCACGGAAGAATATATTACCGGGCGTTTTGGTTAAAGCTTTTTGTTAAATAGGAGAGAATAAAACATGGATCGACACTTGGATGATGAGTTACAAAAGCTTAAGCAAAGTCTTTTGAAAATGGCTTTGTTGACCGAGAAGGCGATTCATGAGTCCTTTGAGGCTTTAAAAGGTATTGATCGTACTTTGGCAGAGGCGGTTATTGTTCGTGATGAGCAAATTGATGATTTGGAGATTTATAATGAAGAGCACGCCATCGAGCTTCTGGCGCTTTTTCAACCGATGGCCAAAGATTTGCGGTTTATTGTTACGGCTATGCATATTAATGCGGAGCTCGAGCTGATTGCGGATTTAACAGTTAATATTTGTCAGCGTGTTCTTGAATTAGCTGAGAAGGGCGGGGAACTTTTGGCGCCAATTAATGATTTGCCCCATTTGGCGGATAATGCCAAATGGATGGTTAAGAATGCTATTGATGCTTTTGTGAATAATGATGAACCTTTAGCAGAAAAAGTTATTCTCTCCGATAATGAATCCAACCAATTGCGCAGTGCGGTTATTCAAAGGCTGGTTGATGGCTTTATTGTCAAAGACGGCAAAACCGCTCCACGTGCCATTCCTCTCTTATTGGTCGCGCGTGATTTGGAACGTATTTGTGACCGTGCGACCTATATCGCCGAAGAAGTCATTTATATGATTCAAGCTCGGGTGATCAAACATCACCGCGAAGATTTAAAATAATATTTTGTTTCATTGGGTTGGGTTTGATGGCAATTTTCTTGTATTGCAGAAATGTTAAGGATTAAGAACTGTTGGACAAAAAGAAGACCCAAAGCAAGATAACGAAGTTGATGGAACATTATTAATTCTACAAGCATAGTTTGGGCCGCCTGTTCGAGTGGCTCTCGCAACATAATCTATTGGAAGTCCTTCAAAAGTATAAATAAATCGCGGATCATTAATAGCGAGTTTTAAATTGGTATTTGTAGCTGCAGTATTAAATGTCGTGATATCTGTTTGTGGATCTTTGGTTGCCCGAATAGCGGTTGCGTGGGAAATAGCGATAAGGTTCATTTGTGCATTGCGGCAGTAACTTTGTTCCATAATGTTATTGTAGTTGGACAGGGCGAGGCTGGTGATGACACCTAGAGTGATAACAACAATGATAAGCTCCATTAAAGTAAAACCTGTTGTAGAAAAAACCAACTTTGATTTTGTGAGGGGTACAACTTCCATGGTAATAAATATACTACATTATTTGTGTGTACACAATGATGGATCTCAGTAAGTTTTGTTTGACTCAGCATTTTAGAATAGGAAATATTTTTTAATAAAACCGCAATAAATTTTCTTAATCGCGGTATAATAAAAAATAATTTTAACCAAGGAGCGAGATATGACTGAACAAAAATCTGAAAGTTGTGGATGTGGGTGTGATTGCAAGGCGAAATCAAGCCGGTTGTTATTGAATTTCTTTTTGATTGTTATCATCATTATATTGTCGGGTATTTTATATTCTTTGCAAGGTTTGATGGCTATGTGCCCGGCCATGAATGATGCTCATTACACGATGAAGAGTAAAGTGGCGATGTGTCCTATTATGAATAAGGGAAACGTTCAAACTGAGAAATAGGATGCGAGGTTAGGATGTAAAAAAGGACGGATTATGCTATTGATCTGTCCTTTTCATTTAAATAACGAACATTAGTCAAAAAAGATTTTATAGTTAAGAATATATCCGCAATAAACCCGGATTTTGCATTAGCCTCGCCTCTGCGAGGCCAAGCAAAATTCGCCCAAAAAGACGCATGTCTCGACAAAAACGAGACGTGCGGGGTTAATCCTTGCGGAAAACCGCAACCAAAGGCAAATTTTGCATTTCATTTTTTTGTGCGCAACGTATCGTCGCGCACCGTGTTGTAATGCAAAATTTGGGATAAAAGATGATATACTGGCCCTATGTCTCATAAAGGAAAAGTTTTAGTTATTGACGATGATTTGACTTTGCGTACGTTATTGACTAATAAGTTTGTCGAGCATGGTTATGTGGTTGAAACAGCGGCCGACGGGCTTGAAGGATTAGACCGATATCAAAGTTTTCAGCCCGATATTATTGTGCTGGATATTATGATGCCTAACATGGATGGTTATACATTTGTTGAAGAGTTTGAACGCATTGCAGATGTTAAAACCACGCCGATTATTATTCTTAGCTCTCAGGAAAGCTTGCAAGATATTTTTAAAATGCGCGGTATTAATGATTATATTGTTAAGCCGTTTCGCATGGAAGATTTGCTGCGCAAAATTGCTAAAAGAATGCAAGCTAAGCATAAAAAGATTTTGATTGTTGATGATCAAAATGGAGTTCTGGAAATGTTGCAGGAACGTTTATGTGTTAGCGGGTATGAAGTCATTACCGCGCAAAATGGTTTAGACGGTTTGGAGAGAGCTCGGCGTGAAAAACCGGATTTGATGGTTGTGGATGTTATGGTTCCTAAGTTGGATGGTTATACATTGTGCCGAATGCTTAAGTTTGATGAGAAATATCGTCGCATTGCTATTGTGCTTTTAAGTGCTTTGGCTCGCGAAAACGACGCGGATATTCGTCAGCAGGTTAAGGCCGACGCGTTTATCGCCAAGCCTTATGATGGCAGTATATTACTGAATACAATTAAAGAGCTACTTTGGGATTAATACACATTGTGCAATGACTAAAAATACTGAAATCACAGAGCTGTTGATTCGCGAAGGTTTGATTGAACAGAAAGATATTGTTGAAGCTTACGAAGAAGTTCAAAAGACTGGGTTGAGTCTTGAAAAAGCATTGGTTAAGCTTGGGGTTATTGCTGAGGAAGATATTGTCCGTGTCAAAGCTTCTGCTTTTGGTCTTCCTTATGTTGATTTGAGCGATTATGTGGTTGATGCTGAAGTGGTGAAATTAATCCCAGAGTCTTTGGCTCGCAAGCATCGGGCGGTACCACTTTTTAAAATTGGTCAGCGGATTACGGTGGGAATGGCCGATCCGCAAGATATTTTTGCTTTGGACCAGATTCGGCGGGTAGCTAAGGTTGATATGGTGGAACCGGTTTTGGTTACAGAAAAAGGTATTTTTCGTGTTTTAGATACGTGTTATTCAACGCAAGCCGGCGTTTCAAATATTGTTCAACAAATTTCTCAAGAAGCTAATGAAAAATCTGCCGGTCAACCTGTTGGTGATACGGCTGAAGATGCGCCCATTATTCGTTTGATCAATGTGTTGATTTTTCAATCTGTGCGTGACCGTGTTTCGGATATTCATATTGAACCTGAAGATGACATGGTTCGAGTGCGTTCACGAATCGATGGTATTTTGCATGAAATTGCTGTTCTGCCCAAAAAGTTACAAAATCCTTTAACATCTCGAGTCAAAATTCTCGCGGAATTGGATATTTCTGAAACTCGCAAACCGCAAGATGGTCGTATTCGGATGAGTGTTGAGAAAAAGGATTTGGATATCCGGGTATCGACTTTTCCGACGGTGCATGGCGAAAACATTGTTATGCGTTTGATGGATAAATCAGCTGTTTTGTTTGGATTAAAAGAAATCGGATTCTTAGAACAGGAATTGATTATTTTAAATAAAATGATTCATCGGCCCAATGGGATTGTTTTGGTAACTGGTCCAACAGGTAGTGGTAAAACATCGACCTTATATGCGGCATTGACAACGATTAGTTCGATGGAAAAAAACATTATCACGATTGAAGATCCTGTCGAATACGATTTGCCGATTATTCGTCAAACTCAAATTAATGTCAAGGCGGGAATTACCTTTGTGGAAGGATTGCGCAGCATTTTGCGGCAAGATCCGGATGTCATTATGGTTGGAGAGATTCGGGATCGTGAAACCGCGGACATTGCGATTCAATCATCTTTGACTGGGCACTTGGTTTTTTCAACTTTGCATACCAATGACGCGCCGACTGCGTTAACACGATTGTTGGATATGGGGATTGAACCATTTTTGATTTCAAGCTCGGTGGTCGGAGTTTTAGCTCAGCGTTTGGTGCGGGTGATTTGTGAAAAATGTAAGGAAGAGCATCAGGTTTCAACTGAAGTTTTGCAGGCTTTAGAGTTGACAGCTGAACAAAAAGTGTATCATGGTAAAGGTTGTGCGCGATGTCGGCAGACAGGTTTTAACGGACGTACGGGGATTTTTGAAATTTTGACGGTTGATGAAGATATCCGACGAATGATTGATGCTCGAATGTCGTCTGATGAGATACGAAAAAAAGCTATCACTCACGGCATGCGGACATTGCGTCAGGCGGGTCTAGAAAAAATTTTGGCGGGCATTACTACTCCTGAAGAAGTCTTAAGGGTTACGGAATCAGAATCATGAATAATTTTCAATATAAAGCTCGGGATAAAGAAGGCCAGTTGATTCGCGGCAGCATGGGATCAGAAACGGCGCAAATGGTTGCGATCAAGTTGGAAACAATGGGGTATTTGCCGGTTGAAATTACCATTGCGACAAGTCCTCAACACAATCTGGAATCGTTTTGGCAACGGTGGGCCAAGGTGCGATTTGCGGATTTAAATTTCTTTACTCGTCAATTGTTTACTTTGCAGCGTGCAGGTTTACCGCTTTTGGGTAGTTTGATTGCTATTAAAGCGCAGTCGTCTAATGTTGCTTTAAGAAAAAGCCTCGAGCAGATTATTCGGGATATTGAGGCTGGGTCAACTTTATCAGATGCGATGGCGCGGCATGCAGCTATTTTTAATCCACTTTACGTGAATATGGTTAAGACTGGAGAAATCTCGGGACGATTGCCAGAAATTCTCAATCGACTGACTGTGTTGGGAGAGAGCGAAGAAAGAATCCAAATTCGTCTGAAGTCTGCTGTCCGTTATCCTTTAATTGTGGTCTTTACGATCTTTGCCGGTTTTTTTGCTTTAATCACTTTAGTTGTTCCGCGTTTTGTTAGTCTTTATAGTCAATTTAAGACAGCTTTACCGTGGCCGACACAAGTTTTAATTGCATTGAATTATGTTTTGACGCATTTTTGGTGGTTTTTACTTTTGGGCTTGGCGGGGGTGGTGTATGCTTTTGGGCAGTATATTAAAACTGCGATTGGTCGTCGGCAATGGGATGGGTTTTCTATTAAGGTTCCGGTTTTTGGCCCTTTGATTTTGAAAATGATTATTTCGCGTTTTTGTCGTATTGTTGGTATTTTGATGAAAAGTGGTGTGTCTATTTTGCGAATTCTTGAGTTGGCGCGTGAAACTGTGGGGAATGTGATTTTTGCTGGTGTAATTAGTAATATTTCTAAAAGTGTCAGTGAGGGTAAGGGGATGTTAGAGCCAATGAGGGAGTGCGGGCTTTTCCCCCCGGTTGTTTTGCAAATGGTTTCTGTTGGTGAAGAAACGGCCAAGCTGGATGAATTATTAATTCATGTCGCGGATTATTATGATTCTCAAATTGAGTTTACGATTGACAATATGGTTTCTTTGATTGAACCGATATTAATTTTTGTTTTGGGTTTAGCTGTGCTTTTTATGGCTTTGGGAATTTTTCTGCCGATGTGGGGAATGATGAAACTTTTTCAACAATAAAATTTATGTTTTAACCTGCGATTTTAAGAAAAAATCTTGTATGATGATTTTTGGAAATAAGGTTGCTAATGATTAAGTCAGGGAGAATGTTAATGAATGAAAAAAGACAAATCGTCAAACAAGGGTTTACTTTGATTGAATTGGTTATGATTATTGTGATTTTAGGAATTTTAGCTGTTGTTGCCGTTCCAAAATATTTTAATCTGTCAACAGATGCTAATACAGCGGCTGAAAAAGGTGTTGTTGGAGGTGTTCGCGCTGGGATAGAGACGTATTTTGCGGAAAACAAAGTTTTCCCGTCGGCTTTGGATACAGCCAGTGTCGCGGCGTGTACAGCGACAAATATTTGTTTTGAAACTGTTTTAGGACAAGGGGCTGTTACGGCTGATTGGATTAAGGCCAGTACGACCACATATACAGGCCCGGCAGGGACAACCTATACGTATACAGCGGGGACAGGTGACTTTAAGTAATTTTTAACAATTCTACAAGAAGGAGCTATTGACGATGAAAAAGGATTTTTTGAAAAAAGGGTTTACTTTAATTGAATTGATTATGATTATTGTTATTTTAGGTGTATTGGCAGTGGTAGCTGTTCCAAAATATTTTGATTTGTCTACTGGCGCGAACACAGCTGCCGAAAAAGGTGTTGTAGGGGGTGTTCGGGCTGGCATTCAGACATATTTTGCGCAAAATAAAGCTTTTCCGGCAACATTGGATTCTGCTAGCAGCGCAGCTTGTTCTGCCACTAATATTTGTTTTGGTACCGTTTTAGGACAAGGGGCGATTACGTCTGATTGGACAAAAGCTAGTGCGACGACATATACGGGGCCTGCGGGGACTACGTATACGTATACTGCGGCAACCGGTGATTTTAAATAATAATTGGGTGATTTCGTGAGAAATATCGAACGACACGACCTTGGTGGTGGTTAACTAGGGTCGTGTCGTTTCGCTTATAGGATCGGGAGTAAATTCTTTTTCATAATGAATTATCTGTCTAAAAAGTTTATGAAATTGCAAAAACATTCAGGTATGGTTTTGATGACATCGGTGATATTGATTGTTTTTGTTTCCATCGCTGTTTTGGGAACGGCAACATTTGTTGTTGCTCGCATGAAACAAGTGGAAAATCAGAAAATTTTTGCCGAAACGGTGTATCTAGCGCAGGCAGGAATCCATCAAGCTTTGCATGATTTTCGTTTTCATAAATTAACAGGTAATGGTTATTTTTCAAAAGGGCAGACGAATTTGGATGCGACACGTTTCTTTGTATTGGGGGCAAACGATGCCGATCTGTTGATGGTGGATACTTCGACCGCTGATTTGGGGGGCGGGGCAAATAAGGATATAGTAAATTTACAAATTCAGAATGCAACCAATTCCCACACGATTACCATTGATCGAATAGTTGTCGCTTGGAATAATTCTGTTAATCTTCGAAGCATACGTATTAATGGGTTAAATTTGTGGAGTGGTAATCAGGGCTCGCCGGTTGATGCTGATTTGAGTCCAGATGTGACCCTCAATGCAACATCATCAATTTACCAAATAGATCGTTTGCGTTTTCAAAATGACATGACAGGTGTTACAGCTACGGCGCAATTTTGGATGACAGATGGTTCATCTAAAACAGTGACGATTTATCCGGCTTCCAATCATAATGATTTTAATATTATTGCGATGGGTAAAACAACGGTGTCAAATATTTATCGGACAATACAAGTGACTTATAATGCGTTGACGGGTCATATTATCGATAGTCAGGAGATCAATGTTTCCTTGCCATAAGAATTTTAATAGAACTGCTGGTTTTACGCTCATCGAATTAGTTATGGCTATTGTTGTGGCTGCCATTATTGCTATACCATTGTCGGTCACCATTGCTTCATATGTTAAAGGAGCGTTTGCCAGTCAAGATTCAGCGATGGCTATTGCTTTGGCTCGGTATGATATCGAGCGGGTTAATAAAATGTCTTTTGCTAGTATGGTGAGTGTTAGTTTTAGCAATTATTTGGGTTACAGTTATGATGTTACGCGGACTGTTTCCTATATTCAAGGAAGTGGGTCTAGTGCTGAAAGTTTGAAAAAGATTATCGTGGATGTTCGTCGTTCAGGGAATTCAGCGGTTTTGGCAAGTTTCACCACTTATTTCGCAAATAATATTGTTTATGGTTTATAATCAACCCAAATTAGAATATAGTCGGGGTTTCACCTTGATCGAACTGATTATGGTTATTGCCATTATCGGAGTTTTGGCGTTTTCTGGCGGATGGCTGATGATGCATTTTGTTCGTGATTCAGTCTTTTTATCTAATCAATTGAATATGGATATGTTGGCGACTGATGCATTGAATGTGATGATCGAGGGCGATAGCCAGGCCAAAGGTTTGCGATTTAGTCGTCAGATAACAGCGATTGCCGATACACAATTGACTTTTTTGAACCAGGATGGTCAAACGATTAATTATCGGCTGGATACGGCCACGGGACAACTATATCGCGCAATTAATGGTGGAGCCGAGGTTGTGATGCCGTTGTATTTAAAAGCTGGCATTCGGATTTTAGGTAAAGGTGGGAAATTGTTTTTATTTTATGATAGCAATGAAGTTCTTACTGTTGTTCCGGCGCAGGTGCGTTGGGTTTCATTAATGTTGATTGCTCAAAGCGGGACAGGTCTTTTTAGCGATTGGGAAGGATCTTCTGAGCAGGCTTCTGCGATTGCTGTTGCGAGATTTCAATAATATGACAGTTCCTTTTTCAAATCCCCGTAATATTTTCTCTCCAGTTCATCGTCAACACACTCTTGTGATTGAATTGTCAGTGAGTACCTTAAAACTGGCTGTTTGTGAAACGCTTTTAAGTGGATTGCGTTTATTGTGTTATGAAATCAAGATTTTAGATACAGTTGAGCCATTCGTTGATCAGGTTGTGCAATTGATAAAAGATTTTATAGCGCGACACCGTAAAATTCTCGGGCATTACGATGTGGTTTTGAGTATTTCTCAGGCGGAGGGTGTTTTTGTTAAATATCTTGTTTTGCCGCATTTGCCGGTGGAAGAAATTATTGGCGCGGCGAAATGGCAAATTAAGGAGCAAGCCCCTTTTGATTTAGAAACAGCGTCGGTTGATTTTCAGAAGGTATATGAAGCCACGGATCAACAGGGTGTTCAACAGCAAGGGTATGTTTTTTATTTTGTGCAAAAGGAGATTTTGGAAACGTATTTAGAGATTTGCGAGAGTTGTCGTTTAAATGTGAATCGGGTCACAATCGCGGCGTTTGATTATGGACGGATTATTGCAGATCAAAAGGACAATCAATCATCGGTCGTTGTTTTGGATATCAATGAAAAGAAAGCATTTTTAAGTATTTACTGGCAGCAGAGGTTGGTTTTTTTACGACGTTTGCCAATATCGTGGGAAAAAGTTTTGCAAGCTATGTTAGAGCCGGTTGTTTCTGATCAAAAAAATATTCGTCTTTCGTTAAAGGATATCGAAAGAATTAAAGCTATCCCTGGCCTTCTTGTGGGGGATACGGAGGCATTGAATCAAGATATCCCGGCATTGCATGCGGTATCGTTGTTGCGGCCTTTTTTAGAAACCATGGTTCGTGAAATACGATTTTCGATTGCGTATTTTGGGTCTGCTTTAATAATGGATAAACCAAAAATATTATATTTGACTGGTTCGATCAGTGATTTAAAAGATTTGCAAAGTTATTTAGCCAAAGAGTTGGTTTTCCAAGATGTTGTTTTACCGACGATTAATTTGAATGGTGCTGCGCAAGCATTGCGGGCGGATTTTGCCGATTATCAAAAGAGATTGTTGCCGGTTCTAGGCGCGGCCTTAAATGGGCGGGAAGGTATTAATTTATTGCCGGTTGAGATTAAACAGAAAAGATCGCAGCAAGCGCAATGGATGTTGGCTCGTTTAGCAATGCTTACGGTCTTTTTATTATTTTTTTGTTCTGTTGGGTTCTTATTCTTACAACAAAAGAATTATCAGCGGCAATTAGAAAATGCACGTATTCATTTGCAGGCGATGAGTGCGATTCAACAGATGAACGCGCAGATTGTGGCGCGAGCGGATCTTTGGCAGAAGATTATTCGCAATAAAGTTCCCGGAGATATGGTTTTGAGGGTTGTTAGTGATGTCATTCCTGAAGGGATTATTTTGGATCAAATCCATTTTGATCAATCGACCAAAGAGGTTAAGATTTCCGGTTCATTGATTGCGTCGATGAGCCGACAGGGGCAAAACCAGCTGATTGATTTTGTTCAGCGGCTTGATGAATCTAATTTGTTTTTTTCAGCGACACTTTTATCAACAAAGAAAAACGCTGGATTTGATCAGTTTGAAATCAGCTGTGTTGTGGCCTCTGGAGTTTAAGATGATGTGTAAAGACTACAAAAAGATATTCGCTTATTTTGGGGTGATGTTTGCAGTTGTTTTTATGGCAATATTTTTTTGGTATTTGCCTCTTGAGCGTGATGTTGCGGCTAAACGGGTTGAATTAGTTATGATGCAAGCTAAAATTGAAGCCTTGGATTCTTTAATGGAAAATGATAAATCCATAGCTGAGCGTGTTCACATTTTTCGTGATCGAGTTTCGGCTTTGAAGGCAAAATTCCCGACTCAAGAAAAGGAAGCATTAAAAACGATTGCTAAAACCGCCGGACAGTTGAAACTGGCTGTTACATTGATGCAGTCACAGCCTGCTATTGATGTCGTCGATGAGCTTAACCAGCCGTTTGTGGTTGAGGGTTTGACATGTCGCAGTGTTGTTGTTGCGGTGGAAATGAAAGGAAGTTTTAAGAATGTTATGGCATTTATTGACCGGCTAGAAACCCAGTTGCCTTATTTTACGATTCGTCGCTTTGTTATTATTCGAGATACACAAATGCCAGGACAGTTGATTATTAGTTTTGAATTGAATATTTATTTGCTTTCATGAAAATGGTATTGACCAAAAAAGATAAGATCCAATTGATTGTCATTGTCGGCGTTTTGATTTTCCTGGTGCTTTGGCTTGCTACTGGAAGAATTAAGACTCAGCAGGCTCCGAAAGATATTTCTGTTGTTTCAGTTGGGGATTCTGATTTGCCGGCGGTGCCATTTTATTTAAAGCTTCAGGCGGAATCGAAAAAGTTGGCGACATATCGCGATCCTTTTTCTCGGGCGACAATCTCTTCGCGCCGGAAGTTGGGGGAGTTGTATTTGGCAGGGATTTTTTATGAGCCTGGAAATTCCGCTGCTGTGATTAATGATCAAAATGTTCGAGTTGGTCAGCAAGTTGAAGGGTATGAAGTTATAGCGATTACGCCGTTGGCGGTTACGTTAAGTAAAGGTGATCAACACATTGTTCTAGAGTTAGAATAAATGCTGATGGTGATGCTGGTTTTATGCGACATATATTTTGGTGAGCAATGATTTTTGGTTATATTGATCCGGGGACTGGATATACTGTGGCAAGTTTGGGTGGGATATTGCTGACATTTGCTTTAGGTTTATTTAGCAGTTGTTTATTTTTCTTCAAGAAGATATTTCGTTTTTTCAAGAGACATAAGGTAGGTTTTATTGTTTTGGTTATTGGCATTTTGACCATAATCGCAGGATTTGTATTCATGAAAAAGCCCAATAAGGTTGTTGATAAGAAAGTGATTATTATTGGATTTGATGCTTTAAGTCCGCGGATTATGGAGCCGCTGATGGCAGCTGGAAAATTAAAGAATTTTGCCAAATTAAAAGTCGCTGGTGGGTATCGGCATTTGCGGACGACAATTCCGCCAGAATCTCCGGTGGCGTGGAGCGCTTTTTCGACGGGTAAAAATCCTGGGAAGAATGGGATTTTTGATTTCATTGTGCGTGATCCTAAAGATTATTCATTATCTTTGTCTTTGTCTAATACTCAAAATGCCGTTGCTAAACCTGTTTTGAAAGCCAAGCGCTTTTGGCAATATACTTCTGAAAAGAAAATACCAACGGTTATTTTGGGTTGTCCGGTTTCTTTTCCTCCAGATCGAGTTTATGGAAAAATGTTGTCGGGGATGGGCGTGCCGGATATTCTTGGGACGGAAGGAACATTCTCTTTTTATACTTCCGAGCAGGAAAATAATGTCGATACCAGCGGAGGTAAAGTTTTTTATGTTAAGAAGTCGCCGCTGATAGTGAATTATTTTGTTGGACCGCGGGTCTCTCGTTTGAGCGGTCAAGTGGAAAATGTTCAAGTGCCTTTTAAAATGACCTTTCCGAACGTTGATCAAATTGAAATTGAGTTTCAAGGTAAGAAAGTGCTCGTTGCTAAAGGACAATGGAGTTCGTGGCAGGAGATTGTTTTTGACTTGGGCTTGTTTCGCAAGGCTAAAGCGATTTTTAAGTTTTTTGTTGTTGAAACAGACCCGCAGCTGAAGTTATATGTCAGTCCTTTTAATATTGACCCGCGCGATCCTTTTTTCCCAATTTCTTTCCCATTTGCTTATAGCAGAACGTTAAGTCAGGAAATCGGTCTTTTTCATACGCAAGGGATGCCGTTTGACACTTGGTCTTTAAATGAAAAGCGTTTGGATGAAAATCAGTTTCTTGAGCAGGTGAATGATGTTTTGCAGGAACGGGAAAAAATGTTATCTGTGGAATTGAAAAAGTTTGAAAAGGGTGTTTTTTATTTTTATTTTGAAGATCCTGATATTATCCAGCACATGTTTTGGCGGTATCTTGATCCCAGACATCCATTGTATGATCCTGGAGCGTCGTCGGAGTATCGGAATATGATCAACACATGGTATGAGAAAATGGATGAGATTTTGGGACGAGTGATGCAGCAGGTTGGGCCGCAGGACACTTTGTTGGTTTTGTCTGATCATGGATTTGACACCTATCGTAGAACGGTGCATTTGAACAGTTGGTTGCGAGAGCAGGGTTTGTTGGAGTTAAAGGATGCGGGGGCTTTGACAGGGGAACCGTTATTAAAAAGCATTGATTGGTCAAAGACAAAAGCCTATGCGATTGGTTTTGGCTCAATCTATATTAATGAACTAGGGCGTGAATCCGCAGGTATTGTTCATTCGGGGGTTGAAAAAGCGCAACTGAAAGATCAAATTGTTCGAGGGTTAGAAGCGTGGGAAGACCCCAAGTTTAAACAGCCTGTTGTGAGCAAAGTTTATCAAGAGCAAGATGTGTACAGCGGTCCTTATGTCGCAAAGCATGGCCCGGATTTGATTGTTGGATTTAATGTGGGATATGGCGCTTCGTGGCAAACAGCTTTGGGTGCGGTGCCTCAGGAGTTAATTGAAGATAATTTGCGCAAATGGTCAGGATCGCATCTTTTTGATGCAAAACTCGTCGATGGCGTTGTGTTTTCAAATAGACCTATTGAAAAAGTTGAACCGTCCATTATGGATTTAAGTCCTACAATTCTGCATTTATTAGGATTTTCCTCTAAGGAAATACAATCTTTTGATTTTGATGGCCAATCGCTTTTCGTTGATTAATTTTAAAGACTTTTAAATCCCATCGGCAGAAGAATTTTGTAGCCAAGAAGTTGTCGATGCCGGATCAATGCGATACATTGCAAAGATAGCGGCAATGAGATCATGATTCGTACCTGTCGTGTGAGGGTTAAGAAACTCCCATACGATGTCTTTGTTTTTTGTTACTTCAATGACGCGGCCTTTGTTGGTTTCGATAATTAATGTATTTTCATTGGTAAGTCTTTGTTGTGAACCATGGGTATCAGTAAACAAAGATGCCTCTTTATATTCCCAAGCAATCTTTTTTGATAAGGGCGTGAATTCTAAAACGCGGGAATGATCCTTTTGGTTTTGATAATGATTATCAAAAGTCAGAATGTTTCCATTGGGCAGAAGTGTCGCATTGTGCTGGCCTTCGATCCAAAGTCGAGGGCCAGCGACCCAAATCATTTCTTGTTGATTAGGATCGATGATGGCAATAGTGCTTAAGGTTAGGCTGCAAATCAAGATGTTTCCTTTTTTAAAGATTGGCGAATTTGGAGATGCGCTTTTTTCATCGATGATTTGTAATGTATTGGTGTGGTAGACATCTTGTGTGCCGTTTAAGGCCATTCCAACAACCCGCTTGAGCAGTTGTTCGACGCTGGAATTGTGTGAAGCATGCATCATTGGCAGAAAAGAAATTTTTTTAATAAATTTTCCTTCGGGCGAAAGCATAAGAATGGCATTGTCAATGATCAGTACTCCTGTTTTCAATTTGATCCAATCATTGGTTAGGGTATAAACGTTCCCGTTGTTATCGACATCGATGTCGTGATGGGCTGTGCATTCGTAAGACCACAAGAGCTGGGAGTCCTTATTGATTTTGATAATTCCACCATTGTGATAAATTGCCAGCAAGTCGCCGTTGGGAAAAAGATAAATATTTTCCCAGAAAGGAGTTGTTTCCTCTGTTGTTTTATTTGGCCAAACTTTTTTTAGATCATAGGCCCATTCGTGAAGAAGGTGACCTTTCATATCAATTAAGGCGGCATAGGCGGCATGACCAGAAGAATAAAGGTTGTATCCTTTTTGAGTAAGGCCGCGATTGTATAAAGTAACATTGGTTTTTGTTGGCGCTTTAAAATAACCTTGCAAATAAGGCAAAGCCATCATGGTCTTGACATAATCTGCTTGTGCGGCAGAGTTCTCTGAATTTGCGGCGTAAAGGGGTTTTAAATCTTTATTAGGGATGAGAAGTAAAATCAGCAAGTATAGGGATAGTGGAAGTTTTTTTATTTTGCGCATCATTTTCATGTGGTTGACAAAACTATTCCGGCTGCGCAAAGTTCATGATTGTTTTCAATCGTGTAACGACCCAGCTCTGGTATATGAGAGTGTTTTTCTAAAACAGCAGGTGTTGTTAAAGTAAACTCAATAATCGCGGCTTGATTTTGTTTTAAGGATTGTGCGTTTTTCTTAATGATTGTTAAATTTGTGGGATCGATGATTTCAATGATATTTGTAACAGTACAACAAAATTCTTGTGTTGAACAATGCACAGTAACGGATTGACCTAAAATCAGTTCTTTAGAGCTTAGCCAGAAAATATTGCCTTGAAAAGATATTGTTCTTTCAGGTGCGAGCTTAGAGGCGCAAAGAATATTCCCGCGGTGAATTGATGTTTGTGTGGTTAATGTTAGTCCAATATTTTTACCTTCACTTGCGGAGGTAATTTTATTATCAAAGATTTCAATAGTTTTAACAGTTGTTGTTTGCCCTTCTGGTAGAACAGTAATTTCTTGTCCTTGGTGAATTTTACCGGCGGCTATACGCCCGACGACAATATTTTTATCATTTATGCTGTAAATATCCTGAACCGGCAGGCACAAATCTTTTTTGGAGAGGGTATTGTCAGCATTGGATATTGCGTCCAGCACGCTAAGGACGTGGGCCCCATGATACCAGGGCATTTTCTTGGAGCTGCAAGAAATATTGTCTCCTTGCAGAGCGCTTATTGGGATGATGTTTGAAGATTTTATTTTAAGTCTTGAAAATAGCCCTAGGAGATCATTTTTGGTTCTTTCAAATGCTGTTCGGGAATAATTCACTAAATCCATTTTATTGACCAAAAGAATGATGTTGGGTAGCGCGAGGAGTTTGAGAAGATAGGCGTGGTGATAAGTTTGCTGGGCAATGCCCTCATTGATATCAATTAGTAATAAAGCGGCTTCTGCTTGGCTGGCGCCTGTTAACATGTTGCGAATAAATTCTAGATGGCCGGGCGTATCGATTAAGCAATAGGGGCGTTTGTGAGTTTTAAAAAATACTTGAGTCGTTTCGATCGTGATATTGCGATCCCGTTCTTCTTTAAGATGGTCAGACAAGTGAGCTAATTGTGTTGCTTCGCCGAAAGTTTTGCCAATAATATGAAGCTCCTTCAGTTTGTCTTTTGGCAGAGATTTGGTGTCTAAAAGCAGACGTCCTATTAATGTTGATTTTCCGTGGTCAATATGACCACAAATAGCAATTTTTAATTGATCAAATTTTCCTGTCATTACATATATCCGAGGCTGCGTAATTTTTGCATATTGTAAGAATCTTCTTTATCTTGAGCTCGTCCGCTGCGTTCAGAAGTTTTTGTTATTTGTAGTTCCTTAATAATTTTCTTTAAGGAATTTGCTCCAGAAACAACGGCCGCGCAGCAAGGTTCACAGCCAATGGAACGGAAACGTTTTTTATTTTTCGAGAAGTATAAATCAGTGACGGGAATCTTTTCTTGCTGGATATAATTCCAAACATCAATTTCTCGCCAGCCTAAAAGCGGGTGCACGCGAAAGTGGTGGTCTGTCGATAATTTGGTTTGATAAAGATCCCAAAGCTCTGGTGCTTGAGTGCCATAATTCCAATGTTGATCAGCATTGCGTAGTGAGAAAAATCTTTCTTTGGCGCGAATACCATGTTCGTCACGACGAATGCCCAGTAAGATGGCTTGAAAATTATATTTTTGAATCGCGGATTTGAGAGTTTGTGTTTTGAGCTTGTCGCAGCAGATAAATTTTCCTTGAGTATTGTTCATTCCATTGGCTAAGGCAAGATCATTTCTTTCGACGAGTAGATTTAAGTTCCAGTGTTTGGCGTATTTTTCGCGAAATGAATAAATTTCTTTAAATTTATAACTTGTGTCAATATGTAAAACGGGAAAAGGGATTTGGCCAAAAAAAGCTTTACGACAGAGCCATAACAAAGTTGTTGAATCTTTACCAATTGACCAGAGCAGTGCGATATTGCCAAATCGACTATACGCTTCGCGAATAATGTAGATAGAATCGCTTTCGAGTTTATTAAGTAATGTCATAGTTTTAGCTTTGTAGATGTATTTACAATAGGTGAAAATATGTTTTGGTTCAATAAAAAAATGAAAAGCAGTACTATGGCAAGGTATCTTTTATCTGAAAGTCTTGATTTCTCAATAGATTATGCTTAGAATAAGCACAAAGTTGCAATACGATTTGTTCTAATTCAATTTATCAGCGGGGGCCTTACGGGCCAAGAAGGGGGGCCGCATGAAAAAAATTCTATCAGCATTGTTTAATCATAACGGAGCTGTTGGTATGGCTAAGGTTAGTCGAGAAGAATTGTTGAAAGATCCCCGCGTTATTGAAGAGATCAAGCGTCATTTGTGGATTGAGAGTGAAAAATCTGGCTATGATATTGGATTTGAAAAAGCCGCTGATGATTGGATGGCTAAGTTTTCGGCGGGATGGGTTAAGCATTATATTGCTGGTAAAAGCGTTAAATCGACAACAGTAAAGAAAAGTTTAAAATAGTAATTTTGTTTTTCTACAAGACCATCGCTCATAAGGCGATGGTTTTTTTGTGGGTGCCGGAAGAACAATAGCGCCGACAAGCACAATATGTAAGTATAATTACGTATTTACGTACAATATATTGTGTGTAATATGGTTTTGCAAATTGGGGAGATTAATCATTAAAGATCTTTGACAGGAGGTTTTTGAATGGGGCCAGTACAAACATTGATTAGCATCGTTAAACGAAATGGCAAGCCGGAAGATTTTGATTCGCAAAAGATTATGGCGGCGATTCGTAAAGCTGGAGAAGCAACAGGTGAGTTTAATCAGGATGTCGCACAAAATTTGACTGTTCGTGTTGTGAATATTATTCATCAGTTATATGCTCAGCAAACACTCAGTATTGAAAATATTCAGGATATTGTCGAAGAAGTTCTGCTGACTTCTCCGTACCGAAAGACTGCTAAGGCTTATATTATTTATCGTGATCAACATGCGAAATTGCGAGAGTTGGCGCTTAAAGACAAGGTTGAACTGGTTGATAAATACCTCGGGCAAGCGGATTGGAAGGTGAATGAAAACAGCAATATGGCTTATTCATTGCAAGGTTTAAATAATTACATATCGACGGAGATTACAAAAACCTATTGGCTCAATAAGATTTATACGCCGCAGATTAAGGAAGCGCATAAAAATGGGGATTTGCACATTCATGACTTAGGTTTGTTGAGTGTTTATTGTGTCGGTTGGGATTTGCAGGACCTTTTGAAAGAAGGATTTAAAGGCGCATCAGGAAAGATGGAGTCAGCTCCGGCTAAACATTTGCGCAGTGCTTTAGGGCAGATTGTTAATTTCTTTTATACTTTGCAAGGGGAAGCAGCTGGTGCTCAGGCGTTTTCAAATTTTGATACTCTTTTGGCGCCGTTTGTTCGTTTTGATAAAATGAAATACACGGACGTCAAACAAGCTTTGCAGGAATTTATTTTTAATGTGAATGTCCCGACGCGCGTTGGATTTCAAACGCCTTTTACAAATCTTACCCTCGATTTAAATGTTCCCTCTTATTATCGTGATCAGCCTGTTATTCTTGGTGGGGTTGCGCAACAATGCACCTATGGTGAATTTCAAGCGGAGATGGATCTCTTTAATCGTGCGTTTTTAGAAGTGATGTTAGAAGGCGATGCCAAGGGCCGTGTTTTCACCTTTCCGATTCCGACTTACAATATCACGAAAGATTTTGATTGGGACAATGAGAATATTGACCTTCTTTGGAAAATTACTGCAAAGTACGGAGTGCCGTATTTTGCTAACTTCGTGAATTCTGATATGAGCCCTGAAGATGCGCGCAGCATGTGTTGTCGTTTGCGAATTGATAATCGGGAATTACGTAGTCGCGGGGGCGGGCTTTTTGGTGCTTCACCTTTGACTGGTTCGGCGGGTGTTGTGACGGTTAATATGGCGCGCTTGGGATATTTGTCGAAATCAGAAGAAGAATTCATCGCTCGTCTAGATAAATTGATGTTGTTAGCTAAAAGCAGTTTGGAAATTAAACGTAAGGTTCTTGAGGAGTTTACTGAGAATGGTTTATACCCTTATGCGCGTTTTTATTTGCGAAATGTTAAACAACGATTTGATGAATACTGGAAAAATCATTTTTCAACTATTGGTTTGGTTGGTATGAATGAAGCATGCCTTAATCTTTTTGGGGAATCTATTGCCAGCTTGAAAGGACAAGAGTTTAGTCGACGTATCCTTGACCACATGCGAGCCAAGTTGATTGATTTTCAAAAGGAAACTGGAGACTATTACAATCTTGAAGCAACGCCTGCTGAAGGTGTTTCTTATCGTATGGCCAGGCTTGATAAAGCAACTTTCCCAGAAATCATTTGTGCTAATGAAGAGTTGTATCGTCAGGGACGAGAGCCTTTTTATACCAATTCCACTCATTTGGCTGTGAATTATTCTGATGATGTTTTTGAAGTCTTGGATATTCAAGATCATCTGCAGGTTAAATATACAGGTGGAACAGTGTTGCATCTTTTTGTTGGCGAGCGAATTGAAAATACAACGGCTTTGAAAACACTCATTAAGACGGTATGTGAAAAATATCATTTACCGTATTTTACAATTACGCCGACATTTAGCATTTGTCCTAATTGCGGTTATGTGGCCGGTGAGCATAAGTTTTGCACAAAGTGTGAGACGGAGTGTGAAGTGTATTCGCGAGTTGTGGGGTATTTGCGCCCGGTTAAACAGTGGAATAATGGTAAGAAAGAAGAGTTTGTGAATCGTCAAACGTATAAAATATGCAAATCGGCGGTTTAATCAAACTATCTTTG
The DNA here is from genome assembly GCA_020632555.1 of Candidatus Omnitrophota bacterium. GTDB lineage: Bacteria > Omnitrophota > Gorgyraeia > Zapsychrales > JANLHA01 > JADLGJ01. The sequence continues at coordinate 25,748 of JACKFI010000009.1, read as the reverse complement.
GTTGATTATCCTGGGAAAACAGCCGCGGTAGTTTTCACGCAGGGATGTAATTTTCGTTGTCCGTACTGTTATAATAAAGAGCTGGTGATCCCTTCCTGTTTTCAGGCTGTTATTCCTGAGGAGGCGGTCATCAGCTTTCTTGCTAAGCGCAAGGATGTGTTGGGAGGTGTTGTGATTACGGGAGGGGAACCGACTCTGCACAAAGATTTATTGGAATTTTTGCGTCGCCTTCAACATTTGGGTTATCCGGTAAAGCTGGACACCAATGGCAGCCGGCCGGATGTTTTAAGGGAAGTTATTCAAGAGAATTTGGTGGATTTTATTGCGATGGATTTAAAGGCGCCTTTAGAAGCTTATGAGAAATTAGCTGGGGTGCCAGTTTCGACAAAATTGATTGAAGAAAGCATTGCGATCATCAAGGGCTCAGGAATTCAACATCAATTTCGAACGACGATAGTTAAGTCATTATTGGGAAATACGGATTTTTTGAAATTGGCACACCTTGTTGCCGGAGCGCAAAGCTATGTTTTACAAAACTTTAGTGCTCAGGAAAGTGTTTTAGATCCGGTCAGGACAGCCGGGGGAGCTTTTTTACAAGATGAGTTTGTTAATTTGAAGGAAATGTGGGAAATCCGCAGATGATCCGCTTGAAATATCGACAAAATTAACCAAGCCTGTGTTCTTGACAAGTGATAGCATTTCTAATATATTACCCAAATTAGCTTTCGGGAAGTCTCGTGGGTTTTGACACGAGGCATGGGTGAAAGTCCCAGCTGGTAGTGATCCTTAAGTCTTTTCCTCTGAGGTAAGCCTACGAGCATTGTTGATTTTAAGCGATGCAGATCGGGTGAGATTCCCGGGCCAATAGTTCCGCATTTGATGCGGATGTCCGTTGCAATTAAGCGGATACAAAGCCTAGATGGGAGAAAGCAACGAAAACATTTCCTTATTTAAATGACTGTTAGATAAGGATTTATTCTATTCTTTATCGATTTTTTTCGATGGAGTCTAGGTCGTTGCGTTATTATCCCGAAAGCTTTTCGGGATTTTTTATTGATAATGTTTGACCAGACAAAAGGTGAGCGCATGTTTAATTCGATTGCGGAAGTTTTAAAGGATTTGCAAACAGGCAAAATGGTTGTGGTGATGGATGATGAAGGACGTGAGAATGAAGGTGATTTATTGGTTGCCGCGGAGTTTATCACACCGGAAATTATCAATTTTATGGCGAAGAATGCGCGAGGTTTGATTTGTGTGCCGATGGAAGAAAATCGATTGGATCAATTGGGTTTACATCCGATGAAAGATCTCTTTTCTGGGCAAAGTGTTCATAAGTTAAGCAACACAGGTTGGACTGTTTCTGTGGATGCGGCTCATGGTATTACGACAGGAATTTCTGCTTTTGATCGCGCGTATACGGTTAAAGTTTTAATTGATCCTAAAGCTAAACCCAGTGATTTAGAAGCTCCGGGTCATTTGTTTCCTTTGCGGGCAAAAAAAGGAGGAGTTTTGGTGCGCGCTGGGCATACAGAAGCTTCTGTGGATTTAATGAAATTGGCTAAGCTGTATCCTGCTGGGGTTATTTGTGAGATTATGAATGAAGATGGAACGATGGCGCGAACAGTTGATATTGTTGCATTTGCTAAGAAATTTGACCTTAAAATTTGTTCGATAGCCAGTTTGATTGAGCATCGTCGCAAGTCGGAAAGATTAGTAGAACGAGTTGTTGAAACGCGTTTGCCCACTGATTATGGTGAGTTTACATTGATTTCATATGAGTCGAAAGTAGAAGAAATTATTCATCTTGCATTAGTGATGGGTAAAGTTGATGGAACTGTTCCTGAGCTGGTGCGTGTCCAGTCTGAGTGTTTGACCGGGGACGTTTTTGGGTCGCAACGGTGCGATTGCAATGCGCAATTGAATGCTTCTTTGAAAGCCATAGCTGCCAATGGCTCTGGTGTTTTGTTATACATGCGTCAGGAGGGTAGGGGTATTGGGTTAATCAATAAATTGAAAGCTTATAACTTGCAAGATAAAGGCATGGATACTGTTGAAGCTAATGAAGCTTTAGGATTTTCAGCAGATTTGCGTGATTATGGTATAGGTGCGCAGATTTTGGCAGATTTAGGGATTAAGCAGATACGCTTATTGACAAATAATCCTCGTAAAATTGTTGGGCTTGAAGGTTATGATTTGGCTGTTGTTGAACGTATTGCTCTTAAAGTTGCTCATAACGCACATAATAAGAATTATTTAAAGACAAAGAAAGAAAAAATGGGCCACCTTCTGTAAGTGGTACAGACATCTTGCTTTAGCGTGATTTTTAGGGTATATTTGTCAAATGGTAATTTGTTATGTCATTAAAAATAAATAAGTTGAAGCAAAAAGTAACTCAAAGATTTGGGATTGTTGTTTCTGCTTTTAATGAACCAATTATTTTGAGATTATTGCAGGGATGTATAAAGGAATTTTTGAATTTAGGTATTGTTGAAAAGAATATAACTGTGATCCATGTTCCGGGTGCTTTTGAAATTCCGGTGGCGGCATCTGTTTTGGCTCGTAAAAAGAATATTGATGCTGTGGTTTGTTTGGGTGCAGTGATTCGCGGAGAAACATTGCATTTTGAGCTGATTGCCCAGCAAGCAGCTGCTGGAGTTATGAAGGTTTCTTTAGATACGCGCAAGCCCATTGTTTTTGGAGTTTTGACGACGGATACTATAGCGCAGGCGCTGAGCCGTTCAGATGATAAAAATGACAATAAGGGTTCTGAAGCTGCACGTGTTGCAGTTGCAATGGTTAATGTTTTATCGAAAATTTGATTTTGTTCTGTTTTAGATTATTAATATTTGGGTAGTGTTGCATTTTAAAATATGAGAAAACGTAGTTTTGCTCGCGAGTGTGCTTTAAAAATTCTTTATCAGAAGGATGCGACGGTTCGGTCTGTTGAAGCGACGGTTGAGGAGTTTTGGAACTCTGATTTGATTAGTGATGATGAAGATGATTCTGTTGAAGTTGATAAGGAAACCAAGGAATTTGCTGTCCGGTTGGTTTATGGTGTTTCTTTAGAGCTTAACTCGATTGATGCTAAGATTTCTTCTTATGCAACAAATTGGCAGTTAAAACGCATGGCGATCATCGACCGAAATATTTTGCGAATGAGTTGTTTTGAATTTTTTTATTGTTTGGATATCCCGCCTAAAGTCAGTATTAATGAAGCCGTAGAGTTGGCTAAGAAGTACGGTGACCTTGAATCCAGTAAATTTGTCAACGGTATCTTAGACAAAATCCACAAAACCGAAGTTATTGCTTTAAGACAGAAGCTGTGAACCATTTCGCTGACTTGCATATGCACACCTCATTTTCTGACGGTAGTGCTTCTCCAGAGGCAGTGGTTGAGGAGTCTTGTCATGCAGGGCTTTCCTGTGTTTCTATTACCGACCATGATACTATGGCGGCTGTAAAGAGCGCTCAAGCAGCTGGTGTTGAATGGGGAATTGAAGTCGTGGCTGGCATTGAACTTTCAACGCAAGTGCAGGATAAAGATATTCATATATTGGGTTATTTTATGGATCCTGACAATGCCTTGTTAGTACAAAAATTGGGGGAATTTCGTGCGACGCGGTTTGCTCGGATTAATGCCATGATTGAAAATTTAAAGAAACAGGGTATTGATAATCTTTCGTTTGAAGACATTAAAGCAGAAGCTCAGTCGGATGCTTTAGGGCGTCCACATTTAGCTGCGGCTTTGGTTAAGCAGGGTTGGGCCAACAGTCCTTGGCAAGCGTTTGATAAATATATTGGTGATCAATGTCAGGCTTATGTTCCTAAACATCAGCAATCTCCCAAAGAAGCGATTGCTTTGATTCGTCAAGCGGGTGGGGTTGCGGTTATGGCGCACCCGATGGTAACCAAGAGGGATGAATTGATTGCCGGTTTTGTTGATCAAGGTTTAGGTGGCATTGAAGTGTATTATCCAAATTGCCCTGATGCGACAATTTTTTATTATGAAGGGCTCGCGCGAAAATATAAATTGGCGATGACGGGCGGTTCTGATGCTCATGGTAAGAATAAAAGTAATACTTGGATTGGCAAAAAACGTATTCCGTGCGAGCTCGTAGAGCAGTTGCGGGTACGGGCAAAAAGATCAAGCGAATAATGTGCGTAGTTAGTGTAGAGATAAAATCGAGTGAGTCCTTTTTAGGACGAGCTCGTAGAGCAGTTGCGGGTACGGGCAAAAAGATCAAGCGAATAATGTGCGTAGTTAGTGTAGAGATAAAATCGAGTGAGTCCTTTTTAGGACGAGCTCGTAGAGCAGTTGCGGGTACGGGCAAAAGAAATTAATAATAGCGAATGACTTTTATGAATGATCTTGATTTTATGAAGATCGCCTATCAATTGGCCCTCAAGGGTCGATTAACGACCTCTCCTAACCCGATGGTTGGCGCGGTGATTGTGAAAAACGGCAAAATTATAACGCAGGGTTTTCATCATCATCGTGGTGGTCCGCACGCTGAGATTATCGCATTAGAAAAGACGAAGCAGAATTTGAAGGGTGCAAAACTTTATGTGACTCTAGAGCCTTGTTTTCATTTTGGTCGTACCCCACCGTGTGTGAATGCTATTTTGCAAAGCGGCATCAAGGAAGTTATCATAGGGATGATAGACCCGAATCCTATGACCAAAGGCAAATCGATTGCAAAATTACGTAAAGCTGGAGTTAAGGTAAAAGTTGGTGTTTTGCAAGATACGCTTTTTCAGATGAATGAATCATTTGTAAAATACATAAAATATAAAATGCCTTTCATAGTGGCGAAAACAGCACAAACATTGGATGGCAAGATAGCAACTCGAACAGGTGAATCGCAATGGATTACCTCGGCAGCTTCTCGAACATATGCGCATGATTTGCGCAATGAATTTGATGCGATTTTAGTGGGAATTAATACGGTTTTGAAAGATAACCCGGGTTTGAATGCAACGAGAAAGTCTTTAAAGAAAATTGTCGTGGATTCTTCTTTACGGATTCCCTTGAGTGCGAAACTTTTCAAGAAAACCAAAGCGCAGGATTGTTTAATGGCGACCACGCAAAAAGCAAGTTTGAAGAAACGCGTTCTCTTAGAAAAACGCGGTGTTGAAATTATTGTTTGTCCGCAAAAAAACAATAAAGTTGATTTGAAGTGGTTGTTGAAAGAATTGGCACGACGAGAAATGGTTAAGATTTTGATTGAGGGTGGCGGGCAGGTCATTGGGTCGGCACTTAAAGAAAAATTGGTGGATAAAGTTTTGGTTTTTATTGCTCCCAAGATTATCGGTGATCAAGGTGCGGTCAGTTCTATTGATGGGCTTAAGACGGTGCAGCTAAATCGCACCGTGAATTTGCACAAACTGACTTATCGTCATATTGGCGATGATTTATTATTAGAAGCTTACATTAAATAAGGGTGAGGGTTTATGTTTACAGGAATTATTGAGGAGCAGGGGACAGTTCAAGAGCTTGTTCGTCGGGAGAATCTTTATGTCTTGAGTGTTAAAGCGGACAAGGTTGTTGCGGGCACCAATAATGGTGATAGTATTGCAATTAATGGGGTTTGCTTAACTGTTACAGGTCGCAAAGGAAAGATTTTGAGTTTTGATTTGATGAAAGAAACTTTGCAGGCTACGACATTATGTGATCTTAAAGCTGGCGCTTGCGTGAATTTGGAGCGCGCTATGAAGGCAGATAGTCGTTTTGGTGGGCATTTTGTGACGGGGCATGTTGACGGTGTGGGAACGATTGAGCGTATTATTCAACTTCCCAATTATGTTGAATTCGAGATTTTTCCACCCAAAAAATTTATGCGCTACCTTGTTGCGAAAGGGTCGGTGACATTGGATGGGATTAGCTTGACGGTTGGTCGGGTTAAAAAGCAAAGTATTACGGTTTATTTGATTCCCGCAACTTTAAGAATTACAAACTTTGGCAAGAAAAAGATGGGGGATAAGATTAATGTGGAGACGGATATTCTTGCCAGATATCTTTTGCGATAGGGGAATTTGTTCAAACCTCGGGCCATCCCTTCAACGCTCAAACAGTCCTCGCGCTAGTCGCTTATTCAAAATTAAAAAGACTTACAGATAACCTGCTGGGCTGCGGAACTCGCTTTGAAGGAATGACTCGAGGTCTGAAGTATTCTTAATGTTATGGAGTATTGTTAATTATATCGAATTTGAGTATAATCGTTGCTATGTCAAAACGTATTGTCATTACCGGTTTGGGAATTTTGAACGGCGTTGGCAAAAGCCGGCAAGAGTATTGGCAAGGACTCAAAGAAGGACGTGTTGGTTATCGTCCAATTACCCTTTTTGATGCGTCAAAATTCAATGTTGATATTGCCGGAGAAATCATTGATTTTGATGCCACAACCTATATGGGCAAAAAGGGTTTACGCACGCTGGACCGCAGCACCAAGTTGATGGTTTCGTCGGCCAAACTGGCTATTGATGATAGTGGTTTTATAATTACTGAAGAAAATACAGATGATGTGGGTGTTTCGGTTGGCACAACGCTGGGTAGTTTGAAGAGTATTGCTGAGTTTGATGAAGTGACATTGCGCGAAGGCCCTCGGTATGTTAATCCTGCTTTATTTCCCAATACTGTCATTAACTCACCAGCCAGCCAAGTTTCGATTTGGCACAAAATCAAAGGGTTTAACACGACGATATCCACTGGATTTACTGCCGCTTTGGATGCGATGAGTTATGCGTATAATTTTTTGCAATGGGATCGGGCCAAGGTGATTTATGCTGGCGGTGTCGAAGAATTGTGCTGGCATACGTATTTTGGTTTTCATACGTTAAAATTTATTTCTGGTGCTAAAGAAGGATCACAATTTGTCAATTGTCCTTTTGATAAACGACGCAACGGGATTACTTTTGGTGAAGGGGCGTGTCTTTTTTGTATGGAAGATTACGAACATGCTAAAGCACGTGGGGCGCGGATTTTGGGTGAAATTGCGTCGTTTGGGTATTGTTTTGATCCATTTCGTTTGCATAAATATAATCCGCGGGCGACGGGTCTGAAAATTGCGATTAAAGAAGCTTTGGATAACGCGGGACTTTTAACGACAGATATCGATTATATTTGTGCGAATGCGAATTCGACGGTTGCGGCTGATAAAATTGAATGTGCCGCGATTAAGGAAATTTTTGGGAGTTATGCTTCAAAAGTTCCGATTAGTTCGGTTAAGTCTATGGTTGGCGAATGTTATAGTGTCACCGGGGGATTCTCGGCAGCGGCAGCTTTGGGGGCTTTATATGAGAATTTTATTCCGCCGACGATCAATTATCAGGTTCCTGACCCAGATTGTGATTTAAATATTATTGCTAACACCAGTGTGAAAGCGAATTTAAAGAATGTTTTGGTGGTTGGATTTGCGCCCAGTGGGGCGAATTCTTGCATGGTCTTGCGCAAGTATGTGGATTAATTGTTTGTTATTTGTCAGTTAGGAGTTTTCATTATGGCCAAATTATTGAAAGATAAAGTTGCGATTGTCACAGGCGGGGCGCGGGGAATCGGGCGTGAGATTGTATTGATGTTGGCATGTGAAGGATGTGATGTGGTTTTTAATTTTCAAAAAAGTCAGGACAGTGCGACCGCTTTGGAGAAAGAAGTCAAAGCTTTGGGAGTTCGTTGTCAGGCCAGTTGTGTCGATATCAGAGACAGTGCAGCGGTCAAAGCATGGATTGCAAAGAGTAAAGAGAAGTTTGGCCGTTTGGATATTTTGATTAATAATGCCGGGATTGTGCGCGACAAAGCTTTGATGCTGATGAGTGATGAAGAGTGGGGTGACGTTGTGAACACCAATTTGGACGGAATGTTTTATGCAGCGCGTGCCTGTATTGTAACTTTTCTTAAACAGCGCAGTGGCGATATTATTAATATTTCTTCGGTCAGTGGGATTACGGGTTTGCCTCGACAAGTTAATTATTCGGCGACCAAAGGTGGGATGAACGCTTTTACTAAAGCTTTAGCCAAAGAAGTTTCGCTGTATGGAATTCGCGTCAATGCCGTGGCGCCAGGGTTGATTAGAACAAATATTACTGATGAGATGGATGAGAAACGCAAGCAAGAAATTTTAAAAACGATTCCCTTGGGGCGGATGGGGGAGGCTGAAGAAGTTGCCAATTGTGTGAAGTTTTTGCTGAGTCCTGCTGCCGCATATATTACAGGACAAATTATTGCAATTGATGGCGGTTTGACGATGAGATAGAAACAGGTGGCTAGGGGGCCTCGCCACGGAGGGCTCGGCACTCCCTCGGACGTTGCGTCCTCGGTCGTTAGTGGTTAGAGGTTAGACGTTGGTGGTTGGAGTAGGAAGTTGGATGTTGGGGGGTGGCCCCGTCCGTCATTCCCGCGATTTTACCCACCAATGTTTTGTGGTGGGCTTTTAGCGGGAATCCAGGGGTTAAAATGGATGTTAGATATTGGTAAGGCGAAAATGAGAGGAAAGATATATGGAGCTAAATATTCAAGATATTCAAAAAGTGATTCCACATCGCTTTCCGTTTCTTTTGATTGATAAGGTTTTAGATTTGCGACCAAATGAAAAGCTTGTCGCGCTGAAAAATGTTTCAGTCAATGAACCCTATTTTGTCGGCCATTTCCCCGATGAAAAAGTGATGCCGGGCGTACTTATTATTGAGGCGATGGCGCAGGCGGCATGTATTTATTTTTATTATAGTAAAAACTGCCAAGGAAAAAATTTGATTTATTATTTAGCTCGGGTAGAAGCTAAGTTTAAAAGTCCGGTTATTCCGGGCGATCAATTGAAGATTGAAGTGACGACGGTCAAATTGCTTGCTCGAGCAGGGTTTTTAAAAACGCAAGCTTTTGTCAATGATAAAGTGGTGGCAGAAGCAGAAATTGGTTTTGGAGTTAAAGAAGTTTAACGCGATAAATTATTACTTTGAGGAGGTTTTTAATGAGTAAGATTGATAAGCAATTACGAGCCGAAACCCTGGCTTTGCATGCCGGACAAGAAGCTGACCCAACAACGGGAGCGCGGGCGGTGCCTATTTATCAAACAACATCGTATTTGTTTCGGGATACAGACCATGCGGCCAATCTATTTTCTTTGAAAGAATTTGGCAATATTTACACGCGATTAATGAATCCGACGACCGACGTTTTAGAAAAACGGATGACGGCATTAGACGGTGGAGTAGGGGCCTTGGCTCTTGCTAGCGGCATGTCAGCAATTATGATCGCGGTTATGAATATCGCTCAATGTGGTGATGAAATTGTTTCTGCAGATAATCTTTATGGTGGGACGCATACATTATTTCGCCATACGTTTAAACGCATGGGTATCAAAGTGCATTTTGTAAATTCTGCCAATTTGGCAGATTTTGAAAAAGCAATCACACCTAAAACGAAAGCGATTTTTGCGGAAGTGGTCGGTAATCCCAAACTTAATGTTTTGGATGTTGAAGCTTTAGCCAAAATAGCGCATGAAAATGGTATTCCTCTGATTGTTGATAATACGGCAACTCCGTATATTTTTCGTCCTTTCGATTTTGGTGCGGATATTGCGGTTTACTCGGCGACAAAATTTATTGGCGGGCATGGCACCTCCATTGGCGGTATTATTGTCGATTCCGGTAGGTTTGATTGGACTAATGGCAAATTTCCACTAATTGCTGAACCAGATCCGAGTTATCATGATTTGAATTTTGTTGAGGCTTTAAAACCAATTGGTAATATTGCCTATATTATCAAATGCCGGGTTTCTTTATTGCGGCCGATGGGTCCGGCGATGTCACCGTTTAATGCATTCTCATTTTTGCAAGGCCTAGAGACTTTGCATTTGCGCATGCCGCGGCATTGTGAAAATGCCTTGGCTGTGGCTAAATTTTTGGAGAGTCATCCTCAGGTTGCTTGGGTCAATTATCCAGGACTTGTGACCAGTGGCGAGTATGAAAAAACCAAGAAGTACTTGCCCAAAGGAGCCGGAGCCTTGGTTGGATTTGGTATTAAGGGGGGCTTGGATGCGGGGAAAAAGTTTATTAATTCCCTGCAATTGATTTCTCATTTGGCCAATATTGGAGATGCCAAAACTTTAGCAATTCATCCGGCCAGTACAACTCATTCGCAATTAAAGCCAGAAGATCAAGCCAGTGCCGGAGTTACTCCGGATTTTGTGCGTTTATCAGTCGGTATTGAACATATTGATGATATTATTGAAGATATCGATCAAGCTCTTAAAAAAGCTGTTAAGAATTAAAAGTTCTGTGTTAGAATACCGAATTCATTTTTTAGAAAGCAGCAAAAGTTTTCGTGAATATCGTTGGAAGAACGGTAAGATCGCGATTGAAAAATTTTATAGTTATTTCGGGGAGTAGCGCAGGTGGCTAGCGCGCAACGTTCGGGACGTTGAGGTCGTGGGTTCAAATCCCACCTTCCCGACCAGAAGTTATGGTGGTTGTGGGATTTGAAGAAGATTTAATGTTTTTTCTGCAGTTTTTCCTACCGGTAAACTATTTTTTCATGAAAGGAGCGAATATGACAGAAGTAAGTATTCAGCCAAATGCCGAAATTGAGCGCAATTGGGCGATGTTGTCGCATCTTTTAGGTTTGGTGCCGATTCCTTTGGTTGCTATTCTTGGTCCGCTTTTAGTGTGGCTGATTAAAAAGGAGGAATCTTCCTTTGTGGAGCAGAATGCGAAGGAATCTGCTAGTTTTCAAATTACAGTACTTATCGCTTTATTGATTGCGGGATGGTTGTGTTTTTTTATCATTGGATTCTTTTTGATTATTGGTATTTTGTTAGCCGATCTGATTTTGGTTATTACCGCTGCGATTAAAGCAAAACAAGGTTTATTATTTCGGTATCCCTTTGCTTTACGGTTTTTTTAGCAATGAAAGTTCAAGTTCATATTTACTATTCTGGCATTGTTCAAGGGGTTGGTTTTCGCTATACAACCCAGCGTTTTGCCGCTAATTTAGGTTTGGTTGGATGGGTGAAAAATCTTTCTGACGGCCGGGTTGAAATGATTGCTGTGGGAGAACAAAAACAGATTAATGAATTGATTCAACAGATTGAGTCGCGCTTTTCAGGATCCTTAGACGACACAGATGTGACTTATGATCGATTTCCTGCAGCATTTAAGGATTTTCGTGTGATGTGATTATGAATGACAAACAAGCAAAGCAAGATATTCAGAAGATCACGGTTCAAATTAATCAGCATAATGAAAGTTATTATAATCGTGCTCAGCCATTGATTAGCGATAGCGAGTATGATTCTTTGCTGAAGCAATTGATTGTGTTGGAAGAGCGCTTCCCTCATTTAAAGGATAAAAATTCTCCGACTCAAAGAGTCGGCGCACTGGTAAGTGCCGCGGGGCCAACCATTGAGCATCGCACTAAGATGCTGTCGTTAGATAATACGTATTCAGTTGCTGATTTGCAAGATTGGTTTAAGCGAATTGCCAAAGGATTGTCGGGGCAAGCTGTTGAGTTTGTTGTTGAATTAAAGATTGACGGCGTGAGTGCGTCACTCATTTATGAAAATGGTGCGTTCGTCTTAGGCGCGACGCGCGGTGATGGTGTAAAAGGTGAGGATATTACTCCTAACTTAAAAACAATTCGTTCGATTCCGCTGCATTTACGTCAAGATACAAAATCCTCTTTGCCTCGTAGACTTGAAGTTCGCGGTGAGATTTATATGACGCACAAAGAGTTTGAATTGATGAATAAAAGGCGAAAAGAACAAGGGCAGGAAATTTTCGTAAATCCTCGTAATTCGACCAGCGGTTCTTTGAAATTGTTGGATTCGCGCGAAACGGCATCGCGGCATTTGCAGTGTTTTATTCATTCTTTCGGCGCCATTGAAGGGGGTGTTCCTTTTGCGACACAGTGGGAGTTTTTATCTTTGGCTAAGAGGTATGGTTTCTCAGTCAATGCTGAAAGTTCTTTGTGCTCAAAAGAAGCTGCTGTTATTGCGTTTTGTCAAAAATGGCAGAATGATCGTGATACTTTGCCTTATGAGGTTGATGGCGTTGTTATCAAAGTTAATGATCTTAAGCAGCAGGCGACGTTGGGTTCAACTTTAAAGAGTCCGCGTTGGGCTGTGGCTTATAAATTCCCCGCACGTCAGGCAACGACTACTGTTGCTGCTATTGATGTTCAGGTTGGTCGTACTGGAGTATTAACCCCGGTTGCGAAATTGATGCCGGTGGAATGTGGAGGGGTTACGATTGCCAGTGTGACGTTGCATAATTTCGCGGAAATCGAACGATTGGACATTGGCATCGGCGCTCGTGTTTTGATTGAGCGTGCCGGAGATGTGATTCCGAAAGTCGTTAAGGTTTTAGAACCGGCGAAGGATAAGATTAAAAGATTTGTTGTCCCCAAGGTTTGTCCAGCGTGCGGCGGGGAGGTTGCAAAATTAAAACTGGATAATGTTTTATACCGGTGTTTAAATGCGTCTTGTCCCAAACAGCTGGAGCGCGGATTATTGCATTTTGCTTCACGCAAGGCAATGGATATTGAGGGGATGGGCGATGCCGTGGTTGCGCAATTGTTGAATAAGGGCTTGGTCAAAAGTTTTGCCGATATCTATGAATTAAAAAAAGAACAGTTGTTGGAATTAGAGTTGTTTAAAGATAAGAAAGCGGATAAGTTGCTTGCTGCAATTGAAAAGAGCAAAGCCCAATCTTTTTCTCGTTTGCTGTATGCTTTAGGGATTAATAATATTGGTGAAAAAGCTGCATACATGATCGCGCAGCGTTTTGGAAATTTCGAACAATTGTTTAAAGCCAGTCAAGAAGATATTGACGCTATTCCGGAAGTTGGTGAAATTATGGCGGAGTCGGTTTATCAATTTCTACATCAAAGTTCGACATTGCGGCTTATTGCGCGATTACAAAAAAATGGTTTGAATATGCAAGAAGTGGTTGTTGAACATGTTGATAAATTACATGGCAAGAAGTTCGTTTTTACCGGCGAGCTGGCTGGTTTGTCGCGTTTGCAGGCTGCTGAAATGGTGAAGGAATTGGGGGGGCAAGTGATTGATTCGGTTAGTCAAAAAACCGATTTTGTTGTTGCCGGAGAAAATCCTGGTTCAAAGTATCAGAAGGCGGTTCTTTTGGGTGTTAAGATTCTAGACCTTCAACAATTTAAGGAGATGGTTTATGAATAGGTTTGCTTTGCGTGATTTGCGTTGGATTTTTATGGTTATTTTGATTGTGACGGTGGGGGTCGGTAGCGGTTGTGAGCCCTTGCGCAAGAAGTTTGTTCGCAAGAAAAAGACTGATGCCGCAGAAAATCAAACAACAGTGATTCTTGACCCAATTGATTATCCAGATATTGTTAAAACCGCCGCTCAAATTTATCAGCAGCATTATGATTTATGGAAAGTTTGGCAGAGTGAATTAGAAACGATTGTTGCAGATAATGCCAATGAAAAAAAAGTTCAGTATGTTTTGGGTCAAATAAAAGAACAATTAAATGGAATGCGTGATTTCTTGCAAAAACCAGCGCAAGAAAAAATAGATTTGTATATTCAAGATATTCAGCAGCTGAATTTGGAATTCGAAAAATCTAATGGGTTTCGTAATCAGACGATGATTTTATCTAAAATTCGCGCCCTTCGACGTAATATCAAAGATCAATTTGCCCCGAACAAAATTGCGAATAGTTTGTAGTTTTATGAGAAATTTATGAAAGATCTTATTGATAATTTTATTGATTATATGTCGGTTGAGCGTGGATTAGCTGAGAATACTCTGGTAGCATATCGTCGTGATTTAGAGAAATATTCAAAACATTTATTGGACAAGAAGATTGTTGAGGTAAAACAAGTTCAGCGGGAACATATTACGGATTTTATTTATTTTCAGAAAGATGCGGGTTTGTCAACACGTTCCATTTGTCGGAGTTTAGCGGCGATTAAAATGTTTCATCGGTTCTTGGTTCGGGAACATTTGGCGCCTCTGGATCCGACAAATCTTGTTGAAACGCCAAAATTGTGGAAACGTGTTCCGGATGTTTTGTCGCAGGAGGAGATTGACGCGATGATTCGCGCAACGATTGGTCGAAAACCGCAGCAAATTCGGGATCAAGCGATTTTGGAATTGTTCTACGCCAGCGGGATGCGAGTTTCTGAGTTAAGCGGTTTGAAAGTGGAAAATATCAATTTTGATGTTGGGTATGTTCGGTGTTTGGGGAAAGGACGCAAAGAGCGCGTAATACCGATTGGTCAGCGTTCGCGGGTAGCTATTAAGAAATATTGTGAGAGTGTGCGGCCAAAATTTCTTAAAACTAAATTATCGTCGGATTTATTTTTAAGCCGTTTGGGAACAAAAATGACGCGACAAGGGATTTGGAAGTTAATTAAGCATTGTGCCAAGAAAGCAAATATTCAAAAAGTCATTAAGCCTCACACATTGCGACATACGTTTGCGACGCATCTTTTGCAGCACGGTGCTGACTTGCGTTCTGTCCAAGAAATGCTGGGCCATTCAGATATATCCACAACACAAATTTACACGCATGTGGATTGCGACCGGTTAAAAACAGTTCATAAACAATTTCATCCGCGCGGATAAATTTATGAAAGTTAATTTATCGAGATTGAATAAGAAAATTTATATTGATTTAAAGACTGTTGGAGTGCAGGCGCAATGCTTAGGGTTTCGGGCTTATCTGGTTGGCGGCGTGGTGCGTGATTTGCTTTTGAATAAAACAAGTTCTGATTGGGATATTGTTGTTGAGGGATGTGCTATAAAATTAGCTAAAACGTTGGCTAACAAAAACAACTCTCGTTTGACGGTTTATGAACAGTTTGGAACAGCAACTCTTGAATTTGTCAATGGCATTGTTATGGATTTTTCGACGGCGCGCAGTGAACATTATCCTCAACCAGGATCTTTGCCGATTGTTAAATCGGGATTGTTGGAGAATGATTTATTCCGTCGAGATTTTACGATTAATGCTTTGGCTGTTGCTTTAAATCCTCAGACTTGGGGGCGCCTGCAGGATTTTTATGGTGGATATGATGATTTAAAAAATCGAAAGATTCGTGTTCTGCATAAACAAAGCTTTGTTGATGATCCAACGCGAATTCTGAGGGCGGCGCGATTTGCGGCGCGATTTGGTTTTAAGGTGGAAACAAAGACTTTGCGTTTGCTAAAGGCTGCGATTATTGGGCAAGCGCCAATGACGGTGAAAGCGCCGAGATACTACGCTGAATTTCGCAAATTGTTTTTTGAGAAAAATCCGGGTGTATGCCTTAGACAATTAGCTAATTGGCAAGGATTAGGCTTTATTGCGCCTGATTTTCAACCTGATTGGAAATCCTTGGCGCGCATAGCCAAAGGTGTTTTGAGATTAAGAAAAGATCCTTTTTTCTTTGCAAAAGATTGGTCAGGAGTTTATTTTTTAGCTTTTTGGGCCCAGTTGGATGGGCAGAGAATAAAACAGTGCGCAAAAACTTTTCACTTTACACGTTTAGAGATTTTACGTTTGTCGGGCATGGTTGAAATCCCTAGGATTTGCAATCAACTGATTATACCAAGAATGTCTCCCAGCGCGGTTTATGAGGTCTTGGACCCAGTTGATCTGGAAATAATTTACTTTATTCGTTTAACAACTTCGGTTAGTATGATTGCTCGTCGCATTGATCAGTTTTTAAAAAAATCGCGTTTGGTTGATCTTCAGATTACAGGTAAAGATTTGAAAGGTTTGGGTTTTAAGCCGGGGCGCGAACTGGGTGCGGTTTTGCATGTTGTGTTATTAAATAAAATTGATGGCAAGGTTGAAACTCATCAAGATGAAATGGTTTTGGCCAAGAGTTTGCATTTTTTAAGCGTGGGATGAGTTTTAATAATTAAGGAGTTGATTTATGGATCGGACTAAAAGAATCAATGAAATGATCAAACGGGAAATTGGTGTTATTCTTCTGACGGAGATTCGCGATCCGCGCTTGAAGTTTGTAACGGTCACAGGAGTTGAGGTCAGCAAAGATCTTCAACATGCCAAAGTTTTTTACAGCTATTTGGGCAGTGATCGGGACGGGGTTAGTGAAGCGCTTGAAAAAGCAAGAGGATTTGTTCGGCTTTTGGTAGGACAAAGAGTTATTATGCGGTATACGCCGGATATTCAGTTTTACTATGACAAATCGATTGAGTATAGTGATCGGATAGAACAAACACTGGAAAATATTAAACGTCGTGAGGCAGGCGAAAATGTTGAGTAATTTAAGGAGAGGCAATGAATTTTTCAAAGATTCTCGAAAGTTTTAGCAGGCATCGAGTTTTTATTGTCGCGACGCATGTGAATCCAGATCCAGATGCTTTGTCTTCACAGTTAGCGGTGGCGATGTATTTGAAAGCTTGCGGTAAAAAAGTTATGGTTTTTGGGGAGGATGATCTTTTGCCGCGGTATGCTTTTTTGCCGGGGGCGAGTATGATAAAGAAAGTGAATCCGTTAAAGAAGATCGATTATGATGCTGTGATTGTTGTTGATTGTGGTGATCTTGAGCGGGTGGGAGATGTTGAAAAAATCATTGATCCTCAAAAACCGATTATCAATATTGACCATCACATCACTAATCATTATTTTGGGACAATTAATCATGTTGTTCCTAAAGCTTCTTCAACAGCTGAAATTATTTTTGAAATGTTTGAGTTTGCGAGATTCAAGATTGATAAAAAAATTGCGACATTATTGTATTTAGGCATCATGACAGATACCGGCTCTTTTCGGTTCGAAAATACAACCAGCCGTACGCATGAGGTGGTTAGTCAGCTTTTACATTTTAAGTTGCCGGTCAATTCGTTTTATCAACAGCTTTATGAAAGTGTGCCGTTGGAGGATTTGCAATATTTCACGAAAGTGGTTGGTGGGTTTCGTTCGTATTTTGATCATCAGGTGCTTATGGTTGAATTGCGCCGGAGTATGTTGAAAAAGTTCTCCAAGGAATTTGATTTGCGGGATAAGATTTTTAGTTATTTGCGCGCAATTAAAGGTGTAGAGGTTATTGGCATCTTAACAGAACATGGAAAAAATAAAACGCGAGTTAATTTTCGTTCGCAACACGAGGTTGATGTGGCGCAGTTAGCTGCTTTTTTTAATGGCGGCGGACATAGCCGTGCCAGTGGGTGTATTGTCTCAGGGGATATCTGTCGAGCGAGCGAAATGATTCTTGCCCAGTTAAAGAAAGTTTTTAAGAAAAAAATATGATGATACCTGAACCGAAAATAAATATCCGCAAAGAAAATGAATTGAAGGGGATTGTTGTTTTAGACAAGCCCTCTGGGATGACTTCCCACGATGTTGTTGCGCGTGTTCGAAGAATATTTAAGATGAAACGTGTTGGGCATTCGGGGACATTGGATCCTTTAGCTACGGGCGTGTTGGTGATTTTATTGGGGAAGTCAACAAAGCTTTTTGAGAAGTTTGAAGCTTTTGATAAGGCCTATAAGGCCACAATGATTTTTGGTCAAAAGACAACAACGGCTGACATTCAAGGTAAAATTATTCAAGAGCTGCCCTTTGAACATTTGACCAAACAGCAAATTGAGAATAGTTTAAAAGAGTTTGTAGGAAATATTGAACAAATTCCGCCGATGGTTTCTGCGGTAAAAATCAATGGCAAACGATTGTATGAGTTGGCTCGTAAAGGTATTGAGGTGACGCGTGAACCGCGAAAGATTCGAATTGATAAGTTGGAATTGCTGGATTTTGATATGCCCAAAGTGAAGTTTTATCTGGAATGTTCCAAAGGAACTTATGTCCGTCAGTTGGCGGAAGATATTGCTGAGAAGTTAGCAACGGTGGCTTGTATTGCACAAATTCAGCGTACCAAAGTTGGTCCTTTTGCGATTGATCAAGCGGTTGACTTGCAGGATTTAAATGAGAAGCATATCTTAAATTGGACAGGTTAAGAGATTTTTGTTTTACTGAATATTTGAAAAATTGCCAGGTTTATGAAGATTTTTTATGGAATTCAAACGGTTGTAGGGAAGTTTCCCAATGCGGTCGTTGCTATTGGAGTTTTTGATGGTGTGCATTTAGGTCATCAATTGTTGATTCATAAGGCTGTTGCCCGAGCTAAAGCGCTGGGGGGTACAGCGATTGTAATGACGTTTAACCCTCATCCGGTGCATGTCCTTCGCCCTGAAAATCATTTGCCTTTGTTAGCGTCGCTGGATTTTCGTTTGAAACTTATTGCGTCTTTGGGGGTGGATGGGACGCTTGTTGTTCGTTTTACAAAAAAATTTTCTTCATTAGCTCCTGAACAATTTATTTCGCAATATCTTTTAAGGCCTTTTTCTCCTCGGGAAGTAATTGTGGGTGATGATTTCCGTTTTGGGCAGAATCGCGCGGGAACTATTGCTGTTTTTAAAAATGTCGGAGAAAACAATGGTTTTAAAGTCGTTAGTCTTAAGACTCAAAGCCAAGGGCATAAGAGATTTAGTAGCACAGCGGCTCGTGATTGGATTGCTGTTGGTCATTTGAAAAAAGCAGCGGCGATTCTTGGACGCCCTGTTTCTTTGCTTGGACGTGTTGTTAAAGGAGACCAGCGGGGACGAACATTGGGTTATCCGACAGCAAATATTATTCCTGCTGGTGAAATTTTGCCGCCGCAAGGCGTATATTGTGTGCGTGTTCGAAAAGGTTTGCGAACTTTTCATGGGATGGCTAATATTGGTGTGCGGCCATCATTTCATAAAACAGATCGTTTAAATATTGAAATTCATATTTTTGATTTTAAAGAAAAACTTTACGGCGCTGAAATCATTGTTGAGTTTTTACACAAAATTCGTAATGAGCTTTATTTCTCGTCGACTTTGGACCTTGTCGCGCGTTTAAAGAAGGACGAAATTTTTTCTCGTGCATGGTTTGCCCGCAATAAAATCTAAAACTTCCTAAGATTCCCAAAAAATAATAAATAAATTGTCTTTTTTAAAAGACAGGGTGGATATTTTTTGTCAATTTGCAACCTATAGATTGTTCTTGCGTTTGTTATTGCTACAACCTGTTGTAGGGACGCAAAATAGCTGAAATTTCCTGTTGACAAGGTGGGGTGCTCTAACTAGAATGTTGCATGTAGTGGAGCAAAGTGGTTTGTAGTGGAGAACAAATATATTTGACCAAGGATTGCAATGTTTTACGGTGAATATAATCATGGCATTGATCGCAAAGGACGGCTGATTTTACCAGCACGTTTTCGGGAAATCTGTAAAGATTCCGGTATAGAAAAGTTCTTTATTACGCGTGGTCTGGATAAGTGTCTGTTTATGTTTACCGAGGAAGAATGGCGGCTGCAAGAACAAAAGTTTAAGAATTTGTCATTCACAAAACAAGAGTCTCGGAGTTTTAACCGGTTGTTTTTCTCAGGAGCTATTCATGTGACGCCTGATAAGCAAGGTCGGTTTATTATTCCGCAATATTTAAAAGATTACGCCAATATTAAAAAGGATGCCATTGTGATTGGGATTTCTAATCGCATTGAAATTTGGGATACGAAAAGCTGGCAGGCATTTTATGCCTCGTCTAGTGAAACGTTTGAGCAAATTGCTGAGAATATGATGGGGACGTAAGTAAAGGATGAAAGCGGGAACCTATGGTACATTTTGATTGGAAAGAATTTGAAAAAAATATGGATGAACAGTATTCACATATTCCGGTTATGCATCAAGAAATTGCTGAATATTTGCGTTTGCCGGTAGGTGGTTGTTGCGTAGACGGCACTTTAGGAATGGGAGGACATACACGTCTTTTGGCTCAACAAGTTGGCCCGACGGGAAAGATTATTGCGATTGACCGGGATCGGCAATCTTTAGAAACAGCGAAGAAAAACTTGGAGCCTGTGGCTGATCGTATTGTTTTTGTCCAAGATGATTTTCGTAATATTGATCGTATTCTCGACGGGTTACAGATTAAAAGTGTGGATGGTGTTGTTCTGGACTTGGGGATTTCAAGTTTTCAACTTGACAATGAGCAGCGGGGATTTAGTATAAAGGCCAATGGTCCGTTGGATATGCGAATGGATCAGGACAGCTGGTTTTCCGCGTATGACTTGATTAATTCTTTATCGGAAAAAGAGCTGTCTTTGATTTTGAAAGATTATGGGCAAGAGAGGTGGCATAACCGCATTGCTCGTCGATTGGTTCAGGAACGTTCCCTTCGTCCGATAGAAACAACGAAGGATTTATCAGATATAGTCCTAAAAGCGATTCCCTCAGGTCAGAAATGGCAAAAAATTCATCCGGCGACGCGGACTTTTCAAGCGTTTCGCATTGCAGTGAATCGGGAGTTAGAATCGCTGGATATTGCTTTGGAAAGAATTGTCCCCTACGTTAAGCCGCAGGGTCGTATTTGTGTGATTTCTTTTCATTCGTTGGAAGATAGGATTGTTAAGAATAAGTTCCGTTCCTTTGCCGAGTCAGGTGAGATTAATCTTGTTTCTAAAAAACCTTTATTAGTTAGTTCGCAGGAAGAGCAGGTTAACCCGCGTAGTCGTAGTGCGCGTTTACGGGTCGCTGAACGTTTGTGACGTGTGTGCGCTGGCGGCCGCAAGGGTCGGCTGCTCTTTTAAATAAACTAAGAAATTTGTGAGGATGAAATGAAACTTATGAAATCAATTCGCGTAATGTTTGTTTTGACGGGTTTGGCGCTTATTTATGTTTTTATGCAAATGGAAATAGTTAGTTTGGCTTATGAAGGCAAGCGCAAAGAAAAGCAAATCATTGAATTGAATGAAAGCATGGGCGCGGTCGCTTATAAAATTCTACAATTAAAATCCGCGAACCATTTGGGCGGCAATTTGCTTAGTGAAAACTCGACATTGCAGTTTCAAGATAATGCTGCGGTTGTTGAATTGGTTAGTAAAGAATCTTTCTCCGCTTCGGAATTGGCAGCCGTAAAAATGACGCCTCACAAAAAGAATGCTTTTTTGAATTTCTTTTTTAAGGCGCCAACGGAAGCTCGCGCCGAGGAGAAGCAAGATCTATTAAAGCCGTGGCGCAGAGCTCGTTAAAATGGTCCTTGGCTGATGATATCGTCAGGTCGAAAATCTAAGAAGTTTAATTCGCGTAATTGATTACCAATAACAATTGAGTCTGTGAAGTGTATATTCAAAAGCGCTCTTTGCGATTTGTTCTCATCTTTGTTTTACTTTTTGCCGGCCTTTTTTATTTTTCATTTCAATTAGTCATGATTCAGTTTTTTCGTTCGGAGCATCTATCTGCTTTGGCTAAGAAGCAACAGAATTATTCTTTGCCCATTGAGCCAGTGAGAGGAACGATATACGATCGTTTTTTACGTCCGTTGGCCGTTAATGTTGCAGTTTATTCTATTTATGCAAATCCTCGACGGATGAAGCCTGTTGAGAAAGATAACGCAGCTCGTCAATTAGCAGCAATTCTTAAAGTTAATGGTAATGAATTGCGGGAGAAACTTGAGCGGGATAAATATTTTGTTTGGTTAGAACGAAAAGTCCCTTTTGAAATTTCTGAAAGAATTCGTCATGCCAAGATTAAAGGAATTGGGTTAAGCAAGGACAGCAAGAGATATTATCCAAATCAGTCTTTGGCAGCTCATGTGATTGGTTTTGCGGGGATGGATAATAAGGGGTTAGAGGGTTTGGAATTAAAATTTGAGAAGTATTTGCATGGAGAGCCAGGGTATTCGCAAATTCTTCGTGATGCCAAACAGAGAGAGCTTTTGATTGAGAAAAACTTTCTTCCGCCAAAGGATGGGTTTAATCTGGTTTTAACAATTGATGAAACGATTCAGTATATTGTTGAACGTGCTTTAGATAAAGCTTTTACGAAAAGCAATGCGATTGCCGCAACGGTGATTGTTATGGATCCTAAGACGGGTGAAATTCTCGCTATGGCTAATCGGCCGACGTATGATTTAACAAATATCAGTGGTTTTGGGGTAGAGAATCGTGTAAATCGTGCCATTGCCTTGGTTTATGAGCCTGGGTCTGTTTTCAAAATTGTCGCTGCGGCGGCGGCTTTGGAAGAGGGATTGTTTCAGGAAGAGGATAAGATATTTTGTGAAAATGGAAGTTACAAGGTTGGAGGACATATTTTGCACGATCATCATGGGAAAGGTTGGTTGACCTTTAGTGAGGTGATTGAACAATCCAGCAATATCGGGACGACTAAGATTGCGCAAAAGATGGGGCCAGCACTATGGTATAAATATGCCAAGTTGTTTCGTTTTGGTGAAAATACCAACATAGATTTATTGGGAGAAGTTAATGGCTGGGTAAAAAAACCGTCGCAGTGGTCAAAAACATCGATCAGCGCTTTGCCGATTGGACAAGAAGTGACAGTGACGCCGCTGCAATTGGTTGCTGCGATTTCTGCTATTGCTAATGATGGTGTTTATATGAAGCCTCATATCGTTAAATATGTAAAAGATAATAATGATGAATTGATTGAGGCTGTTGAACCGCAAGCAGTTTCCCGGGTAATGAGTGTACAGACAGCTTTACGTTTGAAAACAATTTTGAAGGGTGTTGTTGAGCGTGGAACTGCAAAGAGAGCCCAAATTTCAGGATTTTCCGTCGCTGGAAAGACGGGAACTGCACAAAAAGTTGAGAACGGGCGGTATTCAAGCAATAAATTCTTCGCATCATTTATTGGCTTTGCGCCGGTTGAACATCCTCAGTTGAGTGTCATAGTAATGTTTGATGACCCGCATCCTGACCATTTTGGGGGAACGGTGGCTGCGCCGGTTTTTCGTGATATTGTCGCTGATAGTTTAAATTATCTTGATTCGCAATTGCTTAAACCTTAACGGATAGTTTTGTAATGAAGTTTAAAGAATTGATTGACCAAACAGTTATTGTTGATGTTGCCCAGGATATCGGGAATCGGGATATTGTTTCTGTGGTTGTTGATTCACGAGAAGTGCAAAACGGAAGTTTGTTTGTAGCTTTGCCAGGCGCTAAGACCCATGGGGCAAAATTTATCGCGGATGCGATTTCTCGTGGTGCCCAAATTATTGTTTCACAAAAATCTGCTGATGTTGGAATCATTCCAAATCATGTTTGTTTTATTGAAGTTGAGGATTTACAAAAATTTCTAGCGCAAGTTTTAAAAAATTTCTATCATGATCCGTCAAATCAAGTGCGATTGATTGGGGTAACGGGAACCAATGGTAAAACGACGATAACATATCTTTTGGAAAAGATGTTGGTTGCTGCTGGCTTGTCATGTGGAGTGATTGGAACAATTCATCATCGTTATGGGGAAAAAACTTTTAAAGCGGGCAATACGACGCCGGGATTGGTTGAGAACTTTGCGTTGATATCAGAAATGGCTACACATCAAGTGGCTTATTGTGCAATGGAAGTTTCTTCCCATGCTTTAGTCCAGAGACGGGTTAAAGGGTTTGATTTTCGTTATGCAATATTTACCAATTTGACAAGTGACCATTTAGATTATCATCAGAATCGAGAGAATTATTTTTGTGCTAAAGCAGTGCTTTTTGAAAGTTTAGGAAGTAATCGTCGGTGTATTATTAATATTGATGATGAATATGGCACGAGATTAATCAAAATGACGTCAGCAATGGTCTGGACATATGGCATAAAGAATTCAGCTGATTTTTCTGCGCAAGATATTCATTTGAGGTTTAGAGGCAGTCGATTTAAAGTAGTGACGCCCATTGGTAATGTGGAAGTTGAGACGTCGCTGATCGGTTTGCATAATATTTATAATATTTTGCCGGTTATTGCTGTGGGTGTTGGTGAAGGATTGTCTTTGGCGGTGATTAAAAAAGGCATTGAATCTTTGGTTTGTGTTCCTGGACGGCTAGAGCGAATTGAGGCAGGACAGAATTTCTCTGTATTTGTGGATTATGCCCACACGCAAGATGCTTTAAGAAATGTTTTGTCGAGCATTCGTGAGGTAAGGAAAGCACGAGTGATTGTGGTGTTTGGTTGTGGAGGAGACCGAGATAAAACTAAACGTCCGCTTATGGCGAGTGTCGTCGAAGAATTTTCGGACTACGCGATTGTGACCACTGATAATCCGCGAACAGAAGATCCGCAGAAGATTATTGATGAGATATTGGGTGGGTTTAAGAATAAGAATTTTGAAGTGGTCATTGATCGCGCACAAGCTATTGCCACTGCTGTGCGTTTGGCTAAAGATGGGGATGTTGTTTTAATTGCAGGAAAAGGACATGAGGATTATCAAATTTTTAAAAATGAAACGATTGATTTTGATGAACGTAAAGTTGTGGCGCAAAGTATTGCGGCTTTAAATCGTTAGGGATCGTTTTTTATGGTTAAATTTAAGATTTCTGAAATTTTAACGGCAACAGGTGGCAAACTTGTGCAGGGAGATGCGGCATTGACTGTGCACAATGTTGTTATCAATTCTCGTTTGATTAAAAAGGGAGATCTTTTTCTTGCTGTTATCGGGAGCAAACATGATGGGCATACGTTTATTCCAGAGGCGATTAAGAGAGGCGCGGCAGGTGTTGTTGTGTCTAAATCAACAGGGGATTGTCCGTCTCGGTTGGCTGTAATCAAGGTCAAAAATACGACCAAGGCTTTAGGGGATATTGCTCGGTTGCATCGTTTGCGTTTTCTATTGCCAGTTATTGCGATCACAGGATCGGCTGGTAAAACGACCACCAAAGAAATGATAGCGGCTATTCTTAAGCGTAAATTCAAAGTTTTAAAGAACATTGGGACAGAGAACAATCAGTTTGGCGTGCCGCTGACTATTTTAAAACTTACTAAGGCTCATGAAATTGCAGTATTGGAGATTGGGACTAATCGGCCTGGAGATATTGCGTGGTTGGCTTCGATTGTTTGTCCAACCGTGGCAGTGTTGACTAATATTGGTGAATCTCATTTGCAACGGCTTAAGTCACCGGCCGATGTTTTTAAAGAAAAGTTTGCTTTGGTCAAAGCCTTGGAGAATAATGGTGTCGTTATTGCCAATTTGGATGATTTGTTTTTAAAAAAGATGGGGTCTCTTACGCAAAAGAAATTCATATCGTTTGGTATTATTAACGCAGCTCAAACGCGGGCGCGCGTTCTTTATGTGCGTCGTGGACAGATTGTTTTTTCGTTGGCTGGTGTTGGTCAAATTATTGTGCAGGGAACAGCTACGGCAAATGTTTATAATGCCCTGGCGGCTATCAATTGTGCACGTTTATTCAAGGTGGGATATACGGATATTAAGAAAGTGCTCAAAACATTCACACTTAAGTCTGGGCGGCAGACCATGATTAAGGTAGGTGGGATTCGTTTGATGAATGATTCCTATAATGCGAATCCGGTTTCATTTCGCAGCGCTTTAGAAGGATTGGCGCAGTATAAAACATTGGGCCGTAAAATTTTGATTTGTGGAGATATGTTGGAGTTAGGTACTCAAGCTAAGCGTTTGCATGCAGAGATTGGCCAGCGAGCAGCCAAAGTCGGGGTGTCTGTGATTTTGTCTTTTGGAAAACTTTCCCGATGGATTAGCAGTGCCGCGAAAAAAACAAATCCAGAAATTGAAACCTTGCACAGTGATCAGATTGCCGAGATTCAAACGCAAATTAGCAAACATTTGCGTCCATTTGATATTGTTTTGATCAAAGGTTCGCGCGGGATGAAGATGGAACGATTTGTGGAGTATATACAAACACATTTTAATTAACAGGGGAGATGGGTATGTTTTATTGGCTTTCTGGATTGCGAGCTATTTTTTTTGAATTTAATATTTTTAAATATATTACTTTT
>JACKFI010000008.1 GCA_020632555.1 Candidatus Omnitrophota bacterium | reverse complement strand
TGTTGATCCTATTCTTTATAAAAGCATCCGCGAATTTTGTTTGCGCGACGGCAAACGCTTGCGACCGATACTTTTAGCTTTGAGTTATAAAGGCTATCGTAAAAACACCGCACCGATGTCACCATCAATTTATTACGCGTCAACCTGCATTGAACTTTTGCATAATTTCATGCTGATTCATGACGATATTATCGACCGCTCTGATTTACGACGGGGAAAACCCACTTTGCACCGCCTCTTAGAAAAAGCAGCCAAAATCCCCGAGCAAGAGCGACTGGGAAGCAATCTCAGCTTGGTCGCTGGCGACATTGTTTATGCCTTAGCCATCGATGCTTTCTTGTCCATCAACGAAGATCTCAAACGCAAAGAACGAGCCCTCAAATATTTTATCCAGACGGCCGTCTTTACCGCTATGGGTGAGTTCGCTGACACTCTGCACGGCGTCAAAAAAATCGATAAAATCAGCGAAAAAGATGTTTTCCTTAATTACACGCTCAAAACCGCTCGCTACACATTTGATTGTCCTCTGGTTGTCGGTGCTATTCTCGCTGGAGCAGACAACAAGGACATTGCGGCTCTTTCCAAATTAGGACTGCTAATCGGGCAGGCGTTTCAAATTCAAGATGATGTGATCGGAATTTTTGATACAGAAAAAAATATCGGCAAGTCTATTTTAAGTGATTTGGCTGAATCGAAAAAAACCCTTTTGGTTTGCCATGCTTATCGCGTCCTCAAGGGAAGCCAACGGCAAAAATTTTTAACAATTTTCTCCAAAAACAAAAAAACACATGCAGATTTAATGGCTGTGCAACACATCTTTACCCAAGCTGGCAGTCTGGACTATAGCCTTCAACAAATCCAACAACGCCTCAAACAATCTCTTAAAATTCTGCGCAATCTAAAAATGGCACCCAAATACAAACGCTTAATTGAACAATGCCTCTTCCAACTTTTTCAACACAGTGAAGTGCTCGCCCGCCAATTTCAAAACACCCCCCCGTCATGATCAGCTAGAACATCAATTCATTGGCGTGTTGAATTAAACTTAACAACTCCTCATCTTTTGGATAAAATCGCAACCCCTGTTGCCAAATAGTAACTGCTTCTTGCAGCGACCCGTAATTCCCCATCAGTTTACCCAACTCTAAATAAGCTGGTTTATATCTTCGGTCCATCTTCAATGCTCTCTGATAACAACGTTGAGTCATTTTCGCATCATTATAAAAAAGAAATAATTCTCCAAGCCTCATCATCACCACAACATCAACACCATCTCGTATCATCTGATCGCCATAAATATAAGCCTTATCTTTTTGATTTGAATCCAAATACAATTTGACCAAATGAAATCGAGTTTGCGCATGAGCTGGGTCTAATTCTAGATTTTCGAAATACAATCTTTCTGCCGCGTCTTGATGATTTTCGGCAACTTCTATCCCCGCAAGATTTAATCGCGCTTCTAACATTTTCCCATCAAGCTGCAAAGCTTTCTTAAACGCAGTCTCAGCTCGCGCCAGCTCACCAGAATTCTGAAATGCCACTCCCAAATTATTATAAGCAATAGCATAATCAGGATTAAGTCTAAGAGCAGAATCAAGATTATCGATTGCTTTCTTAAAATCTTTTTTTGCTAAATACACCAACCCAATATTATTATACGTTTCATAATGATTGGCATCCAAAACCACTGCCTGTTCTAAATAAACCAAAGCTGCATCATAATCACCAGTTCGCAAATACTCTGCGCCTAAATTATCATAAGCCCGCGCCTGCCCGGGACTCCGTTGAATTACATAAGTCCAAAGCGACACTGCATTTTGCCATACATCACATTGCCGAAATGTTTTTGCCGTCAGCCATACGCCTCCAATAACTATTAAAGCACCCAAAGAAATCAACCAGAGGGAACGTTGTCGTTTAAGGACCATTGCCCGTTGGGCAATCAACTTGCCGAAGAACAAACAAAAACCCAAAGAAGGCAAATACATAAACCGATCCGCCACAATACTGACATCAACTTTTGAATCGAAACGCAAACAAAAGAATATCGAGAAAAAATAAAATAAAAATGCAAAAAGAAACCACTTTTTATTCTGAAAAATAAACAACAAAGCCAATATCAAACCAAACCCAAAGAACGAAATCAAATACTCAAAATTCGTAAACAAGACTGGTTGCGGCAATTGATAAAGAGGCAAGAGTTCAAAAGGAAAAAGAAATTTTTGGATATAAAAAACAAACGTCCATATCCAAACAAGCGCAGAACTAACAATATCGCCACCCGGAATCCGTGCATTCAATGAATACGTAATCGCAGCTATTGGCACAATCACCAAAAAAAAAGGGATCTTATCCAACCAAAATCTTTTGTTTATCTTTATGCCTTTAACCCACTGGCACAACAAAAGAATCAAAGGCAAACTCAGTGCCATCGCTTTTGAAAGCATGCTCAACGCACACCATGCAATCGCCCACCAATACCATCTTCGTTTACCTTCATCAATATACTTTAAATACGAACATACCGAAGCTAAATAAAACACCGCATACAACATATCCTTGCGTTCCACAATCCATGCTACTGATTCCACATGCATCGGATGAATCCCAAAAATCAAAGCTGTCAAAACAGAAGCAAACCGTCCCAATCCTAAGCGCAATCCTAAGAGAAATACCAAAACAACAACTCCCATATGCAATAATAAATTGATACTATGATAAACAAATGGGTTATATCCAAAAAAATGATACTCACAAGCAAAAGATAAAATGGGCAAAGGGCTATACGTCGCAAAAACAGTCGATGACAGTATCCGCTTAACTCCATCAAAACTCAAGGATCTCACATCAATGTTATTTAATAAATAATTCTCTTCATCCCAATAAGTAAAACCATTATTTAAACTAGGAGCATAAGCAATGCCAACCATCAACAGGACCAACAGAATCAACAAGAGAGATTTTAATCGAGGAGAAATATTCATTTGAATTTAAAATTACGGATCATTTTAAGAATTTATTATACAATCTAATGTCTAACATCAAACTAAATAAGCTCAACAGCAATCTCGTCTAATAGCAATCGGCCACGATCTGAAACCTGCAAACGATTATCCTGTCTGACAATAAGCCCTTGTTCAGACAATGTTTGAATCTTTTGATAATCATCCTGTGACAAACGACAAGCAAAATTCTCTTCTAAAGTACCCAGATCAACGCCACGGTTCATGCGCAAACCAAAAACCAAAGCTTCCCGTAATCGGGCATCAGCCGCCAAAACCTCACAACCTTCTTGCGAACTCCCGCCGGATTCGATTCTTTTTAAATACTCGCCTAGCCGTTCAACATTCCAACTGCGGCAGCCGTCACAATGACTATGAGCACTCATCCCCAAACCAATATAATTTCCTCCTGTCCAACAATTTAAATTATGCCGTGATTCAAAACCTGCCCGGCTAAAATTGCTGACCTCATACTGACCCAACCCTGACTCTTGCAATAAAGCCGTGACCAATTCATATTGATCACCTTGCATTTGATTATCTTGCTCTTTGATTTTTTGCGCATAAAACTTACTATTAGGCTCAACCGTCAATGTATACAGAGAAACATGTTCACTGCCCAAACCCAAGACTGTCTGCACATCCCGGATGATTTCCTCCGTTGTCTGCCTCGGGAAAGAATACATGAGGTCAATATTAATATTTTTAAATCCTGCCCGGCGCAAATCATTAAAAGCGCTTAATGCTTTAAAAGAATCATGCGCCCGTCCCAAATACCGTAAATACTCATCATGAAACGTTTGAATGCCCAAACTAATACGATTGACACCCAGATCAAACAATTGTTGTGCTTTTTCTAAATCTAAATTTTCCGGATTCGCTTCCACCGTAATTTCACAATCCGCTGAGAATATAAACCGTTGTTTTAGCACATTGATCAATCGCGCCCATTGGACTGTCGTCAACATGCTGGGCGTCCCGCCGCCAAAATAAATTGTCTTAATTTCCTGTCTTTGGTATAAATCCGCCTCCGCTAACAAAGCAGACACATACTGATCCATGCGATGCTCTTGTCCTATGGCTACCGCAAAAGAACAATAAAAACATTTTCGTTCACAAAAAGGAATATGGATGTAAAGGGCCGACATAAATAATTAAATTTTATTTTTAGCGCATAATTAAAATTATTTTCTCAGGCAATGATCATTTTTACTAGCACAATTTCACATGCATAATCAACGTGCAATTCTCCGTCGATAAAAAACCAAGAATTATTTTTTTTATTAACAAATTCTCAAAAAATTAAAAAAATAATTAAGAAATTTTTTGCATCTCTAAGTGCATATGCTACTATTAAATCATCATTACAAATCAACATCATTATCTCTGGAAAGGAGAAAACGATGGCAACAAAGAAAAAAGCAGCAAAGAAAGTAGCCAAGAAAAAAACAGCAAAGAGAAAGTAAATTTCTCCAAGCTAGCATTTACCAAAACCCCTCGGAATTAACCCCGGGGGGTTTTGGTTTATAATCCAAAACACACAAACCACACGGAAAGATACTTGCTCATAAACAGCCTTGCCTCTATACTAGGCCCATGCTCCATTCCCGATCCAAACATATTTTTTTAAAAATTTCTTTGGTGCTGATACTTTTATTAGCCGCAGCTTTTTATGACATTGTTTTTTTAAATAAAACATTTAAAGTCACCACCGCCAATTCACAAGCCTTATCCAATGGCGTTTACGGCCAAGCGCTGAATAAACCGCGCTTTATCCCAGCCAACGGCACGGATGCCCCTGTTTCCGAGGAACCCATTTATGAATTTATCAAACAGAATCTCCGTCGAGGAATCTTACCGCTCTGGAATCCCCATCAAGCATGCGGTTATTCATTGATTGGAATGCTGGAGATTGGAATCTTTTATCCCTTAACACTTATTGTCTATTTGTTACCCAACATCATTTCAATAGATATTTTAATTTTAAGCCGACTTTTGTTAGCAGGACTATTTACTTTTTGGTTTATGCGTCGCATTGGATTTAAGAATGCCCCCGCCCTGTGCAGCGCAATTGTTTTTATGTTCAGCGGGCCAATGGTTTTGCTGCAATATTGGACAGCCAATGTTGACCTGTTGCTGCCTCTGTTACTTTTAGCACTTGATCGGCTTATTATAAGAGAAGCTAGCCACAACTCGCTGGCAACACTTGCGATTGTTGTAGGATTAACAATTTTTGCCGGACATCCCGAGCATGTCTTTTTGGTCAATGCCTTTGGGTTTGCTTTCTTTATTTTTCGTATATTTTCTTCACGTAATAAAACCCACTGGAAAAAACTTTTCTTATCTTACACCGGAGCTTATTTTCTCGGCGCAGGACTCGCGGCGGTCGCCTTCTTTCCTTTTTTAAGGAATCTTTTGGGAGAATTCTGGAATGGTCATCCCGCCGGAACCGGTCTACTAATGGAAGAACAGCGCGATCGGGCACTCTCTTTAGCACTGCCGCACTTTTTCCAAAAAGAAAATTTAACATTTGATTTCACATTTGCTGGGTGGTGGGGCGGCTATCTGGGCACATTGCCGCTGGCTTTGACTGCGTTAAGTTTTTTCAATAAACATAAACGCGGGCTCAATTATTTCTTCGGAATTCTTTTAATTCTTATCATTGGCAAAGAATATGGTTTGCCCTTTATCAACTGGATTGGCTATTTGCCTATTTTCAATACCTGCCGTTACGCCATTCACACACCGCCTTTAGCCGCTTTTACTGTTGCTGTCCTCAGCGCAATGGGATTTCGCTGTATTCTTAATGCAAGAAATCTATTTTTTAAAGGATTAATTTTTTCTTTTCTCCTTTTATTAATCATCGCTGTTCATTTGATTGTCCTCAAAGAAGCACAGCATTTTCGCATTTCAATAAACGCAAGTATTTTTGCTTTGTCTCTCCTGATTATCTTCCAAATCATTTTATGGCTCAAAGACCACGCTTTGCTCAAGAAACAAATATTAAGCATCCTCCTTATCACCCTGATCTTTTCTGAATTATTTCTCTACATTCACCGCGAACACCCCCGACGATTTGATTCTTTTTCTAAAGTTCCTTACATTGAATTTCTAAAATCGCAAGACCAAAGCGCCCGCAGTTATGGCATCTTTTGGGTATTTTATCCCAATACAGCCACTGGTTTTGGCGTTGACGATCTGGGCTATTTTCTTGGGCTGGTCCCCGCGCGTTTTGTTGAATTTGTTAATGTTCTGGTCATTGACAATCATTTTCAAAAAGATTTACGCCCACCAGCTTTGCGCGCTATGCCGATTGGAGCAAACAAAAGTCATATTTTAGATCTTTTAAATATCCGCTATTTTATTGTTCCGTCAGAGGAAAAATTATCAACCCTATTAACCCACTACTCGAGCCTTCAAGACAAGTTAAAACTAATTTACTCAAAAGAAGTCAATATTTTCGAAAGACCCAGCGCTTTGCCGCGAGCGTACATTGTTCACCGAGCGATCTTTGAACCTGACACAATGAAAACTCTCAATTTAATTAACCGTTTAGGCTCAGCCGGCCGCGAAGGGGTTGTGATCACCGCTCAACCAAATCAAGAACTCTATACTCAACTTGCTGCTTCACCTCTTGTAGATAACTCAACCGTCAAAATGATCAATACAAACCCTAACGAAGTGCACTTAGAAGCGACAATGGAACATGCGGGATTTGTTGTCTTATCTGATGCTTATCATCCCGATTGGAAAGTTTATGTCGATGGGCAAAAATCCCAAATCTTTCAAACCAACTATCTTGTGCGTTCGGTCTTTGTCGGCGCCGGCCGACACCAAATCACGTTTAAATTCATTCCATTTTCTTTTTACGCAGGAATAATCGTTAGTTCACTTTCGCTCTTACTGCTCCTCTTTCTTTTTGCCTTTCCAAAATCTTTCTTTCGCAAAATCAACTCCCATTAAAAAACCCCCGTTCACTTTCGCAAACAGGGGTTTGAATTTAAACGCAAAACTTTATTTTTTGCTACGACTCACGGCTTTCTTTATTTTTTCATCACGCTTAGACCGTATTTGTCCTTTACGTTTCTTCGCCTGAACAGCGTTATATTTCTCGGGAAGATGATACTTCATCCAACCTTCAGCGTATAACTTCAACCACTCATCTGTTGCTCGTTCAATACCAATCGAATATCCTGCCTTCTGGCTCTCAAGCCACAAGTGCCGATTGATTTCTTCAATCACGCGTTTATCTTTGAGCAAGTCTCGAAGTTCATCAATTTTCATAAAGCCCTCCCTAAAAGAACGTTATTGCCAATAATGCACGCAGTATAGCGTACATCTATTAAAACATAAATAAAAATCGCAATTATCGAATCATTGCTTTTTGAGTATACAATGCCCCCTTTGACATTGGCAAGGGCTTACAGTTTGAAAATTAGCAAATGGCGCCGCAACAAAATTTAAACATTTATTTTGATTGTCTGCTTTACCACCGACACAATCAGCATCATCACGGCAGAAAGAAACATCTTCAAAATATTCAATTTCTGGATAATGAGAAATAATCTGACCTGAAACATCATCAATCACAATATTCATCCCCAAACGTCCATCTCCTTGAACTGGACATTGCGGCGACAGCAAATATTGCACAACCCACGCATTGTCGCGACACGTGACCCATTCGCTGTCACACGAACGGGCAATGGTCACTTTCAAACAAGACGCCAAAACTCCTTGACGATAAGATAATAACGCTTTCACCTCGGCGGTATCCGCCGCAATACGCAAAGCTTTGTCCGTTGAATCATCACTCCATGCTTTTTTCCCATATCCTAAAATCAAAATTAGAAAAACAAAAATCACATTAATATATCGTCGTGCCATCCTCATCTGCGCCTTCCGATCATTCTCATTATCTTTGAACTTGGGCCCACCGCGAAAATAAAATTCCTAATTCATACAAAACTAAAAGCGGTATCGTCAATAGAATTTGACTGACAATATCCGGCGGGGTTAGAATCGCGGCGATGATCAGAATCATAACAATCGCGTAACGGCGTTTTTGCCGCAAAAACTCAGGCGTCGCAATTCCCAACCGAGCAAGAAAAGCTAAAATCAAGGGCAATTCAAAAGCAACTCCCGATGAGATAAGAATCGTTCCAACAAAAGAAATATACTTATCGACGGTGATCATCGGAACCATCCAGGATGAAGAAAAACTCAATAAAAAATTAAGTGAAATAGGCAACAACACAAAATATCCAAAAACAATCCCCGCAAAGAAAAATACCAATGAAAGCGGGCCGAAGACTTTAATGTATCGCTGTTCCTGCAATTTTAACCCCAATGCAATAAATTGCCACAGTTGATACAAAATCACTGGTAAAGAAAAAACCAAACCGCCAATCATCGCCAACGTCATTCGCGCGTTAAAAGCTTCGGCCGGCGCTGTAAAAACAAGCCGTCCTAATGGACGAACAACCCAATGAATCACCGGGTCAAGAAAATTCCAGACCACAACCGTGGCTATTCCAAAAGCTGCTAAAGATTTGATCATGCGCTCACGCAACTCATATAAATGGCTGAAAAATGAAAGGACTAGAGGAGATTTTGACATTATAAAACCTGGAAGGATTTAAGCAAAAAAACAAAACACAGAAAAACCATTAAACATCTTTGCGGTCTTCATTTTTTTTGTCATCTTCACCTTTTAACGCTTTTTGAAATTCCCGTATCGCCTTCCCCAAAGAATTCCCAATTTCTGGCAAGCGCTTAGCGCCAAATAATACCAAAACTACAACTAAGATTAAAAGTAATTCTGAGAATCCAATACGGCCCATAATTTAACTCCTGTCGGTCATACTAAAAATTTTATTGTAATTTGACATGATAATAATCCCGCTTAAAATCTTTGATTGTTTTATCTACCGGCTCAACGAAAGAAACCACGTCCAAAGCTGAAATAACATTCACTGTTGCTATTTTATTCTCTCCATCATAAACACCCAACCGACTTCCTTTATCAACACCATTCAACACGCCCAAGGTAATCATGCAGCGACCGCTCTTATGATCAATCCAAAAAGAACCTTCGCGGCGGTCCGCTTCATCCTGACCATGAATACTCTGGGCAACATCCATCACTTTGGCCCGATCTAAAAAACGTCCAACTTGAGATTGCAATGTTTGCACCTTGCTGTCAGCAACTTCCTTCTCACTGCTAACCAAAACATACTCCGCGTTCAAATCCTGCAGTTCGCTGTCTTTCGCACTTTGCGCATTAACCGTCAAATATAATAAAAAAACCGCACCCACAAAAGAAACAGAAACAAAAATAAGTCCTGAAATAACCTGCTTTCGTCCGCCCGCAACAACCGCGGGCTTAATCACAACCGAAGAAGCCTTGACTGCTGTTTTAGAAACCACTTTGGGCGTCGCCGCTGGCTGAACAGATGCATCCAATTTCTTTCCAAATGGAAATTTCATGAAGTCATCATACCATAATATTAAAATGCAAAATACAGCATTTCATCAACTTTACTTACGCCCCAATAAAGCAAACATTTTGCTCTTATATGCCTCAACTCCAGGCTGATTAAATGGATTAACACCCATCAAATAACCAGTCAATGCGACAGCTTTTTGGTAAAAATAAAACAACTGACCTAAAGTATAAGCATCAAATTTAGGCAATGTTATTGTCATATTTGGAACCCCACCCTCAAAATGCGCCATTGCGGTTGCTTTATAAGCTTGTTCATTAACCCAATCCAAATTCTTCCCGGCAACACAATTGAAATTATCCTGATTAACTTTGTCTTTAGGCACCAGTAATTTATGACCGGTATCTTTGACCACGACAAAGGTTTCAAAAAGATTGCGCTCGCCTTCTTGAATCAATTGGCCCATCGAATGCAAATCGGCCGTAAAATTCGCAGATGCCGGAAAAATTCCTTGCCCTTCTTTTCCTTCGCTCTCGCCAAAAAGCTGTTTCCACCATTCGGCAATAAAATCCATTTCTTCATAAAAGAACGACATAATTTCAATCGATTTTTTTTGTTGATACAATAAATATCGACTGGCCGCGTATTGCCACGCCAAATTTGTAGCAAACCCCGGTTGCGCTAATTCTCTTTCCGCATCTTGCGCTCCCTTTACCAGGGAAGAGACATCAATACCGGCAATAGCCAATGGCACCAAACCAACCGGCGCCAAAACCGAAAACCGGCCGCCAATATTATCGGCAATCGGATAAGTCCTATACCCTTGTTCATTGGCAATCGCGCGCAAAGCGCCTTTTTTCTCATCGGTAATACAAATAATCCGCTGCTTTAATTGTGCAGCTGAATATTTGCTTTCCATAAATTGTTTGACCAAACGAAATGCCAAAGCAGGTTCCGTGGTTGTACCTGATTTTGAAATAACCAAAACCGCAACTCTTTTATTCTTTAACTTCGCAAAAAGATCCTGCAAATACCCCGCACTCAAATTATGTCCAGCATAATAAACAGGAAGTTTTTGTTCGCGCGACAAAAAATCCAAAGCCGCCCGAATCCCAATATACGAACCGCCAATACCAATCGAAATAATACAATCAGAAGTCTTGCGAACTTTTTCACCCAGAGTTCTTAATTCCGCTAAAAACGCTTTATCCGTCTGACTGGGCAAATTCAACCAACCGGTAAATTCCGCGCCCTTGCCAGAACCAGAATGTAAATCTTCATGCGTTTTTGTCATACGCGGCAACAACGCTTGAAAATCTTTTTCTCCCACACATCCTTTTAAATTTGTTAAATCCAAACCGATTTTCATACTCATCCTTTCTGAAGTTAAGCATGCTGTACCCAAAGACAACAAACTCTTATGCTAATAATAATCAAAATTATTTGAATTTAAACTCTGCTCAATTGAGTCTGGGCAGACACAATTCAACCCATCCCCCGACGATAAGAGCTAAAGTCAGATGTCACAATTACGCCTTGGTCTACAAAAAAAACGAAACACCGCGCCCTTGTATTCTTCCACATCAAATCGCCTTTTCAATCGTCGCGCCGCCTAAGACAACATCGCCATCATAAAAAACCACTGCTTGTCCCGGGGTCACTGATTTTTGCGGCTCATAAAAATCCAGCTGAATCGTTTGGTCACCCAAATAAGTCAATCGTGCTCCAACAACGTGCGCATTGTAACGAATACGTGCCTGAACCTCAATAGGAGTTTTGGGAATATCCATGCTCAACGGATTAAACGCTCTGGCAATCAAACCATTCGAGTACAATTGCGTCAAAGGACCAACAAAAACCGTATTGGTTTCTTTTTCAATTTTATAAACATACACCGGCACCCCCAAAGCAATGCCCAACTTATCACGCTGACCAATTGTATAATTAGCAATGCCCTGATGCTGACCAACAATTTCGCCGCGTTCATTTTTAAACGGACCCGGCACGAAAACCTGTTCACCAACTCGCTGACGAATAAATTCCTTATATCCTGCGTCGGGAACAAAACAAATATCCTGACTCTCGGGCTTATCAGCCGTATTCAACTGATACTTTCTGGCAAGCTCACGAACTTGGGCTTTATTCAAATCCCCCAACGGAAACAAAACCTTGGGCAATGTTTCCTTGGCCATACTGTAGAGAAAGTAACTTTGGTCCTTACGCTCATCAACCGCCTTGCTCAATTCATATTGCTGGCGCGCCTCATTGTAAACAATCTTGCCATAATGACCGGTCGCCAAATAATCCGCGCCTTGCGCCATCACTTGTTTATACAACGAACCAAATTTCAAATGTTGATTACACCGTACGCAAGGATTAGGTGTTCGGCCATTCAAATATTCATTGGTAAAATCTTCGATAATAAAGTCATTAATGTCCGCGGCAAAGTCCAAAACATAATGGGGAATATCTAGAATCTGCGCTGCCCGACGGGCATCGCCAATCCCATCCACTCCGCAGCACGAGGGCTTTTTGCTATTGGGGTGCGAAATGCTAAAACACATCGTAACCCCAACGACATCGTGCCCGGCATCTTTCATCAAACCGGCAACAACCGATGAATCCACTCCGCCGCTCATCGCGACAAAAACTTTTTTAGAACTTTTCATACAAATACTCTCCTAAGAATTTAGGACAAATCTCAGAGGTGAATTGAACGCAGCCCCGAATTTCT
Organism: Candidatus Omnitrophota bacterium; assembly: GCA_020632555.1. Taxonomy (GTDB): domain Bacteria; phylum Omnitrophota; class Gorgyraeia; order Zapsychrales; family JANLHA01; genus JADLGJ01. Next base: position 55,626 of record JACKFI010000008.1, on the reverse strand, counting down.
TCCACTTTTAGGTGGAACTTCCGCCGGGGACCGTTCCTTTGAGCCGAGAGGTTTGTCCTAAATTCTCAATCGCTCGATACACAACTTGCAATAAATAATCCAATTCCCTTTTGGAAATCGCTAAGGGCGGCATCAATACAATCACATTCCCCAAGGGCCGCAGAATCACACCGCGCTGCCGAGCTTGCTGACAAACCGCAAAGCCTATTTTTTCTTGCAAAGCAAAAGGCTGTTTGCTTTGCTTATCCTTAACCAATTCAATGCCCACCATCATGCCCTTTTGCCGAACTTGGCCAACATGAAGCAATTGTTCAAGCTTTTTTAACTTCTCCCTCATAAGAGCAATCTTCGACTGCAGTCGTGATAAAGTGTGCTCAACAGAAAAAACTTTCAAATTCGCCAGTGCCGCGGCACAAGCTAAAGGATTTCCTGTGTACGTATGTCCATGAAAGAAAGTTTTTTGATCTTTGGTATCAAAAAGAAAACCCTCAAAGACTTTCTTGGTCGTCAATGTTGCCGCCAAAGGCAAAGTACCTCCAGTTAACCCCTTAGCCAAACACAAAAAGTCCGGAACAACCTCTTCGTGTTCACAGGCAAACATCTTTCCCGTTCGGCCAAACCCCGTCGCCACTTCATCGGCAATCAAAAAAACTTCATGCTGCTCACACAAATCTTTCATTCGCTTCAAAAGTCCCTCTGGCCAAACAATCATTCCTGCTGCCCCCTGCACCAAAGGCTCAACAATCAAAGCCGCAATTTTATCTGCAGACTTTTTTAAAAGCTCTTGCAGCTGATTCATTGCCGCCTCAAAGTCCTGATTACGATAACCATCCGGAAAATCAATTTTAACTGTTGGGAAAGTCAGCTTTTGATACACGTGATGAAATAAATCAATACCCCCGACACTGACACTGCCCAGCGTATCCCCATGATACGAATTTGCCAAATGTACCAACTGTGTTTTTTCCAGCCGTCCACTATTTTGCCAATACTGATACGCCATCTTGATCGCCACTTCAACCGCCGTCGATCCATTATCAGAATAAAAAACTTTTTCTAAACCTTTGGGTGCGATCGCCACCAATTTCTTTGCTAATTCCACGGCTGGCGTATTGGACAATCCCAATAAAGTCGAATGATCCAAACGATTTAACTGATCCTTAATAGCCGCCGTAATCTGCGGATGATTATGCCCGTGAACATTAACCCACAAACTTGAAACACCATCCAAATAGCGACGACCTTCCGTATCAATCAAATGACAACCCTGAGCACGATCAATAATCAAAGGATCTGACTCCAACCAATCCTTCATCGGTGTAAAGGGATGCCAAAGAAAATTTTTATCTCCCTCTCTTAACTGTGCCGTTTTTTTTGAGGCCGGCTGCGCCAAGAACAATTTAAGATCAATTTTGCTCTTACAAACTTTTAAAATCGTTTCAACAGACAAGTCTTCACAAAAAGGAATAATCCCTAAACCAGCAACTTTGCGTAAATGCCTAATTGTCGCCGGATTGGTTCGTTCTGGAACTCCGTGAACTTTCTTTTCTGTTTCTGAAAAAATCACACCTGCAACCATAATGCCCAACTCACGGGCTTTATCAATGGTCAACAACGTATGATTGATAGTCCCCAAACCCAACCGACTTACAATCAAAAGTTCCAGTTCCAAATCTTTGGCCAAGTCGGCCATACAATAGTCTTCGCGAATGGGCACCAAAAGTCCACCAGCTCCTTCAACCAAAACAACATCATGCCGACGACGCAGTTTTTGAAAAATCGAAATGATTTTGTCCCGATGCACCTGAATCTTATCCCGTCGAAAAGCCACATGCGGAGACAAAGGCTCTTTGGCTAAATAAGGATTGATCTCTTCCAATGGATCTGTAATTTGCAGAAACTCTTTTAATGCTTTGGCATCATCTCCGCCACATTGCACCGGCTTCATGACCCCGACATCCAGGCCTTGATCTTTCAAAAGTGTTGCAATCACCTTAATTGCTGTTGTTTTCCCAACCCCAGTATCAGTGGCAGAAATAAAAAATGCTCGCCCTTTTTTGACCGGTCCACGACGAGATTGCGTTCTCTGCACAGCTGGCCGACGTTCACGACGGCCAGATTTAGCAACCTTCAGCTCTGGCTTTTCAACACTCTCTTGGTCATAATCATCAAAAAAATCTAGCGGACTGATCACTTCATCTTTATTTTTATTCATTTTTTCCCTTTCACCCAAATCACTTCAAAAGACGCCACCACGCCCCAGCGCCCTTTAAATTCTTTTTCATAATAATCTGAAGCCTCTCTTAAACATCGCGGGCCCAAATAAACATCACGGTTTAACCGATTTGCCCCAATTAACTTTAACCATTGCAACAAACTTTGCAAATCATCAAAATGCGTTTTGATAATCTCCGTCTTGATTGTCAAATCCTTAAAACCCGCTACCTTCAATGCCTCACGCACTGCTGCTTGATCCGGCAATCTTTGCAAATGAGTTCTTTTTTGACTGAAACTCTCAACACTCGCTAAAGCCTGAAAGAATTCATCCAATGTCTGACGACCAAATAATGTAGCACAAAACTTTCCGTCTTTTTTTAGAACCCGTCTAGCTTCTGTGAATGCGCCTGGCAAATTATCTACCCATTGATACGCTAAATTGGAAAAAACTGCGTCAAAACTTTCATTGGTAAAAGGAAGATGGCTCGCATCAGCTTGCAACGGTAAAAAAGTTTCATATTTTTCTGCGGCTTGCATGACCATGCCTTGAGCAAAGTCTAATCCAAAAATTTTAGCTCCGGGGCATAAATGACTCAAACGATTAGTCAACTTGCCCGTTCCCATGCCAACGTCGAGAATGCGCTGGCAATCCTCGCTCCACTCCAATGTTTTGATCAAATCTCGTCCAATTTCATACTGCATCCCAGCCAGAACTTCATAATGAACGGCTGAATTGGAAAATGCTCGACGAATCTGTTGATTCAATGTTTTCAAAATCATATCTCGCAACTTTCTAAGAACTTTTCCACGGCGCGATTAAATTCATGGGGTTGACTCAAAAAAGGAAAATGACCACAGCGCTCAAACCAATGAAATCGTGCTGATGTCATTTTTTGTTCTAACCCTTCATAAAAATCACGCTGACAAATATAATCTTCTGTTCCGTTGACAAACAAAACCGGCAACTGCAATGCATAAAAAACAGTTCGCAAATCAGCCTGTTCCAGAATCTTTAACACATTGAGCAATGCGGCCTGGCTAGGAACATCCTCAAATTTCTTAAAGGTCTGTATCCATCTGAACCGCCGTGTTGCTCGTTCTTGACGCGTGAAAAGCGAACGAAAAAATATATGTACCATCGACGGATAATCACTATTTAACTGATTGGCTAATTTATGAATCCGCTGTGCTTCTAAACCAAAAGGATAATCGGGCGATCGACAAAATTTTGGCTGTGAACCAGCAAAAACAAAAAACTTCACGCGTCCTTTATTCAGTTCAAAAAGTTTTAAAGCCACCAAACCTCCGAATGAACTGGCAATGATACCAACCTCACTGCAATTTAAGTGTTGCAACAAAAACTCCACGTCCTGGGCCATACACTGCAATGTGACTTCTTGCCAATCGCTTTGACCATGTCCAGGAAGATCCAGAGCAATCACTTGATAATGTTCTGAAAAATACTTGCTCTGCTGGCGCCAAATACGATGATTAACACCAAACCCATGCAAAAAAAGTAATGTCGGTCCTTGTCCAGTGATTTCATAATGCCAATGTAAACCCCGCGGTGTTATTAAATCAGGCATAATTCTTTCCCAATCCGTTCAACATGTTTTAACAGTAATTCCAAATCTTGCTGAGTATGTATTGCCATAACAGTCACTCGCAAACGTGCCGTATTGGCTGGAACCGTTGGCGGCCGAATCGCCGAGACAAAAATCCCGGCTTCAAAAAGTTTTCGTGAAAAACTCAGACTCAATGCTGTATCTTTCACCACAATGGGGATGATCGGTGTTTGCGTATTTAAAGTATCAAATCCCAAATGATTTAAGGCCTGTGACACAAATTGTGTTTTCGCCAAAAGTTCTTTACGCCGCTCTGGTTGCTGCACAATAATTTCAAGTCCCCGCAAAGACGCAGCGGCAACCGACGGCGGCAAGCCCGTTGTATAAATAAAACTCCGTGCTTTATTACGAAGAAATTCCACTAACTGTTTTGAACCACAGCAATACGCGCCAAAACTTCCCACCGCCTTAGAAAACGTCCCCATCTGAATATCGATCTGTCCCTCAAGACCAAAATGCTCAACCGCCCCTTTGCCGTGCTGACCTAACACACCCAAAGCATGTGCTTCATCGACCATAATCGCGCAATCATATTTCTTAGCCAAAGCAACAATCTCCGGCAATGGCGCGATATCCCCGTCCATACTAAAAACACTATCGGTCACAATCAACTTTTTGCTCAAAGGCGCAGCAGCTTTAAGCAAAGCCTCCAATGAGCCCATATTGGCATGAGCGTAACGCTTGTATTGAGCTCCGCTCAAAAGGATACCGTCGATAATCGATGCGTGATTTAACTTATCACTAAAAATCATATCGCCGCGACCCAGCAGAGAAGAAATAATGCCAATATTTGCAGTATAACCGCTATTAAACAATACGCAGCTCTCGGTTGCTTTAAACTCAGCCATTGCCTTTTCCAGGCGAGCATGGCTGGACATATTCCCGCAAACCAAACGCGACGCACCACAACCAAACCCATCAATACGCAAACTTTCCATCGCGGCTTGCGTCAATCGGGCATCATCAGCCAAACCCAAATAATTATTCGAACAAAAGTTCAGAACATCCCGCCCATCAATACGCAGCTGACGGCTTTGGCTGCCGTCGATCGTGCGCATCTGACGTAACAAATCCCGATCAGCCAATTGATCCAAAGTCTCATCTAAGAATGCTTTCATTTTCATATCAACTCGTACTTAAATGCAGCGCCTCTCCCGAATGTTTTTTAATCACTTCTCCCGCAGCTGTTCGCAACAATAAACTTCCATCAATGTCCAAATCAAATGCTAGTCCGACAACTTCGCCTGACGGCTCAATAAACTTAACTGATTGTCCTAAAGTCCACGAAAGGTCTTTCCAATATTGCCGAATCACAGCAAACCCTTGTTGTTCAAAAATATTTGACCATTTTTCAAACGAACGCAAAATTTCCTGAAAAACACCAATACGAGAAAATTCTTGCCCAGCTTCAATCTTTAAAGATGTCGCTTGCTCTGGCAACTGGGATGCCAGCATATTCACATTGACTCCAAACCCGACGACAACAAACCGAACCTGATCCATTTCTGCATTTAATTCTGTCAAAATTCCGACGACTTTTTTCCCACCAATCAAAATATCATTTGGCCACTTGATGCGCGCGTCCAAACCCGACACTGTTCGTATTGCTTCACAAATCGCGACTGCCGACACCAAGGTCAACCGCGCAACTTCATTTAATGACGTCTTAGGACGCAAGATCACCGACGCATAAATCCCTTTTCCCGAAACCGAAACCCACGGTCGCCCCAAACGCCCACGCCCTTTGCTTTGGGATTCTGCGCAAACAACAGTTCCAGCCACTGCACCAACCAAACCCAAAGTGACAGCTTCATCCATAGTCGAGGTCATCGTATCCCGATAAACAATTTCACGACCCATTGTTTTCGTCCCCAGATTGCATTTGACTTCCCATGGCAAAAGCTTATCCGGAGAAGTTTTTATGCGATATCCTCGACGAGATATAGCATCGATATCATAACCTTGCCGACGAAAGTCTTCGATGTATTTCCAAATTCCAGCTCGGCTGATATTTAAATCACGGCTAATCTCTTCTCCTGAAACATAGCCCGAACTTTTTCTTAGTAAATGAATAATCCGCTCCTGCATACAACCTCTCTTGTAATATAGAAAAACGATTAAGCTGTTTAGGGGAACTTCTCCACGCCAGTTCCGCAGCCCAGTCGGTTACCTGTTAGTCTTTTGAATTCTGAGTAAGCGACTGATGCGAGGACTGTCTGAGCGGCAGAAGTTTCCCTAAATAGCTTCCTGTCAAGCTCTCAACCTCTTAACCGCAGCAATCAATTTCTCAAGTAAATCATCAATTTCAGTTCTCGTCGTTGATCGTCCCAAAGATATGCGCAAAGCTCCTGCCGCCAAATCATCTGAAACACCAATCGCTCGCAAAACATGCGAAGGCTCCATTAAACCCGCTTTACAAGCTGATCCCATCGATGCCGCAATGCCAACCCGATCCAAATTCATCAACAAAGCTTCACCCTTGATCTTTTCAAAAACAAAATGAGCATTATTTGGCAAACGCTCTTGAGCATGACCATTAAGCCGCGCGCCATCAATATTCTTTAAAACCTCAGCAATAAGAAAATCTCGCAACGCGCTTTGCCTCACCGCTTCATCCACCATTGTCTGTGCAGCTAAATCGATCGCTTTAGCCAAACCAACGGCTCCAGCAACATTTTGTGTCGACGCACGTAAACCTTGCTCTTGATCTCCACCCAAAAGGCAACTGTCCAAATGCACACCTTTACGAACATACAAAGCTCCCACCCCTTTGGGCCCATAGAATTTATGCGCAGACAATGACAATAAATCCACATTCAAAGCTTGTACATCGATAGGCAAGTGTCCGGCCGTTTGAACAGCATCCACATGAAAAATAATTTTTCGTTCTCTGGTTATCCGTCCAATCTCGGCTATCGGTTCTACCGTCCCGATCTCATTACTTGCATGCATCACTGAAACAAGAATCGTTTGATCCGAAAGAGCCGACCGCAACTGATCCAATGCAATCTGCCCTTGCGCATTAACATTCAAATAGGTCACCTGAAAACCTTGCTTCTCTAAATAGCGTGCTGTCTCTAAAACGGAAGGATGTTCGATAGCTGAAACAATAATATGATTTCCCTTATCTTTCAAACGATGCGCCAAACCCATCAATGCTAAATTATTTGCTTCCGTCCCGCCGGAAGTAAACACAATCTCTTCCCGCCGCGCACCCAAAAACTTTGCTATAGTTTCACGACTATCTTCCAGTGCTTTTTGCGCTGCAAAACCAAAACTATGCGCTGAAGAAGCATTGCCAAACTTCTCTGTAAAAAATGGCAACATCGCGCTGACCACGCGCGCGTCAACTGGTGTCGTAGAAGCATAATCAAAATATGTTTTTTTCATAACTCTCTTTTCTCTGATCAAAATAAAAACCATCTTACTATCCTGCCAATCTATTGTCAACTTACCAAAATTATTGGTTTACATATGAAATCAAAGAATTAACCCTTCGTTGACAAAAGATAAACCCGATGCTATCATTGGGAAATATTTTTGGGGATTTGTAGGTCTATTTGTTTTCTGTGAGTGTTGCTTGCTGATTCTAAAAATACTGTTGTAAGCAAGTACTAGCCCCAAATTCTTCTAAGTAAGTTTTGTAGATAGATTTGTTTTTGGAGGGCTGCACTTGCTGATTCAAGAAAACACCTTTGTAAGCAAGTACTAGCCCCAAATTCTTCTAAGTAAGTTTTGTAAATATAAGGTAATTTGGGGCTGTAGCTCAGTTGGTAGAGCGCTTGCATGGCATGCAAGAGGCCACGAGTTCGACCCTCGTCAGCTCCACTCTGCTTCGCTCAAAAGTTTTCACGTTTGAGCTTCGCAGAGCAAGCTCTGCAACTGGCGAAATAATTACAAATTTGTACTTCGCAGAGCCAGCTCTGCAACTCGCGAAATAGTTACAAATTTATGCCTCGCAGAGTATGCTCTACAACTTGCGAAATGATTACAGATTTGAGCTTCGCTGAGCAAGCTCTGCAACTCGCGAAATAATTACAAATTTATGCCTCGCAGAGTATGCTCTACAACTTGCGAAATGAATACAGGTTTGAGCTTCGCAGAGCAAGCTGGTTGTTCTTAAATATTCTCTGATTTCTACAAAATTATTGCTGGAGTGGCGGAACTGGTATACGCGCTGGTCTCAAAAACCAGTCAGGGCAACTTGGTGAGGGTTCGATTCCCTCCTCCAGCACTTTTCTTTTCCTCTCATGAAAAGTCATTTTCATCTCCATCGCTGGATCATCCCCAGCTTGCTTCTTTTTTTTAATCTTTTACTGCGATTAGCTCTCATCAGCAAAGGTCCTTATCATGTCGACTGCTTAACCTTAGCCATCAATGCGCAACAAACACTAGCTAATCATCAATTGCATTATCAATTTGGAACAGGGTATCCACTAACTGTTTTAACTGGATCTTTTTTTATTGGCCTATCACACCTATTTGCTCTCTATGATCCTGTTTTTGCCGTTAATCTGATGAGCGTAATATTTAGCTCATTATCAGTTTTGATTTTATATTTACTGGTCGAAAATCTTTTCAATACCCGCGCCGCTTTTTTTAGCGCTTTGCTTTTTTCATTACACCCTATTTTCTTAAGCCTTTCTGTTTATGGAAACAGTCACACCGTCAGTATTTTCTTTCTTCTTTGCAGTCTTTATGCTCTCACCTCTTCAAAACTAAGATTCTCGCAATTATTATTCACTGTCTTCTTCGGCTTAATGGGTGCCGCCCGACTACAGGATATGGTTCTCATGATTTTACCTATCAGCATTTTCTGGATCTATTGGCATAAGAATACCATTCCTGTTTTTGGACGAAGGGTTTTTTCCTTGACACTTTGTATCAGTGGCGCACTTTTAATCGCCGGCTTATTCCACATTCCTTATTTATTAAACAGCACCTATTTACAATACTCATCGCAATTTAGAATATTTTGGACCATTGGATTAACAAAAAATTTCCTTGGACTTTTTTCACCCTACTTGATGCGCAGCCTTAAAATCATCGGCTTTAGCACAACATTATCCAGCATGCTCGTCGCGTGGCTTGGCTTCACTAAAATGCTTAAAGAAAAACCACCTTTAGCTATTTTGGTCACAGCATGGTTTAGCATCCCCCTGCTGTTCTACGGCAATCTCCTGACCTCTGTTCCAAGATTTTTCTTAATCTCAATTCCACCGCTGTGCTTGGCATTTGGTTATGGTATCGACAGATTATTGTGCACTAGAAAATTTATAGTGAAATTAAATCTCACAATGATTTGTGTTCTTATGATCCTTCTGCCTAATGTAACGAATATTTTCTCTATCCTTTTGTTCCGCCACACTCACGCTCTTTTGCCCGATTGGGCCCATTATGTTAAAAATCACACCGAACCCAATGCCATGATCATCAGCGGTGATGATGAAGCATTCTTCAACTATTACGGTCAGCGCCAAACTCTGGGCCGCCCTAAAAACATGGGCCCTTATAGAAAAGAAGACTTAAACAGCTTTAAGGAAATTTTAGACAATCACCTTGCCGCCAATATCCCTATTTACATTACCTCGACAGGACTCTACACCTATGATCAATCAGGCGCTTTCTCTTCCTATATCAAAACACACTATCAATTAGAATACCGCGGGCAAAGAATCAGTGAAGATTGGCATAATGGAGAATTGTTTCTTGAAAAAGTTGCAGAATCATTCTTTAGAATTTACGAGAAAGAAAATTTAAACCCGTCGATATTGACACAGCTCTGGGCCAATGTTACACTTCACAACATATGAAAAAAACTTTTCTTGCGATAGCTTTTCTCACAGTGATCTTTACCACCCCGTCCTTTGCGCAACAACCAGAACAAACCATTGTGCTCAAAGACGGAACATCCATCAAGGGCTTTCTTTCCAACGTCACCAACGGAACTTACACCATCGAGAGCAAAACCATGGGTCAAGTGAAAATACCGGCTGGACAAATTGTCAGCATTAACGCAGCCAATGTTGTTCCCACAATGAATAACCTCACCACTGAACACGGAACATTATCCACCAGCGCGATCAATACGATTAAAGCAAATATGCTGCAAGATCCCCAAATCATTGCTTTGCTGCAAAAATTAGCCGAAGACCCCTCTGTTACAGAAATATTGCAAAACCCGACATTAATGCAAGCTGCTTTATCCATGGATCCCCAGCAAGTTCAAAACAACCCCGACGTGCAAAAATTAATTCAAAACCCCACCATGCAAGAAATACTCAGAATCACCGCCCAGAAAATGCAAAATACACCCATACAATAAAATCACAAATTTAGAAAAAAAACTGTTGCCTAGGAAATAATCTCTTTCTGGCGAAACAATAAATCGCCAACTTCGCTGTATGTTTCCCGAAAAACTCTTTTGCCATTCTTGAAAGTATCGCGATACTGCAAAACACCATTTTTAAAATACATATTTGTGATACCATCTTGTTTGCCTTGCCGATAATTCATATCAAAATATAAAATGCCATCCTCATCATAAGCCTTATAAACACCATCCAACTTTCCTTCTTTATAACATCCCTCTTGATGTAAACGGCCATCATCATAATAAGTTTTAAAAACACCATCCAAAACATTGTTCTTATAACTGATTTCTTTTTCTAATCGGCCATTTTTATAAAACGTTTGATGGACCCCATCAGCTCTCTTCTCTCTTGACTGCGCGTCTTTCTCTTCCCAAGGAAATGTTCTTTGCGCAAAACGTTTTGAATCCACCTGACGTCGCGCAAAACGTCGTCTAGGATCTTGAACCACCTGCGGCTGATCCTCTTCCTGTGCCCCATCACGTGAAAATTTGCTCAAACACGTTTTGATTGCTTGGTAGACATTCGTCTTGCGATAATCTCCATAATAATTACTGCACACCAATTGGCTCACATATTTTGTAACCACCGACTGCTGTTTCTTATCACCCCACTCCAATAGCCAAACAATCAGGATTAAAGACAAAGAACAAAAGACAAAAACACAAAAAATCACCAGCTTCAAAAAATCAATGTGAGTGCTCACATACTCCATAACTGGCGGCTTAATATATTGCCTAATAAAATCATGAAAATACACCACCAGAACAACAATCACTAAAGCAATTTTTAATTCTAAGGTCAGAACCTTTTTTATATTTCTTTTGCGCAGCATAATTTTAAACTCAAACCAACATTTTTCTAAGAAAACAAAAAGATAGCTTCACGGACCAAGATTTTCTGATTTCACAACAAACAGTCGCTCAATCTCAAGTTTTCCACGAACCATGGTTTGTTGCGCCACAATCATTTCCAAAGTCATTTCATTAACCAAAAACGGATTATCATCTTGCTCGAGCTGATATAAAAAACCAACAATGTCATCCCAAGAACCTTCAAACGAAATATTAACTTTTAATTCAAACCAGCCTGCATTTTGTAAGCGCGGCTGAGGCTTGATCTCAATAACACGCAAGCCGGATCGCGTTGCTACCATCTCAATATCTTTAATCAAACGCGACATTTCTTCCTGAGCTGAACCTTGCGCAGAGAACTTTTGCAAAAAATTCTTCACCGCAGAATTTACAGATGTCTCCAAAAGAGCTTTTTTTGCTTCCAACAATTTCAAATTCTTAGACTTCAAATTCACATCAATGTCATGCTCATAATTTTGAATCGGGCGCACAATAATATATGTCCACAATAAAGAAAAAACAGCTACCCCGGCGGCAACCATCATGACTTTTTCTCTACTCTTTAAGACTGTCTTACGGTCATTCACCTTGATCTCCTCCAATGTCCCGGACCTTAGCTGAAATGACAAACCAAATAACTTCCCCCTGTGAACTTGCCCGACGAACAGTATGATCAAGTCGCACATCCCGCAATAACCTGCCCGCCATCATTTTTTCCTGCAACTCATTAACAGCCGCCGATTGCAAAGCCTGACCTTCCAACTGAAATTCATTCTGTGAACCAATACGAATCTTTGAAAAAGAAATTCCTTGTGGAATAATCCGATAAAGCTCTTGGATCACAGACAAAGGCGCAGCATGTTTTTGCAAACTACTCTTTACAGCTGTCCAAAGTTCTTGTTCTTTACGCAATTGCAAAAACGGATTCTTAACCCGCTCTAGTTCTTCATTTAATAATTGCAACTGTTGGGTTTTTTTCACAACCGGAGCACCCACAGATAAAGTCATAGTCAAAACACTCATTAGGATGAAAAAAATCAACACCATCGCATTCTTGCGACCCGCCTTAACACTATGTCGATCTCTAAAATCCTTGGGCAAAAAATTATTCATATTCCTAATATTTTGTCGCAAAATCGCTAAAACCATCAAAACATCAACATCCACGATTTGTTGACTTGACAATGAAAATGCACCCAATTTCTTTTTAAAATCATCAAAAGAAAAATAATCCCATGCAATACCAGACTCCTGTATCAAATGTTCTAAAAACCCTGATGGCAAATTATCCATAAATCGCGTCAGGCATAATCCCGACGGAGCAGCATATTGCGGGAAATTCTTGCGTTGTGAAGCAAACGTCAATCGCACTTGTGCCCAAAAATCGGTAAAATTTCCATCGGTCAAATCTTTGGCGCCATAAATAATCCCGCGCGAAGAATAAAATCTTCCATTCAAACAAAAACAAATTTCAGTTGAGCGCTCATCCAAGAAAAACAAAACCCTATGATCCGTTAAATCTCCTGTACCCAAAAGGTTAGCCAAAACCTGAGAGCTTAAAGTGACAAATGTCGGCGACAAACCTGCCGATAAAAGAACACGCAAATACTTCATTACCGCTTCACGCTGTGCCGCCACAATCAAGACATCACTGACCAAATCTGTTTGCCCGCAAACAATACAATCCCAAACAGCTTGCTCTTGAGCATAAGGTAACAATTGACCAATTTGTAAAGCAGCCATCTTGCGTATTTCTTGTTCATCAACAGAAGGCAAATGAATCAATTTAGTAAAAAACATCGCCCGCGGCAAAACCACGCACAATTCCCGCACATGCCGCCGACGTTTCAATGGCATAAGCGTTAGCAAAGCATCCCGAGATTTTTGTTCATCGGACCAAACCACATCGGCGCCAGCAAAAAAATCAAGCTTCAAACCAGATCCCTGCGCAACGGTCACCCGCGACGGCCCCACAGATATCACTGTGATCAATTTTTTGCTTAATGCCAACATGCCTAATCCGCTTTCCATGACACTACGGTTAAACTATCACGATCAATCACCGCATCAATATGGCTTCTGCGCTGACCAGTCGCGTCCAATCCTGTAACATGCGCCACCAAAAACCGCGATGTTAATGTTCGCACAGGCCCCATCGCCCGGAAAATATTAGCCTCAGGCGCTGTCAAGCCCAATTCTTGTTCATTCAAAACCGGATCATCCTGAGTTCCTTCGACTTGATCCGCCCCCATTCGTGAAACCAGAATTTTAGCCGCTAAACTTTCAGCATCCACCGCAGAAGTATTCGTCAATGGTCCTGAGAAATTTCTTGTCAAAGCCCTAATCACCTCTTGTGAAGCTGTAGCTAAATTGATTTTCAATCCTTGCGAACGACGGGGAAAAACAGTTATCAAATTTTCAACCTTTTGATAAATTTCTGGCGTCATACCATCAATAAACATCAACTCAAAACGATGATCAAATGGTCTATTCTTTGCCGGTATTTTTTTTTGGTTCCATCCAAAAGGACCTTCTTCACTTTGCGACTGTTTCAAAACCGGAACCGTATCCTCATCCTGCCAATCCACTACTGCCACGGCAAGTCGCAAAGCTTCTGCTTCAGCAACCCCAACTGTGACAAAAAGCTCTTTTAAAATGCCATAATTTTGTAAATTTAACGCATTCAAATTTACCTTACCATCTTCATCGCTAAACCCAAAGTGTGTTTCAACATTCTCTCCATCTATTTTTTGCCTTGCAATCTCAAAACTTCCTGTACTTAATGCCGTACTCTTAAAAATATCTTCCGCTGACTGCCCCTCTGTTAAATGAACACCACATGCAAAATTATTATCAAAAAGTTTGCTTGTGTCATCTTGCATATCTTCCCGAATCTGTTCTAAAGCATAATGAAAGCCAGCCCAAGCCAAATAACGCGCTTGCATTTTCTGCAAAGAGTATTTTACATATATCAACTCTTGATTAACCCGGCGGCCCAAGCCAATGGTTAACAAAAAAAGTAAAGCCAACATCCACACAGATACAATCAAAATCGATCCAGTCTGATTAATAAAAATATATTTTGAATGATTTCTACGACTCACGACGCCCCCCTGCCGGCAGAATAAAATCCCGCACAATTTTCTTTATCTCACCGCTGGCTGATTGAATCGACAAACTCATGCGCACCGCCGCCGGCATGTAATCATTTGCCCAATCTGTTTGCCATTCCATTTTAGGCTGGCTTTCCAATGTGCTCGCGAAAGAAAGATTCCATCCCTTATCCACAACCCGCTTTGTCAAAACTTCTCTTTCCTGAAAATCATCCGTTAATGAAAGAGCGGGGGAAAAATCATTTTCTTCACGCACCAGAGTCAATAAGTGATCTTCTGTGCTCGACACCGTCGAAACGGCCACATTACGTGAAGAAGTAATCCCCAATTGCGTTGTTTTGACTTTTCCAAAATCTTCTCTAACAAGCGAATACCGAATCCATCTTAACTGTCCTGCATCATCAATAACAAAAGTCAAATGTGTCTCGTCGACTGCAAAACTCTTTTTATCGGCAAATGATCCAGTAAAATCATAGTAAACAACTCTCCCAAAATCTCTAGTCAATTGCTCAATAATCAAGCGCGTCTCGCCAATATCTTGAAAACTTTGTCGCGCGCGTCGCTCCAATTTTAAACCCGCCGCAAACGTCGCATAAAGACTTCCTGCCATAAAAGCAATAATCATAACTGAAATTAAAACTTCAATAAGCGTAAATCCCTGACGGTTCATAAAAAGCCCCCTATTTATTCTCATCAGGCGATCCAAATATCAAAGTTGTAGCTTGGAGTTTTTTATCTTGCAATGCCCCAGGCCATTTAATCATAAGGCGAGCTTCCCGCAAAATACCAGGCACAAAAATATTATCCGATTCAACCACATCAATCTGCGCCTTAAGTTGATCCGACTGTAAATCAACCTGTACGGGCGAAGTTGTTTTGACACTGTTAAGTCGTATCACATCCAACAAAGCATTATCCGCCACAATGGTCGCACGTGAATAAGCCTGTGCCTCTTTGGCCGCGTTAAGTGACGACAAAAGTCCCCGAATCAAACCAACCAAACCAACAGAAAGAATCAAAACAGCCAGCAAAGCTTCTAACAAAAAACTGGCTCGTTGCTGCTTAAAACAATGTAGCGAAAACACAAAAAAATTTCTTTGATAAGCACTCATCTCGATTTATCCCATCCCCATGCTCATTTGGAAAATCGGCAACAAAAGCGCCATCACAATAAAACCAACCATACCCCCAATCAAAAGAATCAATGCCGGCTCAATCAAAGCCGTGGCCATTTTTGTCATCCGCTCCAACCGACGATCACACACTTGCGCCCATTGCAAAAATCCTTGATAACCTCGTCCTGATTCCTCTCCGACATTAAGCATATTAACGATATCTTCTGAAAATACCGGCGAGCGGGCAAAAGCCGCGCTTAAGCCCACACCCTGCCGAACCGATTCAATCACTCTTTTAAGATGAACTTTAAAAGTTTCACGCTTGACAGTTTGCATCCCACAATCTAAAGCTGTCACGGTTTCAACGCCGCTTTCTAAAAGAATCCCGATGGTTCGCGCCAAACGTTCCATATCATCAACACTAATAAATTCACCCCAAAAGGGTAATCGCAATAAATAGCGTTCACACATCAATTTCCCCGATGCCGTCGAAAATAAAAATTTAATCCAAAAACCCACGACAAAACCCAGCACCAAAAACATCCACCACGTTTTAACCAAAAAAGCACTGACGGCTAATAAAATCTTTGTAATCAAGGGCAACTGTTGCCCCAATTCAACAAACATCGCGCTCAATCGAGGAACTGCAAAAACCAATAAAGCAAAAACAGTCAAAATACCAACAATCAAAATAATCAAAGGATAAATCGCGCCGCTGATCAATCGTGAACGTGTTTCCAATTCCTTTTCAACCAATTGACTCAAACGCGAAAGGATTTGTTTAAGCCGCCCGCTCAATTCTCCGGCATAAATCAACCCCGGCCAAAATGCCGGAAAAACTCGCGGTTCCGCGGCAATAGCCGCCGACAAAGTCGACCCATCCGAAACTTTCACCAAAATCCGACCAATCGCTTCTTTCAACAGCACGCGCGTCGTTCGTTTTTCAACAATCTGTAAAGCGCGAATCAAGGGAAGATCCGCTTCCACCAAATCAGATAACCGTCGAAGAAAATCAGCCAAATCTTCTAAACGAACGCGCCCTTTATTCAATACAGATGTTCGTTGTGAACTTTTGACTTCTTGCCCTTCAACTTCAAGCGGCACTAATTTATCACGCAAAATCTGTTGAACAGCTTCCGCGCGCGATTGCGCATCCAGCTGACCTTCAACCAAAACTCCCTGAACGTCTCGCGCTTTATAAAAAAATCTCATCATAAAAACCTCTGCATCCTGACTCTACATCGCCTCATCTCGAGTCACCCGCAAAACTTCTTCTGGAGTTGTCAAACCTTGACACACTTTTTGCCAACCTGTTTGCCGCAAAGGAATCATCCCTTGCTTTAAAGCTTGCCGCCGAATATCCTGTGCGGAGGCACGCGCCTGAATCAACTGACGAATATCATTGGTTACAAGAAGAAATTCATAAATCGCGATTCGTCCACGAAAACCTGTCATTTGACAAAGTTCACATCCTGTCGATGCGAAAAATTGTATTGCCTTAATGTCGGCTGGTTTTAAACCAAAATCTGCCGCCAACTCTTCATTTAAACTGCTGGGCTTCTTGCAAGACGGACACAAAACCCGCACCAGTCGCTGAGCAATAAAACATATTACTGAACTTGAAATCAAATACGGTTCACAACCAATATCAATAAGACGAGCGGCACCTGATGATGCATCATTGGTATGGATACTGGAAAACACCAAATGCCCGGTTAAAGCCACCTGTACGGCAATCTCAGCCGTTTCCCGGTCACGAACTTCTCCGACCATCATAATATCGGGATCATGCCGCAAAATAGAACGCAAACCATGACTAAACGTTAACCCAATAGCCGGATTAACTTGAATTTGCGAAATTCCTTTCAATTGAACTTCAATAGGGTCCTCAATAGTAATAATTTTATGTTCCGGACGATTTAACCGCGACAAACACGAATACAGCGTGGTGGTTTTACCGCTTCCTGTTGGACCGGTAACAAAAATAAGACCATGTGGCACTTGCAACAACTTTTCTAAAATAGCTAAATCATGCGGGGCAAAACCCAACTCCGATAAATCCCGCAAACGATCATGCTCTAAAATACGCAAAACCAAACTTTCACCCCAAGCCGTCGGCAAAAATGAAATGCGCAAATCCAAAGTCTGTTTTCCAGCCAACACATTAAAACGTCCATCCTGCGGAAGACGTTTTTCGGCAATATTTAAACGCGACAGAATTTTAATTCGTGAATTAATCGCATCTTTAAAATGCCTGATTTCTGCCGGAACCGGCGCGTCATGCAAAACACCATCAATACGATACCGGACCCGCAAATCATTTTCATATGGTTCAAAATGAATATCCGTCGCGCGATTGCGACATGCTTCCAGCAAAACCTGATTAACAAAACGAGCAATCGACGCCTCACTATTAACATCAGAAATGTCTTCAATGACCGGTTCAGCAGCTGCTACAACAGTCTCTTTACCTTCTAACATGCGCGCGATAGTTTCCGCGCCCAAGCCATAATACTGACGAATGCCATCGAGAATATCCGCTTCAATGGCCAAAACAAAACGAATGCGTTTGCCAACAATACTTGTCAATCCGTCGAGCTTATCAACATTCGCCGGATCAGACGTCGCGATCACCAATTCATCATTTTGAAATTCAATCGGCAAGACTTTAAAATACAAAGCTGCTTGCGCAGAAATAGCTGACACCACTGTCGGCGGAATTTCAATAGCGGCACAATCCACAAAATCAACACGCAGCTGTTTAGCTAAAACACGATAAAGCACCTGCGGCTGCTGCTGAAATTTTGTCCGCAACAACACCTCAGCTAACCCGCCGCCAGATCGTTCTTGTTCCTTTAAAGCAGCCTGCAAATCATCTTCAGTTATTAATTTCTCGGCGATCAGAATTTCGCCTAAACGAATATGCCTGTGTTTTAAAATATCCGTCATTGCAAGGAGTCAGATTTAAGTTTTTCTGATTTTTGCGCAATTGATGGGCCACCTGAAACTATGCGAGGAGTTAAAAATATAACCAATTCTGTTTTACGATTGTAATGATCTTTGCTGCGAAAAGCGGCACCCAGCAGAGGAATCTTGCCCAGTATCGGAACGCTTAAATCGGTATTAATCGTCTCATCTTTAATCAATCCACCAATCACAATAGTCACGCCATTCTTGACCAACACTGTTGTTTCAGCTTCTGACGTCTCCACTACGGGAATGGTATTATTATTGCTGGTCGTCACATTGCGGGTCACCGCACTGACTTCCGGCTTAATTTTCATTGTGATATAACCGTCTTGATGAACCGTTGGCGTGACATATAGCTTAACCCCGACTTCAATAAAATTGATCGTTTCGGCTGTTGTGGTCGGTCCAGAAGATGGCGTCGTTGTTGTTGAAGTCACATAAGGCTCACTGGAACCCACCAAAATCTTCGCTTCTTGATTATTAGTAACCATAATATGCGGGTTAGAAAGATTCTCCGTCTTGCCAAAAGTCTGTAAAGCCTCAATCATCGCTGTATAATTATCATCCGCCAAAGTCCCAATGCTCATCCGCCCATGTTTTGCCGTTGATCCTAAAACATCAAAATTGCTAATCGCATTCAAATCATGTGCTGTATTCAAAACAGCCTGCCAATTGACCCCCATTTGGAATTGATCACTCAAAATAACCTGCACAATTTTAGCTTCAATGGAAACTTGCTGTTCTTTAACATCAAACGCAATAATCATCTGCTCAATTTCCCGAATCTTATCAGGAATATCGGTCACCGAAATCTTATTGGTTCGCTTATCAAACCGCATTGACCCAACCGTCGGTGTCAGGATCAGCGTGATTCTTTCCGCTAAATCTTCTGCCGTGGCATAGGTCAAATGAAAGACCTTGGTCATCCGCGGGACATCAATCTCACGGATAAAAGCCACCATATCCAGAATATTCTCCGGCAAATCATTTAAAGAAATGGTGCCGCTGCGGGCATCAGCAAGAATAACACCATTGGGACTTTTCATTCGCTCAAGCATAGGAACAGCTTCAGCGATACTGATATAATTTAACTTTTGCAAAATAATTTTATTTTGATTAAAAAACTTTCGGCCATAAATTCTTTCATAATCCGCACCCGTCATAACATGAATCAATCTGGCTTCTTGAACATAAGCCAAATCATTTGTTTTAGAAATAATACCCAACACATCCAAAGCTGTGACATTCTTCAAATACAAAGTCACGTTACCCGCAACCGTACTGCCAACAACGATGTTCATTCCGCTTTTTTGCGAAACCAATTTTAAAACATCCGCAATATCCACATTCTTTAAATCCAATTCATCAATCAGCGTCAAGCTTCCCGCGCTGCCCTCATCACTTTTAAAACCTGGGCTAATGGTCATCCCAACATCCCTTTTAACAATTGGCGCAACTGCCGGTTCTGCCAAAACACCTCCATCCGCCTGTTGAGCAACGACGTCAGGCAACATGTTATCAGGCAAAACATCACTCTCTTGCGCTTGAGCATTCACCAACACCAGCCCAAAAAACACCAATATCCCGCCAAGTAAAAAATTTTTAATAATCTTCTGTCGAATGTTTAATAAATTCAATAAGGGTGAGTTCATTTTTTAATCAATTCGAAAGTTTTGCCATTGAGATTAAAAGTCAGTCGATTGCCCTGAATATCAACCAGGGTTGCTCCATTGAGTTGTTCATTGCGATGTACAAAAAGTGTTTTGGCACTTTGCATATCTTTAATAATTGCTTGCGAATTTTGATCAATCACAATACCCTGCACAATATACCGTGAAGAAAAATTGCTATCCGCCGCAGTTATCAATTCACCAACTTCTCCGACGGGCTCAACAACAGAAGATTGAAAATGAAAAATATCCCGTTGATTTATAAGATCCTGATAAAAGCTCAATGGCTTACCATCTTTCGCCAAGACACTATCCACAGATTGGCTTTTTTGCGACTGATGATTCTTGGGTTCTGCCATCACAAAAACTGTTCGCTGATAACGAAAAACAGCAATACCAACAGAAACCAAAATCACCGCTACTAAAAAAATTTGTAAAACAAACAAAGCCGAAGGCCGACGCTTAAATAATCGCTTTAAAATACTCTTATTCGGCTTAACTATCATCACTAAATAGGAAACACCCAGTCTTATTAAAAACCCATACCTTCTGTGAAATTATAAAGCTAATTCAAACAAACACAAATTAAAAAAGCTCTTTTGTGTCTCAAAGGGAAAAACCCAGCGACCCACTTGCTCCTCTGGCCTAAAAATGTTACCCTTTCGCCAGACAACACGGACAACATGAACAATTATACAATATAATCAAAGAAAGGAAATCCGTTATGAACTGGCTCAAACACACAAGAAAATGCTGCCAATGTTTGCTTTCACTAACCATTCTCCTGGTCTTTACTTCATTCGCATTAGCCGCACCCAAAATACCATCGCAAGCATCAGAAAAATCTTCTGATATTTCTAAAGGACGCCATCTTGGCGAAGCAAGCGACCATATCATTGTTAAATTCAAAAATAATGCCAGCCCGATGGCCAAAGATAAACTTCTCTCTAAGCACAATCTGAAAGAGAAGAAAGAAATTCGTCAACTGGGAATCAAACTCCTTAGCATTTCACTAGACGATACTCCACAGGAAGTTGTTGATCGACTCAATGCGCAAGAAACAAATACCATTGAATTTGCAGAAGTAGATGCTCTCATTGAACCTAGCCTTATCCCCAATGACCCCAACTTCTCAGATCAATGGCACGCAACAAAAATTGAAGCTCCTTCTGCCTGGAATACAACCAAAGGTCAAGGTGTTGTGGTAGCCGTGCTTGATACTGGAGTCAATTGCAACCATGCTGACCTTGTGGCAAATTGTATTTCTGGCTGGAATGTTATCAGCAACAACAATGATTTTACTGATATTTACGGGCACGGAACAAAAGTCGCAGGAGTTGTCGCAGAAACTGGCAATAATAATATTGGCTCTGCTGGCGTAGCTTTTGAAGCAAAAATCATGCCCATTCGTATTACAAACGATACGACAGGTTACGCTTACTTTTCAGATGTTGCCAATGGCATTGTTTATGCAGCTGATCATGGCGCAAAAATTGCAACCAACAGCTATGCTTCCTCTAATAGTGCTTCTGTACAAAGTGCGGCCAGTTATTTGCGCAGCAAAAATGGTTTATTTCTTGCTGCTGCCGGAAATGAAGGGGTCTTATTGACCACACCTAACCCAACATCCGTTATTACTGTTGCGGCTACAGACGCTAATGACAATAGAGCAGGTTGGTCTAACTATGGTGACGCAATTGATATTTCAGCTCCAGGCGTCGGCATTTATACAACCAGCTCAAGCGGCGGTTACACGAGCGTTTCAGGAACTTCTTTTGCCACGCCAACAACTGCAGCTGTTCTTGCTTTGATTTTTGCCGCTAATCCAAATTTAACACCTGATCAAGCGGAAAGTATTTTAAAATCAACAGCTGTTGATCTAGGTTCTGTTGGTTGGGATCTATACTATGGATGGGGTCGCGTGAATGCGGCAGCTGCTGTTTTAGCCGCAAGAAATGCAACAGGCAATGTTGATACAACACCTCCAACAGCACCAACCAATCTTATTATCACAGCATTAGACAGTACCAGTGTCCAAATGTCATGGAATGCGTCAATCGATTTGGTCGGCGTAAGCGGTTATAAAATTTATCGCGATAATATTGAAATTGGAACAAACACAATGACAAGCTATAGTGACAATACGGTTGTTCCTGAGGCAACATATAATTACACGATTAAAGCTTTTGACGCAGCTGGCAATATTTCTCAAGCTAGCAATGTTGCAACCGCAATCATTCCCCAAGCACCTCAAATTGTCAGCATTAATTCCTATTCAGTCACAGAAAAGAATGCGACAACAGCAACCATTGCTTGGACGACAAATTTGCCTTCGACTGGCATTATTTCTTACGGAACAGCAAAATCCAGCTTAAATCTTTCCGCAACGGATAACACACTGGCAACCGATCACGTTATAACCCTAAAGAATCTAACAAAATCCACACGATATTTCTATAAAATAACAGTCATCAGCAATGATGGCAGCTCAAATGAGACAACATTAGTTAGCAACTTTAGAACATCTCGAAAATAACAGTTATATTCAAAAACCAGCCAGTGACATCTGTCGCTGGCTGGTTTTTTTATTAATTAAGAAAATAATCCCCTAAAACTCCCCATGCCCTTGCTTCTGTCCATTTCATCAGGTAAACTCTCACGAGAACATCGTGTTTGACAAATACCAAAGCTTTTTCTGCTCTGCTGACTTCTGGCACACAATACATTAATACTGAAAGGAAATTAATCATGATCAGACGTTCTTGCCTTATTATTTTCACATTATTAGCCTTATTAACCATTTATTCTCAACCTTTGTATGCAGAGGATTGGAAAACCGACCATTCGCAGCCGACTGGTTTAATCAACAGTCAAGCCAGTGATGACTTTATCCGCTACAACGGAAAACGTATTAAAAAAGTCCATATTAACCAGCTGGGAAATGACCGCATCAAGGCTCAATTAAAAAAACAAGGAAGGACCCTGCGCCGCGCTACAGTTCAGCAGGAAATTATTGCTGATAATAACCAAGATATTGAATCTGAAATTGATCCCTCAACAACAAGTTCAGGTGTTTCTTCACTATCTTTATCTGCCAGCTATTCATCCCAAGTTGGAGGCACCTTGCCAACCTTTGTTGACAATAGTCAAAATCCCTGGTTTCCACCAATTAGAAGCCAAGGGTCACTGGGTTCTTGTGCTCCTTTTTCAATCACCTATTACCAACTTTCTTACATGCAGGCTCGCGATAAAGATATTGCCATTAATACCGGAGATACAAATGTTGTTTACTCACCAAAATTTGTTTATAACCTCATTAATTACGGACAAAATGCTGGATCTTCTTTTTCTGACAATTATCAAATTCTGGAAAACAATGGCGCACCCACATGGGCGGAGCTTCCCTATAATAGTGATTACCTTTCTTGGCCAACCAACGCCCAAATCTGGCGCAATGCTCTTAATGCTCGAATCAATCCTGTTCAATACACGCGCGACATTAACACCCCAGCTGGGCTAGAACAGCTCAAACAACTTTTGAATAATGGTTATATTCTTATTTTCGGAACCTACATTTATGACTGGCGATTTACCACTATCAAAAACAATGTTTTATCATCTGCAGACGATCCATTTATCAATCAAAACATTGCCTCCTACGCAATAAACAATAGCAAAGGTGGCCATTCGATGACCATCGTCGGCTACAATGATGATATTTGGACGGATATTAATGGCAATGGTGTTGTTGATACCGGTGAATTGGGCGCTTTGAAAATCGCTAACTCTTGGGGCAGCGGCTGGGGAAATAGTGGCTTTATGTGGTTAGCTTATGACGCCATCCAAACCACATCTAAAGTCGCTGGGGCTCCAACAGCACGAGAAGGAGCCATTTGGGGCAATTGGGCTTATGTCATGACGGTCAAATCTAATTACACACCAAAACTCATCGGTCAATTTACACTCAATCAAGCACAAAGAAATCAAAATCTGATCGTTTTAGGAACTTCAAATACAACAGCTACAACACCAACAATCACTAACTATTCCTTGGGTCAACCTCATTATAATGGCGGAGCTTTTTCCTACAATGGATCAACCACCGCAATAGACGGAAATTTCGTCGTTGACTTTACCGATCTTCTCCCTTCTGGCTCAACATTAACTCGATATTATATTCAAGTCTTTGATAACGCGGCCGGGAATTCAACAATACTGAAAAATTTCAAACTCATTAATACTGCAACCGGTGAAGAAATTGTCGGTAACGGAACTCCCAGAGAATTCGATAGAATCAGCTCAAGCCTTGCATTCATCAATTCATGGGCCGATTATAACTACAATACTGCCAGATATACTGTAACAACTTCCGCCATTAACGGAAGTATCCTTATAAATCCTACACAATCAAGCTATGGATTAGGCGACACAATAACTTTAACCGCAATACCATACAAAGGTTATAAATTTAATTCTTGGAGCGGAGATATCAGCAGCTCAAGCAATCCCGTGACAATCACTATCGACGGCAATAAATCTGTTACCGCTAATTTTACCTTGATCATTACCAACAAAGCTCCCGTCGTCAATGCAGGCACAGATCAAACCATTCAATTGCCCAATACGGCTAGTTTGCATGGCAGCGCAACTGATGATGGATTGCCCAGTCAAACATTAACTTCAACTTGGAGCCTTATCCAAGGCCCCAGCCAAGTAGCCTTTGCCAACGCGCAAGCACTTAATACATCTGTATCATTTTCAACAGCAGGAACGTATTTATTGAGATTGACTGTTTCTGACGGTGAATTATCTTCCAGCGACGATATTGTCGTCACAGTCAAAGCCGTTTCGACATTCACTTTAAATACAGCAGCAACCAACGGGGCAGTTACCCGAAGTCCCAATCAAGCCAGTTATCAAGCTGGTGACAAAGTGACTTTAACTGCTATTCCAAACAAAGGTTATCAGTTTGATTCTTGGAGCGGAGATATCAGCAGCTCAAGCAATCCCGTGACAATCACTATCGACGGCAATAAATCTGTTACCGCTAATTTTACCTTGATCATTATCAACAAAGCTCCCGTCGTCAATGCAGGCACAGATCAAACCATTCAATTGCCCAATACGGCTAGTTTGCGTGGCAGCGCAACTGATGATGGGCTGCCCAGCCAAACATTAACTTCAACTTGGAGCCTTATCCAAGGCCCCAGCCAAGTAGCCTTTGCCAACGCGCAAGCACTTAATACATCTGTATCATTTTCAACAGCAGGAACATATTTATTGAGATTGACCGTTTCCGACGGTGAATTATCTTCCAGCGACGATATTGTCGTCACGGTCAAAGCCGTTTCGACATTCACTTTAAATACAGCAGCAACCAACGGGGCAGTTACCCGAAGTCCCAATCAAGCCAGTTATCAAGCCGGCGACAAAGTGACTTTAACTGCTATTCCAAACAAAGGTTATCAGTTTGATTCTTGGAGCGGAGATATCAGCAGCTCAAGCAATCCCGTGACAATCACTATCGACGGCAATAAATCTGTTACCGCTAATTTTACCTTGATCATTACCAACAAAGCTCCCGTCGTCAATGCAGGCACAGATCAAACCATTCAATTGCCCAATACTGTCAATCTAAGTGGTGGTGCAACTGATGATGGGCTGCCCAGCCAAACATTAACTTCAACTTGGAGCATGGTTGAAGGACCCAGCAGTGCATTATTCACCGACAAACATGCTTTAACAACATCAGTTTCATTCTATGCGGCAGGAACTTATATGCTAAGACTCACCGTCAGTGACGGTGAATTATCTTCCAGCGACGATATTGTCGTCACGGTCAAAGCCGTTTCGACATTCACTTTAAATACAGCAGCAACCAACGGGGCAGTTACCCGAAGTCCCAATCAAGCCAGCTATCAAGCTGGCGACAAAGTCACTTTAACTGCTATTCCAAACAAAGGTTATCAGTTTGATTCTTGGAGCGGAGATATCAGCAGCTCAAGCAATCCCGTGACAATCACTATCGACGGCAATAAATCTGTTACCGCTAATTTTACCTTGATCATTACCAACAAAGCTCCCGTCGTCAATGCAGGCACAGATCAAACCATTCAATTGCCCAATACTGTCAATCTAAGTGGTGGTGCAACTGATGATGGGCTGCCCAATCAAACATTAACGTCTCAATGGAGTCTGGTCGAAGGGGCTGGGCAAGTGACCTTTGCCAATGCACAGGCACTTAAAACATCCGCTGCCTTTTCAACAGCAGGGACGTATTTATTGAGATTGACCGTTTCCGACGGTGAATTATCTTCCAGCGACGATATTGTCGTCACGGTCAAAGCCGTTTCGACATTCACTTTAAATACAGCAGCAACCAACGGGGCAGTTACCCGAAGTCCCAATCAAGCCAGTTATCAAGCCGGCGACAAAGTGACTTTAACTGCTATTCCAAACAAAGGTTATCAGTTTGATTCTTGGAGCGGAGATATCAGCAGCTCAAGCAATCCCGTGACAATCACTATCGACGGCAATAAATCTGTTACCGCTAATTTTACCTTGATCATTACCAACAAAGCTCCCGTCGTCAATGCAGGCACAGATCAAACCATTCAATTGCCCAATACGGCTAGTTTGCATGGCAGCGCAACTGATGATGGGCTGCCCAATCAAACATTAACTTCAACTTGGAGCATGGTTGAAGGACCCAGCAGTGCATTATTCACCGACAAACATGCTTTAACAACATCAGTTTCATTCTATGCGGCAGGAACTTATATGCTAAGACTCACCGTCAGTGACGGTGAATTATCTTCCAGCGACGATATTGTCGTCACGGTCAAAGCCGTTTCGACATTCACTTTAAATACAGCAGCAACCAACGGGGCAGTTACCCGAAGTCCCAATCAAGCCAGTTATCAAGCCGGCGACAAAGTCACTTTAACTGCTATTCCAAACAAAGGTTATCAGTTTGATTCTTGGAGCGGAGATATCAGCAGCTCAAGCAATCCCGTGACAATCACTATCGACGGCAATAAATCTGTTACCGCTAATTTTACCTTGATCATTACCAACAAAGCTCCCGTCGTCAATGCAGGCACAGATCAAACCATTCAATTGCCCAATACGGCTAGTTTGCGTGGCAGCGCAACTGATGATGGATTGCCCAGCCAAACATTAACTTCAACTTGGAGCATGGTTGAAGGACCCAGCAGTGCATTATTTACTGACAAGCATGCTTTAACAACATCAGTTTCATTCTATGCGACAGGAACTTATATGCTAAGACTCACCGTCAGTGACGGTGAATTATCTTCCAGCGACGATATTATCGTCACGGTCAAAGCTGTTCCTGCATACACTTTAAATACAACCGCAACCAACGGGGCAGTTACCCGAAGTCCCAATCAAGCCAGTTATCAAGCCGGCGACAAAGTCACTTTAACTGCTATTCCAAACAAAGGTTATCAGTTTGATTCTTGGAGCGGAGATATCAGCAGCTCAAGCAATCCCGTGACAATCACTATCGACGGCAATAAATCTGTTACCGCTAATTTCAAGCCCATTACCAACAACAAAGCTCCTGTTGTGGATGCCGGCTTACACCAACGTGTCCAACTCAACTCATCTGTCACTTTACAAGGCAAAGCGACAGATGACGGAAATCCAAACAATTCACTTACAATTTCCTGGAGTCAAATTTATGGCAGATCACAAGCCATTCTCGACAATCCCAATAGTTTAACAACCTCTGTCAAATTTCCTCAAAAAGGATTTTACATCTTTAGATTAACAGCTAGCGACGGGGAACTAACATCATCTGATTACGTCATTATCAATGTCATCGACGACAGCAATAACACTAATTTCTATACTACACCTAATATAAGAAAATAATAAAACTGGCGGGGCGCAGGATTATTTCTTCTGATCATGCCTCAACTGCCCGCAAGCGGCCGCCACATCACGACCACGCGGAGTGCGTATCGTTGCGTGAATTCCCGCGCGCTGCAAACTGTCTTGAAAATCAAACATCTCTTGGCGCGTTGGCGTTTTATGATCAAATTCCGAAACAGGGTTGTAGGGAATCAAATTCATTTTGCAAATCATGCCTTTTAGAAGAACACCTAACTCACGCACAGCCTGCGGACTACAGGTCACATCCTTAATTAAAATATACTCAAACGTAATCTGACGATTGGTCGCCTTAATATATTCGCGACAAGCCAAAATCAATTCATTCATTGGATACTTTTTATTAACCGGCATCAGCACTTTACGTGATTCATCGTTATATCCATGTAATGAAATAGCCAATTCAATCTGCAAACCTTCCGCAGCCATTTTACGAATTTGCGGAATAACACCGCATGTTGACACCGTAATCCGACGAGCAGCAATTCCCAAACCATCCGAGGAATTAATCAAACGGATCGCCTTCATTAAATTCTCATAATTGTCCAGCGGCTCGCCGGTGCCCATAAAAACAATATGCGAAAGCGGCTGGGCATGACTTTTGGATTTTGCATACAAAACTTCTGTCATGATTTCTGCGCTGGTCAAGTTTCTCGTCCAGCCACCAATGCCACTGGCACAAAACTTGCACCCGAATTTACAGCCAGCCTGTGTCGAAACACAAACCGTAGCCCGAGCCTTAGAAGGAATCAAAACCGTTTCGACTTTTTCGCCATCAAACATTGCTAATAAAAATTTCTTTGTCCCATCCTGAGAATAATGTTCCGATACAACCGACGGCAAAGCTAATGCAAACTTCTCCTTTAACTTACCGCGCAAGGTTGACGACAAATTAAGCATCACATCAAAGTCCATTGCCCCTTTTTTATAAATCCAATCAAAAACCTGGCGACTACGAAAAGTTTTTTCACCCATAGCTTGGAAAACATCCTCAAGCTCTTTTAAGGAAAGTCCACGAATATCTGGTTTATCAAAGTTAGATACCATAGGGTGTGTTATTTTATTAACAAAAATGACAATCTCTTTTATGCTTTTGCTTCAAGGACATGGCCGATACAACGAAATTTCTCATAACGCTGATCGAGCAATTCTTGGGTAGAAAGAGAAGAGAGTTCTTTGATATTCTTAAGAATCGATTTTTTTAACTGGCTAGCAACAGATTCCGGATCGCGATGAGCTCCGCCTTGCGGTTCCGGGATCACTTCATCAACAATGCCAAACTTTAATAAATGTTCACCGGTCAACTTTAACGCATTGGCCGCCTCAGAAGCTTTAGTGCTACTGCGCCAAAGAATAGAAGCGCAACCTTCCGGAGAAATAACTGAATAATACGCATTTTGTAAAATCAAAACCCGATCCGCCACGCCAACACCCAACGCTCCTCCGCTACCGCCTTCACCAATAATGACAGCCACAATCGGTGTTTTTAATTGCGACATTTCCATCAAATTCTCGGCAATCGCCTGCGCCTGGCCACGCTCTTCTGCCCCCACCCCCGGGTAAGCTCCCGGCGTGTCAATCAAAACCACAACCGGCAAATGAAACTTTTCAGCTAAACGCATCAAACGAATGGCTTTGCGATACCCCTCAGGATGCGCGCAACCAAAATTCCGACGGATATTGTCTGTGGTATCCCGTCCTTTTTGGTGCCCTAGAATCAAAATCCGATGCCCGTTGAGCTTAGCAAAACCCGCGACCATTGCCAAATCATCTGCAAAAAGCCGATCTCCATGCAATTCAATAAATTCAGAAGTCATCAAATGAATATAATCCAGCGTATAGGGCCGGTTGGGATGACGGGCAATTTGCACTTTTTGCCAATCGGTCAAGTTCGAATAAATCTCATTCTTCATTTTCTCGATTTTTTGATCAATTTTCTTAATCTCAGGTTCAAAATCAATCTTCTTGGTCTTACCCATTTTCTTAAGATCATTGATCTTGGCTTCCAGCTCAATAATCGGTTTTTCGAAATCTAATCCACTCATCAGCTCACCTTAAAATTAAAAGATTAATCAACAACCACAACTTCTGTCCCAATCGGTAAAATACTATACAGCTCTTCAACTTCTTCATTACGCATACGAACACATCCAGCCGTCACCTGTTTGCCAATATTATCCGGCTCTACCGTGCCATGAATACCATATCCGGGGATATCAAAACCCAACCAACGGGTTCCCAGCACATTTTGCGGGCTTTCCGGCGGAACAACAATCCCTTTATTAAACCAAACGGGGTTCTCTAATTTGGTCGTGATTTTAAATGTTCCAACAGGCGTACTATTATTTTCACCGGTTGAAACACTATAAACCTTAACAACTTCATTGCCATCTTTAAGAATCAGAATGTTTTGCGATTTATCAACAAAAACATTAAACGAGCCCGTCCAAACGCGCAACTTATCTCCCAACCGCACAATATCTCCAGTCAAATTATTACTACGACGAAGCAATTCAATGGTTGTATTATACTTTTTGGCAATCTTAACCAAACTGTCTCCGACCACAACCTCATGCATCACTGTCTTTTGAGGAACTTCTATTCGAGAAAATAAAATCTGCAAATTCACTGTTTCTGATTCCTGTTGGATTGCGGCGATATTATCCACATCAGAATAATTCTGAATAATTTCTTTATAAACCTCTTTAGCGTGAGCCAATTCATTCTTTTGCCGCAATTCCACAGCTTGCGCGTATAACTTTTTTGCCTCTTGAGAGTGAGACACCGCTACCGGATTTTCTGATTTAACATCTGCTCTTTTAGGCCAAACAATAACGATCACAACAAGGGCAGCCACCACAATACCAGCGATCAAAATTTTCTTATTCACCTTAAGCCTCCTCAACAAATATTATAGAACTAAAAAGTTATCCTGATTTAATCCACGCATTATAAAAAATGACCGCTAATAAAAACCCAATCAAAGAACCAACAAAAACCTGAAATGGCGTATGCCCAATCAACTCTTTTAATCGATTGACTTCAATGTTACCGTGCCGATAAATGTCATCCACAATTTTGTTCAAAACTTCTGCCTGATGACCTGTTGCCCGCCGCACACCCTGCGCGTCAAACATAGTCACCAAAGCAAAAACCGAAGCTAAGGCAAACGCCACCGAGTTGAAACCCACATTCAATCCGCATAAAACAGCTAAAGCGGTAACGCCAGCCGCGTGACTTGAAGGCATGCCTCCGGTTCCAATAAACCAACGAAAATCAAACCGCCGTTCTACAATAACACCCAATGCAACTTTTATCGTCTGAGTGATAGCCCAAACCACAAGTGTTATAAAAAGTATTTTATGACCAACCGGCGCCGATAAATCACTGGCTAGGGAACAATTCAAGGCTGCCTTCTTTCACATTTGGTCCATTGACGTCAACAATCGCCACATTATAGTTTTTATACTTATCAAAAGCAAGATTTTTACCATTCCTGACATCTTGCTAAAAGGTCTGTGCATATTGCTGGCAAATCTCTAAATTTGATATAAAATACCCCCTTATGACTAAAGCCTCCATTGGTGTTTTATTACTCAATCTAGGAACTCCCGACAGCCCGTCTACAAAAGACGTAGCTACCTACTTGAGAGAATTCCTCATGGATGGTCGCGTTATTGACATTCCTTATTTACAACGCTGGGCCTTGGTCAATCTCATCATTGCTCCTTTCCGCGCACCGCAAAGCGCCAAAGGTTATCAACAACTTTGGACTCCAGACGGTTCGCCACTGAAAATTTATGGTTATCAAGTCGCGGACCTTTTGCAAAAATCGCTGGGCGAACATTATCAGGTTGTTTTAGGTATGCGCTACCAAAATCCCAGCCTAAAGTCAGCTCTGGACCAATTCAAGAATCAAGGTCTTAAAGAAATCATTGTAATCCCTCTGTATCCGCAATATGCCAGCGCCTCCACCGGTTCAACCCATGAAAAATTAATGGATGAAATCAAAAGTTGGGAAGTGATCCCGACCTTAACCATGATCAGTCAATTCTTTGATCATCCTCTGTTTATCAAAGCTTTTGTCGCCTTGGGCAAAAAGTATATGGCGCAGGCACATTATGATCATTTTCTATTTAGCTATCATGGTTTGCCCGAACGCCAAATTTTGAAAGCTTCCTGCGACGGATATTGCCGTTTGGGGGATTGTTGCAAAACCTATCACAATAAAAATCGCTACTGTTATCGCGCTCAATGTTTTGCTACGACTCGGTTATTAACCCAAGAGCTGGGCATAAGCGAAGATCAATACACGCTCTGCTTCCAATCCCGCTTGGGCAAAGATCCGTGGGTTAAACCTTATACCGATCACGTCATTGGTGATTTGATTAAAAACGGCAAAAAAAATGTTCTTGTTTTTTCACCCGCTTTTATCGCTGATTGTTTGGAGACTACCGTCGAGATCGGAATGGAATACCGGCACCTCTTCCAAAAGCTCGGCGGAGAACGCTGGCAATTGGTCGAAAGTTTAAACAATTCCCCCCAATGGATTGAGTGCTTAAAACAAATAGTTTTGGAAAACTCAAAGAATTTATGTTAACATTCAAACAATTCTGATCACTGCTTCCCCAAGAATTTACCCCCTAAAAGTTTTTTTATCTATGTTAGCCAAAGTCTATAGCTATGGCATCTCGTCGCTGGATGCTTATCCAATCACAATTGAAGTGGATGTTTCTTCTGGTTTGCCGGGGACTGTCATCGTCGGCCTGCCCAACAATGCGGTTAAAGAAAGCAAGGAACGCGTGCGTGCCGCTATTCGCAACAGCGGCTATCGCTACAAGCCCCAACGTATCACCATCAATCTTTCGCCAGCCAATATTCCCAAAGAAGGGCCATCGTTTGACTTGGCCATCGCTTTAGGCTACTTGAGCGCAACCGAACAAATCCCAAACCAACACCTATCTGAATATGTCATTTTAGGAGAGTTATCTTTAGATGGAAAAATCATGCCCGTAACCGGCGCTTTATCGGTCGCCTTAAGCCTTCCGAAGAATCAATTCAAAGGATTGCTTTTACCGCAAGCCAATGCTTGTGAGGCTGCGGTAACCGAAAGTATTGCGATTTATCCAATGCGAACACTCAAAGACGTTATTCATTTTCTTTCTCAAGAAATTCCCGACGAACATTTTACAGTCAATACCGCGGAGCTCTTTCAAAAAACCAATACCTATCCGATTGATTTTAGCGACGTCAAAGGGCAAGCGCATGTCAAACGCGGCATTGAAATCGCGGCCGCCGGAGGGCACAATTGTCTGTTGATCGGGCCGCCGGGCAGCGGCAAAACCATGCTGGCCAAAAGAGTACCCACAATCTTGCCAGATATGACTTTGGAAGAATCTTTAGAAATTACAAAAATTTATTCTGTTATGGGCTTGATTCCGCCGCAAATGAGCCTGTTGACAACACGGCCATTTCGTTCGCCGCATCATACCGCTTCCGACGTGGCCTTAGTCGGCGGCGGCTCTGTTCCCAAACCCGGTGAAGTCACTTTGAGTCATCACGGTGTTCTCTTTTTGGATGAACTGCCTGAATTCGGACGAAATGTTTTGGAATCTCTGCGTCAACCGCTGGAAGATCACTGTGTCACTGTTTCGCGTGCCAACCGTTGCGCTCATTTTCCTGCGAAATTTATGCTGATTGCCAGCATGAATCCCTGCCCGTGCGGATATTTGAGTGATCCTCGTCGTCAATGCCAATGCTCACCGCAACAAATCGCGAAATATATGGGAAAAATTTCCGGGCCACTGCTGGATCGTATAGATATTCATCTGGAGGTTCCAGCGCTCAAACCATTGGAACTGATGCAGCATCACCACGCAGAGCATTCGGCGGACATCAAAAAACGAACCGTCATCGCACGATCTATTCAGCAACATCGTTTCAAAAATTCTGGAATATTTGCCAATGCGCAAATGGATCAAAAGCAAATTCAAAAATTTTGTCCTTTAAATAAAGATAGTCAGGATCTGCTCAAAACCGCTATCGAGGAGTTGAAACTCTCTGCCCGCGCGCATGACAAAATCTTGAAAGTGAGCCGCACCATTGTTGACCTTGAAGAAAAAGACGAAATACTGCCGCAACATATCGCCGAGGCCATCGGTTATCGGAGTTTGGATCGCGAGGGGTGGGGAATGAGTTAAAACATTAATCCGTCATTTTTAATGCCTGACGAAAACTGATTAAACCACCCCATCGGGTTTTATGCTAAATAAACCTCAATAATTCAAACCTATTGCTCAGAGAAACATCATTCAGCATCAAAATCTTCTGTCCCCTTTGCATAAAAAAAGGAAAATACCCACAAGAAATTATTGATCAAGTATAATATTTTTAAACAATCTTTATCACACAGTCGAAAAAGTTTCTGTAAGAATATGTCCGTTCAGAAAAAGAAAATATTATTTGTTGGAGAAGGTGCCAGCCTAGCCCATATCGTCCGCCCTCTAGCACTCTCCAAATATTTGGATTTGGACCGTTTCGAAATTTCTTTTGCTTGTGCCGAATGGTATCAATGGCTGATCGACGACAGCGGATTTACATTTCATCCCTTGTTGACCATGCCCGGCGAAGAATTCCGTCAACTTTTAAACCGGGGAAAACCGCTCTATGATCAGCAACGTCTTAAGGAATACATTGATTCGGAATTAATCCTATTAAAAAAGATTTCCCCGGACTTAGTGATTAGTGACTTTAGATTATCACTGAATATTTCAACTGCAGTTTATCAACTTCCTCACATTGCATTCGCAAACGCTTTTTGGAGTCCTTATTCAACCCAAAGAAGAATTTTACCAAACCTGCCCATCGGAAAATTGGCTGGTCGGACCTTAGGGCAAATTATTTTCGACATGTCGTATCCCCTGGCCTCATATTTATTCCATGCCAAGGGTATTAATGAACTGCGCAAATCATATCATCTGCCTATCCTAAAATCTTTGGAGGAGGTTTACACCTGTGGGAATTGGACATTGTATCTTGATATTCCCAGTTTAGCACCGACTAAAGATCTCCCATCGCACCAAAAATACATCGGCCCAATCCTTGAAATGCCCCATATTCCTTTGCCTGAATGGTGGCAACAATGGCCAAAAGACAAGCCAATTGTATATGTCAGCCTTGGTTCAACAGGCGATGTCCCGGTTCTGGAAAAGATCATCCGCAGTCTTGACCGACCAGAAATTACTGTTTTGTTAGCAACCGCCCAAAGAATCACACGCAAACACTGGCCTAAGAATTTCTTTGTTGCTCCATATATCCCCGGGCAAGAAGCCGCAAAAAATGCACATTTGATGCTTTTTAATGGTGGCTCTGGAAGTGCGTATCAACCATTATCCTGCGGCCGTCCGGTCATTGGTTTTCCAACGAATATGGATCAATTTTTATGCATCTCCATGATCGCCGCCCAAGGCGCTGGAAAACTGATCACATCTGATAAAGCAACCATCAAGAATATAAATTCCAGCATTGATGAAATTCTATCTAAGCCTTCTTATACAAAGAAGGCAGAACTATTAGCCAAAGAAATTGACCAATATAACGCCGTGAAAAACTTTATTGCGTTCGTTGACGACTGGGACCGAGGAAAGCTGACGTATGACTGAATCAACATTACCAATCAAACGTGAAGAAATCATTGAAATTCTGCGTGTCGGCCTTAAGGCGGTTTCGCCATACAATGCCCAACCGTGGGAATTCCAACTCAAGGATGGCCATCTCTTAATTTATACACGACATAATGACCGTGGTTTCTGGAAATTTAAAGATGTCATCTTTTTCTCCCTCGGCGCATTTCTTGAAAATTTGTCAGAAGGGGCAAAACATTGGCATTACACAATGACATATACCCATGTCAACGATACTCAGATGAATATGACAAGGCCTATTTGTGAAGTACATTTTATAAAAACAAATGATATGAACAATCATGAAATCGGGCATATCATGTCCCGTTACACCAACAGGAAAGCATACCACCCTCAACTGGTCCCAACCCCTGTTATTAACGAAATGCGATCCATTTATCATGGACCGAGTCACGAGATTCTCGATATAACAGGCCAATCTGCTCTAATTGAAAACTTTGTCTTATTAAATAAAATCTGGACCATGAATGACTCTATTCGTGATGACCTCGTAGAAATCTTTTCGTACAGCCAACAAGAAGCCCAAACACGTCGCTGGGGGCTTGACGTGCGCGTTCTGGAATCCCCATTTTATGTTAGGGAATACTTAAAGCTTAATAGAAATAAATTCTTTAGAAACATCATAAGCAAAAGCCTCTTAATCCAATATTTCGCTAGCACCGTTTTTAGAAAAAGCCTTGTAACCACCCCATTATTGCTAGCCTTTAAGGAGTCCAGCCATTCTTCAGCAAACCTTGTACGCGATTGGATGTATATTCAAAAAATTCTAAATTATTTGCAGCTAAAAGGATTAAGCTCCCATTTAATTGTGTCACCAATTGATATGGCAAATATTGGCAAATCATTCTTAAGCACGCAAGAAATGAAAGCCGTTTCTCGCGTGCATACAAATTTTCAAAAACAAGCAGGTATTAAAATAACAGAATTACTGGCTTTATTGCGGGTCGGTTATGCAGATGAATGTCAAATAAAATCCCTGCGCAAAGATCCTGAAGAGCTTTTTATAAATGAATAAAATTCGACAAGAAATTAACTCTTTGCGCCCTTTCCAAAAAGGCCGTACATACTTAATTCCTTAACAGTCTTCTCATACAAATCTTCTGTCTTTTTACCATCAGCCCATTTTACAAATTCCTCAAGACCTTGTTGCAAGGACACCTTCGGGTTAAACCCTAGAATTCTCTTAGATTTCTCAAGGTCAGCAAAGCAGGAAAAAATATCCCCTTCTCTAAACTCTCCTTGATCTAAAATTTGCGGAGTAATTCCCATAACCTTGCCTAGGGCATTTACCAAATCACAAACGGTTAAGATTTCACCGCTGCCAATATTAAAAATATTATCCACAAGAAGCTCTTGGTCCAAAGCCAAAAGGTTAGCGTCGACAATATCCGCTATATTAATAAAATCCCTTAAGGGTAATCCCTTCTCATAAAGAGATACCGGATTATTATTTTTAAGACGAGCATAAAAAATAGATACCACGCCCGTATAGGGGTTATTCAAAGCTTGTCCCGCACCATAAACATTAAAATAACGCAGCATCACCACAGGAAGATTAAAATATTTTGTGGCAAACCGGAAAATTTCCTCTTGCTGCAATTTTGACCATCCATAAATGGAAACTGGAGAACAGGAAAACCCCTCGCCGGTAGCAATAGGTTTAACATTCATATTACAAGAAGGACAAAAAACATGGAATATGCCTTTATCTAAATTACTTCTTTTTCGATCCTGAGGATGAACCAAACCACAACGCTCACACAAAGCGGCTCCTTCCCCATAAACCGCCCGAGAAGAAGACAGAACCAATCGAGATATCCTTTGTTTTTTCTTAGCAATAACCTCCACAAGATTCGCTGTTCCGTTGATATTCGTATCCGCATAATGACGTATTTCATACATACTTTGCCCAACACCAGTTAATGAAGCCAAGTGATAAACAACATCAATGCCTTCCAAAGCTTTTTCGAGTTCATCAGAATTCAGGATATCACCACGTTGACATTCCACCTTACCCTGCCAATCTGGGAAACTAGCATTAGGTCCATGAATTTGTGGATCAAGATTATCAAACAAACGCACCTGATGACCTTGTTTCAAAAGAGCCCGTGTGGTGTGTGTTCCTATAAAACCTGCCCCGCCTGTGATCAAAATTTTCATAGAATATCCTCTCTCTTTAAAATTTCCCACCATTAATTTCTTCAATCTGCTCAAGTAAAAATCGAAGTGTTTTTGATTCCGGAGCTAATATCCGCGCTTGTTCAAAATATAGCTTTGCCTGATCGAATTCTTGACGCTCATAATAAATCATTCCCAATTTATATAACAAAATCGGCTGCTGAGACTCTTTGAGAGCTTCTCGCAGAACGACTTCTCCTTTGACCTCATCCCCTTCTCTCATATAATGGGAAGCCAAATAGCTTAAAGGAGTCGTGAATCCTGGCACTTGTTTTGCCCAAAACATGCAATATCTTTCTTCCGTTGCCCACACCTGATTTAACGCCCAACTATTAAAGAGTAACGTACCAACATAGGCGGAGAAGATCAAAACAAAAATAAACTTAGGAAAGATCTCTCGAATCTTTAAAAGCGTAAAACTTATGCCAGCAAAAAAAGCAATCGCCGCAAAAGACAACCAAGAAGGTTCGATAATCCATCCATGTGCAGGTTCAAAACGACAAGCGCCGGCCACAGAAAAAACAGAAAGCAAAAAACTTCCCGCCGCAAATCGCACAACAGAAACTATCTTTTTCAAAAAACAAATTCGAACACATACCAATATAACGAGCAATAACAATATGTTCCACCACGCTAAATGGGTAACAACCGTATGAGTTGCCCAAATAAAAACAACATCAACCCCAGTAAATAACTTTTCAACATACCACGCCATTAACTTGGTAACCGACGCCCCATATTGCCAAATACTAACAGCCTCATGATCAAATATATTTACCATATCTCCCGAGCAATATTCCTTAATCAAATACAAAATCACAGAAACAATCACATAAGGACTCATCCGCAAAAATAATCGACTCAAGGAGTTATTTTTCAAACACGCAGAACTTAAAGCTAAAAGAAAAAGTGGAAACGTTAAAGCATTGTCATGAAACAATAAAGCCAGTGTATATAAACTGACACTCACCACCAAATAAACTTTCCGCGCCGGATGGTCATGGAAAGATTTAAAAAAAATCGCTGCCCAACAAAGAACCGCCAACTTCAAGGCACTAAAACCAGCCGAAGCATTGTTAACAATATAACTATTAAATGGGTGAATAGCACAAAAAATAGCTGTCATCACAGCCATCGAAGAATTTTCAAAATATTTTTCAATAAAGATATAAATCGATAAGCAAGCCAAACAAAGAAACATAAAATTTAGAATGTGATAACCCAAAACATTAAAACCACAAATCCAATAGGAAACCGCCAACACAACTGAAATCAGCGGCCGATAATAAGGCTGTAGCGCAGCAGATGAATCTACGATTGGAAAGAATTCATAAAATAAATATTTTGGTTGGCTAAGCCTTGCGTTATCGACAATGCTGTCCCAATCGTCGATGAGAAAATTGACATTTCGGAAACTATTAGCATATGCCAATAAACAAAAAAATAAAATAAACAATACATAAACAATTTTTGTATTCTTAAAAGACAATTTCATTTCCCCTCGCCAACTTTATTCTAGAAAAAATTTTTGATATCAGCAATTATACAATAAATCTATCTTGCGCCCCGTTACGGCGTGATGACGGGCAATTGCGACAATATTGATAACAAGATAACCAAAAGACAATACTCAATCAAAGCCCTTTGATCAAAATCAGTGTGTTTGGGTTTTTTCAACGCAGAAAAGATGCCGCCCAAAAATAAGAGAATCAACAACCCTTCCTTGGTTGCCAACCACATCGCGGCAACAACACAAACCGCAATCCATTTTTGTTTTTGGTTCAACACATGAAAACCTCTCCCCCCGTCGAGTGGAATAAACGGCAACAGATTAAAGAGATTAATCCACGCTCCGACTTTTGCGATGGCCGCCCAACTGTGCCAACCGGTAACGTAAAATGCACTATAACAAAATAGTGCCGCTACAAGTCCCGCAATCGGACCAGCCAAACCAATTCGAGCATCTTCACGCGGGGTCAGAACAGTTTGCTTAAGACGAATATAGGCCCCCACCCCGGGGATAAAAACCGGAGCTGACAAAGGCATCCCCAATTTTTTTAAAGCCACAACATGTCCCATTTCATGAACATAAATCGAAAGAACCAGCCCCAAAGCAAATTTCCAGCCCCAAACGGTCCAATAAATACCAAAAGTTAAAAACATACTAAAGAATGTTTGCGCTTTGGTTAAACCCAACAAAAGCAATTTCCCTTTTGTCAACAACATCACCAATAAAAACTTAAACTTCCACAAAAAAACTCCAACCACGCCTAATCCCAGCAAACCTGGTGGGATCTTTTGTTTTTTAAATTCAGCTTTCTCCAAATCCCGGGTATCAACTTTTTTACTTAAATCTTCAACTTTCCTCTCGACAAGACGATATTGCTGTGAAGATGGAGGCAAAAACTCAAGAACTTTTCGCCAGCGAATCAATCCTTCCAAAGAATTTCCTTCTTCAATACATTGTTTGGCTTCTGCCGCAAGTGTTTTGATCTGCTGGCTAAAAATCAAAGAATTACACGCTGGACAACTCAAAATCCCACAAGCAATCTGAGTTTGACATTGTGGACAAACTTTTACGAAATTATTATTCATAGTCAAAGAATTATTCGGTTGTCGGAGTCTTTAACTCAAACGGACCCTCAAAATTAAGTTTTACTTTTCTGTTGAGTTGCCAAGCCTGAAATATACCAAAAGCAATTATTAATATCCCAATAACATTTGAAAATCCCATCATAAAAGGAATAGTCAACGATAAAATAAAAGCAACGATATAATGGATGGCTTTAAAATGAACCTGTTGATTCGAAGCAGTTATTGCTCCCGGCGTGGATTCTTCAGTTGAATCGATTTGAACAGTCTCACTAGCCGACCCGGACATTTCAGGTTGAGTCACATCCTCAATATTTTTTTGCCCATTTACTTCGATGGCACTGCTCTTTTTCCATTCTTCAATAATGGGTGGCACATACGTCGAACAAATCGCCATATAAGTAATCAATACTGCAATGATTTGATACGGCAGTCCCCCACGATGTTGCGCGCCAAGCCGCACGGCAAAACCAACCATGTAACCGATTAAAATCGAAATCAAGCCAAACTCATAACCGGTTAAAGCGCTAATCGCATAATAAATTCCAGCGCCAATCATCCCAGCTGGGATGCCTAAAGCAAAAGCTTTGATTACCCGGCCAAAAGGACTTCCGCCAACAAACTCTTTCTCAATTCTTTGTTTACAAAATGCGCACACCACATCACCATTGATTGCAAAATACTCTCCAACCAAACTAGATTGACAATGGGTACATGTTGTTTGTCCTTGCGCTTGAACGGCGGGGACAGCTTTATCAAACTGCAATTCTTCTTCAGAGTTCACCTTTGGTTCTTCAGACATGAAAGCTCCTTATCGCTGTTTTTTATAATGTTGTGTTTTCTAATTTATTCTGCTTCTTAAAAATATTAATCGAAATATATAAAACAAGCATATGGGGACCCATTGATAAAACCCCCTGTGATCGCGAACACAGTGACTACACCCTTTTTTACCTTTGCTTAATCCGTCATGCCTTCCTGCGTGTATTCAACAACGATCTCAATCATCTTGCGCACCGCGGGCACACACGATTTGAATGTGATTCGTTCCAGAATATCCGATCCATATTGTCGCAAAATTTCACTAATTAACGCATGAATAAATGATTGTGTCGCCGCATCAACACCGTTAAAGTCCAAAACCACATCTTGCCCCTGTTCTAACGCCGGAACAATCTCTTG
Organism: Candidatus Omnitrophota bacterium; assembly: GCA_020632555.1. GTDB lineage: Bacteria > Omnitrophota > Gorgyraeia > Zapsychrales > JANLHA01 > JADLGJ01. Next base: position 14,119 of record JACKFI010000008.1, on the reverse strand, counting down.
CAAACGCAATGCGCGCGCTTTATCTTTATTTTCTGCAAATGCGCCGACATATTCAACGATATTGATTTTTTTCATACAAATTTCGCTTTTTTATATCTCGCTTTTTTTCGTTCTTGAATAGCCTTGATGTACACTTCATGAATAGCGTCTAAAAGCAAAATGAATTCTTTTGTGTCATCTAAATTAATATCAATCCCAACCATCGTTCCCTGCCAATAAGGCAAATCTGTTTGAAGAGAATGTCTATCTTTAAACGGATCAGCGAATAGACGCAACCTTGATGAAGATGTTCGTTTGAGCAATTTATACAAAGTACTTCCACTATACAAAATAAAAAAATCTCGATTAGCCTGCGCAATAGATTTAATAAAAAAAAGCCCCGCCCCAGCATTAACATCATTGCCCCCTTCACGAGAAGTTACTCCGGTGATTCCCGGGGTTAACGCTAAACGAATGGCCTCTGCATCTGTGCTAACGCTATGGGACTGACTGATCGCTTCTTTAATCCCAATCCCTGTGTCAGCGATACCAATACGAATGGTGTTACTTTTCTGATAATATTGAGCACACAAAAATGCTCCCTCGGATGTCCGCGCATGTTCGATCACATTGCGCCCCAATTCACTCATAATATAACCAATTGTTTTGGCATGTTCAGCGGGCAAATGAAGCAGTGGTATCATATTCGCTACAAACGAACTTAAATCATCCGCTGTATGAATTTGAGTTAAAGGGATAAATCTTCCGGCAGGTTCATGTTCGGTAATATCGTCCATCCCGCCATCAATCTTCAAAGCATGAAAAAGCCCCATACGCTGTAAATAATATCGCGATTTGGCTTCTAGTTTGGCGCATCTTATGCGGGAAGCATCAACATTCACACCCACAGACGCGATCATTGCTAAAACCACTGGATGCACCGAAAACCATTTTTCATTGACTGTTAAGTCCAATGAGTCAGGATCAGACGGATCAAAACTAGCCAAAAATGGATTAATATTGCCCAGCCAAACACTATTGGGAATATGTATTTTCATAATGAAAATATACCAGGATTGCTCAATAATGTCAATATTGCCGGGATTCCAGGCAATATTGATTTATATATAAGTCCAGGCAAAATACGTAAATGACGGTCAGTGGAGGATTGCCGCGTCGCCCTAAACATTTGAATGGCCGAACACAGAAAGCGTGAGCCCTTTATGACCTTCTGATTTTTAGAACTATTTGTTAGAAATCTTGCACATTCCCTGTGACGGAATATCTAATGCCGCATTAAATTTTGCCGACATATTCTGAAAAGCAATCAGGGCCGTCAATTCCACAATCTGATCATCGGTGAAATGCTTTTTTAAACGATTCATCAAATCATCAAAGATCTTCACCTCTAATTTAGACATCTCTTCGGTGTAATTTAGGGCGACTCTTTCCATTTCAGTAAAACTTGAATGAGTTCTCCATTCCGAGAGAGAAGCAAGTTTCTCCGTAGCGTTGGTCCGCTTCAACAAATTCATAGCATTATAATCAATGCAAAACGCACACCAATTTAATTGAGCGACACGAACCTGCACGATTGCCCGTAAGGCCGGGTCCAGAATAGACTTTTTTCGATCAAGATATCCCCAAAACAGTGAAAAAAGTATTTTCAAAAAAGGCATCCTTCCCCAAAATAAACCCGGAAGCAAAACCTGTCCTAACTTTTTTTCTTGTGACCGAAAAGCCCATCTTAAATAAAATGGATATTGAGAAATTTCTTTAGGTAAAATATGCATCAACCCTCCTTACCAAATTCCTGCCTTCTTAAAAATCCGCTTAAATTGAATTAAGTCTTGCGGCACCAGGACTAATTAAAAACCCAATTGTGAGCGCGCTCACAATTGAAAAATCCCCTGTCCAGGAATCCAAAAAAGTGGATCCCCGATAAAAACCCGCCACAAAGCATTGGCGGGTAAACTTTCGGGGATGACAATCAACTTGACCGGACGCAATTGATCACTGATCCCTTTACAGCAACTATTTAGGAAAATCGAACTTGATTTCAACATCTTGCCGTTCTTGTTCGGCGACCTTAAACATTTCCCGGGAGGTCATGTTCAAAGAATTAGCAACAAACATATCGGGAATTGAAGCAATGCGAATATTATATGTATTGACCGAATCATTATAAAACTCTCGTCGATCCGCCAATTGGCTTTCTAAATAACTCACGCGGCCTTGCAACTGCGTAAAATTATTATTGGCTTTTAAATCCGGATAATTTTCCGAAACCGCAAACAAAGTTTTTAAAGATTGGGTCAACATCCCTTCCGCGGCGGCCGTTTCACCCACCGACTTAGCTCCCATACAGGCGGTACGAGCCAACGTGATTTTTTCCAAAGTCTCCCTTTCAAACTTCATATACCCTTCACACACTTTGACAAGTTTGGGAATCTCGTCGTAACGCTGCTTGAGCAAAACATCAATATTAGCCCACGCTTTATCGATATTGCGAGACAGCAAAATCAGGCCATTGTAAACACCGACGAAATACATCGCGACGCCGATCACCACAAACAACACAACTGCAAGGATAACAAATCCCATACGCCTCTCCTTTTTTTAGAAAATACCAAATCGCACTAATAAATACCACAAACAAACAACGGTCGCCATTGCCCCACCCAAAATTCCACCAATCATTTGCCAAGCAAAACTCTGATCTAAATCTTCCTGACTTTTGTTGGAAACAATAAACGTCTTTTCCGTTTCTCCCTGACCGATGACCACGTCGGGAATGTCTTCCGTCGCTTGACTCATTTCATTTTGCAAAAGTTCTTGCTCAACTTTTAATACCGCCCGCTGCCATTCGTCTTCACTAATATGGCCGTCTTTGTTCGTATCCGCTTGTGCCATAAATTTCGGGTCACTTTTTACTTCATTTAAACGCTCAACCAACCGACTCTTGCGAATCTGATGTTCCTGCACGCTTGACACAATTTTCTTTGCCGTACCCAAAACATAAATCGGATCACCCGCACAAATACTTCTTTCAGTAAAGCGTAATGTGTGATTACCAAAAAGTCCTCGATAAGCAATGCTGTTTTTGGTCATAAAGTTAATTAAATTAACTGGTAGAGCCTTGCCCCATCCCGTTGTAAATGAATATGCGGCATCCACAATAAATTCAACATTATGCGGAACAATCGTAACACGCCCCGTCTCATCCTCTAAATCAAAAGAACATTGAAAACTATTGCCCTTGGCAATCGTCACCCAAGAACTAGATTTTTCTCGTCGTTCATAACGTTCAATCAAGTAGGTATAAGCAACACAATCCTCTTGAGTAAATGGCGCTTTTAAGGGTGTTTGACGACAAGCTCGTCCACTTAATTCGACCAACCCCATCGCCATTGCGCGAACCGTGGACGTCGGGATATTATCAATTAATTGTTTCTTTCGAAAAAGTTTAAACCCGTTGAAAAACCACCAAATCCCGCCGCCAAAACCAAGACAAGCAAGAAAAATATCGCGATCATCGCTCATTGTTCGTTTTTCCCGTTAAAATCACCATGTTCACATTCCACAACAAAAGCCTCTCCCACGCGCTTTAAACCTTCCCAAGCTCTTCTGATCTTGGCAGATTCCTTTACATCAATTCTTTTGTCATTGTCATAGGATTTCGAAATGATATCTAAAGCTTGTGAAAATTCCTTAATAAACAACTGAATGTTTTTTAAAGCATGCGCGTCAGGATTCGAACACTTAACCGGAGGGTTCTTAACAAAATATCCGTCGGCAATCTGACAAATCCAATTGATCAACTCGACATCTTGCGTCATGTCATAAATTTGTTTGATGCGATCCAACGGATTAACCGCGCCACCCTGGCGCCAAGACTCCTCATCCGCGGCCTTTTGGCACCATTTATAAACCAAAGACTGAGACAAACCCATGTGCAGTGCGACTTTCTTCACACCAGCCCGCTCAATGGTTTTTTTAAGAATATGATAGGATTCTTGCACAGCCTGTCCTCCTGTTGTTAACAGTGAAAGTATACCCAATCATCCGCCATGTGCCCATTACAATTAAATATTAATTTTGTAAGAATGTCCTGCATAATAAACATTTTTTTGACACAATACTTCTCGCATGACAACTTAATGCTATAATAAAAACCATTAAAAATCTCTATAAAATAAATACCTTTAATCCCTAAGTGAAACTATGAATTCCACTCAAAACGAAAATAAACATGGCAAAGCTTTTTTAACCATTATTTTTTGTCTGGTTATCATCATTGGCGCAGGATATGTGGTTTATAATAACAAGGATTTTCAGCGCTCTCACAAACGAGAAATCGCAAAAATTAATTTTTACTTAAGAGATTACAATAAATCTGCCAAAGAATTCAGCAAAAAATTCAATGATAAAATAGCTCAATGGAAAGAAGCCCGCCTTCAAAAAACCCAAGAAAAATTAGCGGCGCCTAAAGTTGAAACCCGAACCTTTGAAGAACTGATCTATACGGCCGAAGCGCTGGAAAAAGACATCCCCGCCGAAATGATTCGGCATCAACCCGATGAAATTACAGTCTGTTCATTTGACGCTAATTTTATTTTGAATAATTCACTCACTGATCCAGAAATGGTCCATCTTGCCAACATTCTTCGTTTTTGTGATTTAAGCAGTATTGCCGGTCTGACCAATCAAAGATTTCTGCCTCAAGCGACAACTTTATTAAAAATTCTGCGCTATGACGCGGCTGTTGAAGCCAGCCCGGCAACCAACAACGACAAAACAATCACCGCCTACTTGTATCGCAGTGATAAAATTCAAGCTTTAACTGCCGGTAAACTATATCCCCAAACTGACGCTTTTCCATCCCAGCCTTATTATGAATCATTTAAAATTGGCGACTTTGATTTTACCATCGCGACATTTCATACTCCCCTGGCCGGGATCAACCTTGCTTCTCTTGAACCATTAGAAGAATTTTATGAAACCCTGCAAAATGAAAATCCCGATATTAAAGACACAATGATATTTGGTGATTTTGCTTTTCACTCAGAAGCATTAAACTGGAATAGTGCCTCCTCCTTTTTGCCAATCATTGCCAAATCCGCTCCCGCAAATAAAACACAAATTAATCTTCTGGGAAATTTTTGGTTTAAACGAAACCAACTTATTGAATACAACGGCAAATTTGGCATCATCAACATGAAAGAAGATGCCTTCCCTTCACGGCAAAAGAAACCTATCGCTGCCAACAAACCCATCTGGGCACAATTCAAAATTATGACCGACGATGATTAATTAAATCCGCCCCTAATCAAAAAACCAATAACTCCATCTTTAATTCTTGACCCAAAAAAACTTTTCCTTGAGAACTTAAACGCGCCGCTGCAATAAACGCTGCGTCCTTTTCCGCGCGTCCCAATGCACTTAAAGATAAACCCATAAACTGATACGCCTGAGCGTAATCAAAACCCTCACTAATCGCCTGATGCAAATACCACGCCCCACTTTTATACTCTTTTAATTCATACGCCGCTCGCCCCGCATAATAATAAGCAATCCCTTGCTTTGAGAATCCACCAGCAATTGCATGACGCGCGTAAAACAACATCGTCGGATAATCTTTGAGCTCCTCACAAATCACAAAAATTTGCAAATAAGCCCGCCAATAAACATCGTGAGTATATTCACCCATCGCCGCGGCTAAAAGATTCGGCTGTTTTGCAAAAGGCAAGAAGGGTTTATACATTCGCGCATTAACAATATATTGAATATTCTCAATGGGTGAAACATCAACACTATTTCTAAAATGTTCCAAGGCTTTACGATGATCATTCTTGCGAAGCGAAATAACTGCTAAGTTATAATGAAAATTAAAAATTTTAAAATATGCGCGCGTTGCCGCTTGGTAAGCCTTCTCTGCTTTGCCAATTTGTCCGTCATAAAAATAACAAAAACCTAATAACCCATGCGCCTCAGATAAAAACGGCATAAATTGCGAAACCTTACGATAATACCGTTCAAATTCTTGCGTTTTTTTCAAATCAAATTTTTTGCGGTCATGATCAAAAGCAATCAAATAATCATGCGGCGGCATATACCGGCTTAAAGTCGTTGTTACCACATGACTCCAAGCCCGCTCCATATCCACACAAGAAAAAAGCACAATCCCCAACGCACAATAAAGAAAGAATGTGCGTAAAAATACACTCTTAATGAAATTTCCAATTCGCTTGCAATGCTCAAGCATTGGGCTCGTCCATAAATAAAGAATCTTTGTGCCAAAGCCAAAGAAATAAAATAAAAAATACAAAATAAAAAATCATGATAAAAACATCACGTTGATTACTGTTGAAGTTGCCAAAAGTAAATTCGATATTTTGTTCACCAGGCGGAACCCAAATGCCTTTAAAAGCAATATTGGCACGATACAAAGGGGTTTCTTGCCCATTAATAAACGCCCGCCACCCTGGATAATAGCAATCATTAAAAACCAAGAACTTGGTCGTTAGCAAATGCGTTGTAATTCGAATTCGATTGGTGTTTACCTGAACAACATTCAAATAGGGCTGACTCTGTTCAATTCTTATCGCTTGCTGCTGACTGTCACCATAATCCCTGTCAATGAAATCTTTCTTTGTAACAAAAGCAGTATTAAGATTCTTTGCCCAATTGCGAGCGACGACTTTCAAATCATCTTTTTGTTCATCAAAAGGCGCAATATGGTCATACAAAACAAATTTATTAAAAACATAATTCTTCAGAATACGAGCATCCATATTATTCCACAAAAAGTTATACCACTGTGTCCCAAAATACAACGGACTGTTCAACTGCGGTGATTGCTCACTAAGCGCCACATCCTCATCCGCCAATTTACTTTTTTGCCCACGGGTATATTCAAACTCACGCGGCAATTGATCATAAGGCGACACATAAATGCTTTTCTCTGTATTCTGTTGCAAATGTTGGTACACTTCCAATGGCTGAATCACGGCCGCAAAAAAACACACTGCGCAAATCAACCACCCCGGCAAACGCTGATACCAATAACTGATAAAGAATACCAAACTGACCACCACAACAGCCCACGTGGAATAATTAAAACTTTGCCGCCAAACTAAGAAAACAGCCAAAGCCAGATGGACAAGTATAATAAAAACAAGATTATAAAATTTCCGTCTAGGCTGATCGTCCATCATCTTCAAAAACAATCGCATCTGTTCAACTACAAAAATAATCATCAACGGCAAGATCGCAAACCACAGGAAGAAATGCAAATTTCGAAAATACTTAAAGAAAAATATCGACTGATACAAAATATCATACAGCGGCAAAACATAAGGCGACCCCATAATCAAAAGAAAGCTTCCCCACAAAAAGATAAAAAAGACTTTTCGATTAATGCGCGTCACCATCCCTAGCAATAGCAAAATCATCGCAAATAACGGAACATAAAAAACCGCAAAATCAAAAAGCCGCAAATCTTCAAGATAAAAGGACGAATACATCAAATCCTCAGGAATTGCCCAATAAGTGATCACCTCTGTTTGAACGGTTAGAATGTGCGGATCTGTCGCAGCAAAATGCCGCAAAGGCATGGAGAAATCACCTTGAGCGGCAGATTTAAAAAACATCATGCCCGGCAAACAAGACACAGCCAAAGCTAATAAACAAATCAATGTTAGCCATGGATAGCATTGAAAAAACCGCCATAATCGTGCAACAAAACAACCAGCTGCTTTCGGAAAAATAAGCACAAAGAAAATTAAGAACGATAGAACCAAAACCAGAAAATAAAATGGGATATACGTCGTCATCAAAAGCATTGTACAAAAAACCATACCCAACAAAGCGGATCTTTGGCCTGACCGTCCAAAAACAAAAGAAAAATAAAAGAACCAAATCATTGGCGTCAGAATCATCATCATATACGAGTCAAAAACTCTTGTTCCCAAAGATGAAAAGCTTAAAAAGACAAAAGCAAGAATTGCCAACTTTTTATCTTTCACAACCTCTAAAACTAGCCGATAAAATCCAACCATTCCTAAGAAGAAATAAAAAGTAAGAAATACAGCAAACGCTGTCCAATAAGCAAGCCCCAATTTATAAGGAATAATAATCAACAAAAGTAACGGATTAAACACCCCGATACGTCGCAAAAAGAACTCATTGGGAGCACCGCAATTCCACAAGGAATCCCACGAAGGATAAATGCCTTGAACGATATTATCAATATAGAACTTTAGATGATCATAGAAAGACACTGCGTCAGTAACCAGCTGTGCTTGATAGGAAAGAAAAATCCAAAAGGAACACACCCATAGGACTATGGTTAATCCACAGAAGAACCAAAAAACATCAATCTTTTTTTGATTTGATTTGGGCATGCACGTGATTCTAAATTATAAAACCTCACCGGACGGCTCATCCCAAATTTTGCTTGGCCTCGCAAAGGCGAGTCTAATGCAAAATCCGCGTTCATTATAACAGCGCCTCACCATCTTGCCCAGAAAAGCAACATTTTTTAAAACTGCACATCTACCCCTAAGCTAAAATTTCTTTCCGGTGCCGGAAAGTAAGATTTAGCTGCGGAAAACGTCGACTTAGCGACATAACTATAATAGGATTTATCAAAAACATTATTAACCGCAAAATAAATCTCATAATTCTTTCTATTGTAAGACATTTTAACGTCGAAGATTTCGTAAGGCTTCACCTTGTCCGTGCTATTTTGCACATCATTAATAGCAAACGTTGATCCAATATATCTTCCAGTTAACGAAACGCCATAATATTTGTAGATTCGCGCATTCAGTGATTGACTGGCCACATGCATTGGAACCATAGGAATATCTTTTCCATCATTAGCTCCTTTATCAAAACGCGCGTTTTGATATGTATAACTGGTCATCCATTTGAGCTTATCAAAGAAATCCGTTTCAAATATTTTCAAAAGATCCACCTGTTGCTCAAACTCAATACCCATCCGTCGAGTTTTGTCATAATTGCTATTGCCAAATGTAATGGGATCAAAAAATATTTCATTTTCATTCACAATCAAATACGGCGTAATTCCGACAATGACTTTGTCATTAAAATTATGTTTGACCCCCGCCTCATATTGAACACCAGATTGTTGTTTAAGATTCAAATTCAAACCTGGCGTAATACCAAAGCTGGGATAATTAGCGGTGCTATACCATTCATCTGTTGCTAAGAAACGAAAAGTTTGCTGCCAGCCTAGATGAAGATTTGACTCTTTGGCATATTCATATTTCAAGCCACCCGAATTAACCCATTTATCAGGGCTTTGTGATTGATTGACAACAACATTACGCTGGTGAAACTCATAATCGACTTTATTGTAACGCGTTGCCGTATTCACAAAAACATGATCAACTAACTCCAATTGCAAAGATTCATAAATTCCGAATTCTTTCTTTTTGATTGTAATATCATCAGCATTATTTCCGCTGCCGACAATATCATTTGTGTGGTCATAATAATCAATGCCGGTAATAAAATTAACCTCCTTATCAAAAATGGTTCGATCAAAAACATATTTACCCGTTACCCCATAAGTATCAATTGAACGATTGGTATGCCACGGCCCTCCGGTATTAAACGCATCAAATGCATCCCGATTACGATAAAGCACTGCCAAAGAAATATCCCCAAAATAAACACTGTCAATCAAAGGCTTAGCACTCATGCCCAATTTAAAATAACGATCTTTCGTCGAAGAATAGTCACTGGGATACCGCGATGATCGACGACCAAATTGGTCCAAATCCGCAGCGGAAAGACCTCCCGGCAAGCGAGTATCATCCTTATGCCATCCGATTTCAACATCCGATGAGAAATTCTGCGAGAACTCATATCCCAAACGCGTATTAAAGTTCTTGGATAATTCATCACTATTGCTTCGATATCCTTTTTGATCCAAATATTTTGAATAAAAGAAATACGACATTTTCTGATACGCGCCTGAGAACTCAATGTGTTCTCCCAGCGAATCATAACTGCTATAAACCGCACCAATTTTACCTTGCAAATCACCTTTGCCTTTTTTAGTAATAATATTCACCACACCGCCAACAGCATTGTCCCCATAAAGCACTGATCCGGCACCTCTTAGAATTTCGATTCTCTCAACCGCGCCCAATGGAATTTGTCCCAAATCAGGAGCTGAAATATCAATCGCATTGACCTTGCGGCCATTTATTAAAATCAAAACATTTCTCGCCGCAGTATCCCCAAACCCACGAATATCAATAACCGCTGTTCTATTGGTGTTGTAATCATAAATATGAACACCATTAGCGGATTTTAAAAGATCGGAAATATTGCTCGCGTTCGACGCTTGAATTTGCTCTTGAGAAATCACCGTCATATTGCTGCCAACTTTATAATCTTGTTGCTCGAATCGAGAACTGGTCACAACAATTTTATCCAAATCAAAACTCAAATTCGCCGCAGCTAAAGCAGCATTAGCTAAAACAATCGCTAAACTTATCCCTAAAATTCTTTTCATTTCTTCTCCAATGTTATGGTTTGCCTTTTATAAACAAAAAACCCCAATCGAATATATATTCAATTGGGATTGCACCCTTCGTCACTTTATTCCCAAGGGGTAGTCTTCATCCTCTGTCTTTCGCAGAGAAATCCACTCTGTACCCGTTAGGCGACCTGACTTTTCTAAAACATAAAACTTATTTTAGAATTCACAGTGGCGGGACCGCTCTCGATTTTCACGAGATTCTCCTTTCCAGCATGATTTCAATCTTCAAAAATCACATTCACTGCAAAATTAAAATCATACACGGAACCATCCGCAAGGATGAAACTGGCACAATAATATCATCAACAGAACGAGAATTAAACAGCCTGCAAAATACTGGCCCATCGTGTTTTAGCAACCCGTTGCGCAAGCATTTCATACCCACCAAACAAAACAAAACTATAAACCAATGTGCTCACCAAAGTATCTCTAAAAAACGGAACCGCAGCCAAAAAACACATTTGCAAGCCAGCGACCGTCTTAGGATACATCATCAACCACGCTCCAATATTTGTTACAACAAAAAACAAAATTGCTGATAAAACAGCCATCGCCGCGATATTATAAAAATTCTTACGTGAACGAATCACTAAACCCAAAAGAGAAATCAGCGCGACACTGCCCCAAGTAAAGAAAATCGTATTATGCCCACCAATCAACAAATCAGAAATCATCATCAACGCCAAGGGCATCACGACAGCACGGCGAGGGCTTAAATAAACTCCGCCAAATAAAGCTAAAGCCAAAACCGGTGTAAAATTCGGCACATGAATCACCAAACGAGACGCGATACCCAAAATTAATAAAAATAATGCTAACATAAAATTTCTCCTGTGAATGAATTTAACATAAATATCTTTTTAGTCGAGCACATTTTTTTACTGAAACCATTATTTTTTCCGTAATGTCTGCAAACGACTAAACCATTGATTTAGCAAAACAAAAAAAGCAGCGGTTGGCGGCAGAGCCATAAGAACGAGCAACACCAAGATATTCCTCGCCGATAAACCATATTTTAAAACAAAACCTGTTGCCATCGACCAATAAAAAAACATGCCCCAAATCGCGACCGGAACAAATCCATAAAAAACAACCTTAGGGACTTTCATAAACATAGCAATTAAAATCAAAACACCATACAGCAAATGAGGCAAAGCACTGCTCCAAACTTCTCCAGTGGTCGGTGCAATTTCATTAGCTTTGACCAATAAATCTGGTTTCATGACAGAAACGCCATTCAAAAACAAAGAAATTATAATGAAAATCAGCGCATAAACCTTCGCCGCTCCAACCAACCATCCTAACGATGTTGCCGGCTTTACGACAACCCTAGTCTTGGGCTTAACAGAAACATCAGCAGCCCCAACGGGTTTGTTAAGAATAATCGACTGATAATTTTCCTGAGAGAATTTTCGTTTATCTTCCAAGCATTGAATAAAATATTCAAGAACTTTCTTATCTGAAACCAACGAAGACCGCGGCTTGGTGATATCCATTAAAAATTGAAAAATTTGCTCAACTAACTTATCGTTTTTAATCAAGTTTTCATAATCACTGGCAACAGCAACAAAAAGAGTCCACTCATAAATTTCTGAAGCAGAAATTTCACCAGTTAAAAACCCATTTAACTTAGTAATAATTAATTTTCGTTCAACCGACATAAGACAAAGAACCTTTTTAAAGAATCTTTAATAAAAAACGGCAATCTCTCCCAAGATTACCGTTTTTTATAAGATTTAATATTAATACCAACCATGCCCCCAAGAATTAACCCAATTAAAAAGCAGACAAAACTCCGTTAAGCTGCTTTTCCAACTCTTTAACCTGCTCATCCTTCTCACGCAAAATTTTCTCAACCATGTCCAAACGCTGCTGCGCATCTTTCAATCGCTCTTCCATCATTGTATAATCCGCAGCCTTTTTACTGGTTGAATCTTCTTGAACAGTCAACTGCCGCTTAATAACAACCAATTGCTCTTTGAGAGCAGCCATTTTTTGATCACTGATTTTAATATCATAACGCCCCAAATAATCCATCTGGTCCCGCGCCCATAATAATTTTTCTTTCAAAGCCCTGACCAATTTATCTTGCCGCTGTATCCACTGTTGATAAGCCACTTCATTCTGATTTTTAGGCTCCGGAAGATTTTGTGGATCAATCTCAAGCAAAGGCGTCTGATCTGTTGCCATTTCCGTCGGGATATCCGATAAGCGCCCTTCTAAATCCATTAACGTTTTCTTTACACCCTCATATTCCTTAATCGTCGCAGCATGAGCGGCTTCACTCTTGGCAAGTTTGTCTTCAACAAAAATCAATCTTTCCTGAGCTTCATTTAGCTCCGCGATCTTTCTCGTTAAAGCTTCTTTAAGAATTTTCAACTGCTCTTTCAAATCTTCCTCAGTCTTGGCTTTCTCGGATTTATAATTACCGAATTCTTTTTCAATGGCCTGCAATTTCTTTTCATATTCCAATTGCTTATCTTTAAAATCATATTGCTTTGAATGAAGATCCAACTCCATCGTACTAATCCGCAACTGCAATTCTTTTAATTTCTCACCTTGTTTTTGCAAAGCTTCTTTTTTGACAGCCAATGTTTTCCTCGTGTCAACAAGATCATTTTCAAGAGCCTCGACTTTACTATTTTGTTCTTGAGCATTCTTCTCTAAATCTTTAATCGTATCCTGGTCTTGTTGTGCCATTTCAACAACTTTGACTAATTTGTTTTTTAAAACCAAATTTTCCTTCTGAATCGCTTTGGCTTTTTCTGGGATCTGAGAATTAGCGGCCGTCTGTTGATCCATCAAGTCCTGTTGATCTTCCGACACAATGTGATCAACATCAGCATCCACAGAATTCAAAGGCATATCCGATGTTTCAAGTTTTCGCGGCGCTGCCTTGCCGGCGGCCTTCAACACCCTATCGGCTTCTTTATCAGCAAATCGTGCGGCAATATCCGCCTCTTTCTGTGCGGCATTATCCAACGGCATCACTAATACATCTTGATCTTTTCTCTTTATAACATCGCCAGATTTTTGAGAATGCCCTCTTTTCTTAGCCTTTGCCATTTCAGCATGCAATTTTTTAAGAGCGCTTTTCTCTTTCCTTGCCGCTTTTTTCTTTAATGTCCGAATCGCCGCTTGCTGTGCTTTATCCGACTTGGCTTGAACACGGTCAATCGCTTTATTTTCGGCTATCGAAATCCGCTCCTTAACTCCATCACCATCCACATCACGAAGAATAACTTTTTGATTCTTGCCAATACCCTTAGCTTGATATTTAGCGTGCACCTGTTGTATATTTTTAGCTTTGTCAGCAGCAAATTCTCTGCGAATTTTCATTTCCGCCTTTTGAGCCTCAGCGCTAATCTTTTTCTTCAAAGCAGTTTCTTGTTCATGTTCTGCCAAAGCAGCTGACTGATCCATCACTACCGACTCTGCGACAGGCTGAACACTGGCTTGCTCAATATCTTCCTGTTGTATCTGATCATCCACTACTTGTCCAGCTACTTGTCTAGCTACTTGAACAGACTTAGCTTTCGCGGCAACTTTCTCAGCTGCGGT
>JACKFI010000007.1 GCA_020632555.1 Candidatus Omnitrophota bacterium | reverse complement strand
GTTTTGGCCCCGCAGCCAAAAGCAGCCACAATTCTCGACGCTAAACCATAACCGTTGGATGCCCCAATAACGAGAACATTCTTAGGACCGTTAACAATCTTCGGCTGTGACTGAACATACTCAATTTGTTCTCGAACATTAGCCGCACACCCTAACGGATGCGCTGTTGTACAAATAAAACCACGAATTTTAGGGTGAACAATCATAACTTTTTCTTTCTTTACAAAATATTAAAATAAAAACACAGCGTTTGATGTCACTACTGAATTTCTGATTTCTTAGCGACAATCACAATCCCAGAGGCCGTCACATCAAAACGTTTGCGATCCAAATCCAAATCATACCCAATCGACGCGTGATCAGGAATGACAACTTCTTTATCAATAATCGCATTCTGAATTCGGGCATGTTCGCCAATCACCACATCGCCCATAACAACCGAATTAACAACGGTCGCATATTTTTCAACGCGGACATTAGGAGACAAAACAGAACCACGCACCTGACCGCCATTAATAACACAACCTCCAGCAATCAAAGAATCGCAAACATCACCCGGAACCACCACGCCATTACCACCATCGGCATTTTGTACCTTAATCGGAGGATATTGAGAATGATAGGTCCGCACCGGCCACTGCTTATTAAAAAGATTAAACTCAGGCTTTAATTTCACTAAATCCATATTCGCCTGATAATACGCGTCCCGTGTTCCAATGTCTCGCCAATACCGAGGTTGATTGTTTTCATCCACAAAATTATAAGCTAACACTCGGCGCTTGCCCTTAATCATTTGCGGAATCACGTTCTTTCCAAAATCATGTTCGGACAACAAATTCTTGCTATCCATTTCTAATTCGTTCCACAAAACTTGGGTATTGAAAAGATATATGCCCATCGACGCCGAGATTCTCGTCGGGTCTCCAGGAATTGTTTTTGGCTTTTGTGGTTTTTCTTGAAAACCACAAATCTGATTATCTTTATCCACCTCTAACACACCAAAACTGGTCGAGGTTTCAGCCGGCATGGGAATAGTTGCCACCGTCATATCCGCACCATGATCACGATGATATTGAATCATTCGCTGATAATTCATTTTATAAAGATGGTCTCCCGCCAAAATCATAATCAAACTCGGATTATGATCACGAATCGCGTAAAAATTCTGATAAATCGCGTCCGCAGTCCCGCGATACCAATCCGCGCTGATTCTCTGCTGTGGCGGAATCACGTCAATAAATTCGCCCAATTGACTCGAAACAACATCCCAGCCGGCTAATAAATGTTTTTGCAAAGAAAAAGATTTATACTGAATCAAAATATAAATCCGCCGCAAACCAGAATTAACACAATTACTCAACGTAAAATCAATAATCCGATAAATGCCGCCAAAAGGCACAGCTGGTTTAGCACGATCACGCGTCAAGGGATTTAAACGCTCCCCTTTACCACCTGCTAAAATAAAAGTCAGGATTTCTCTTGCTTCCATATTCTCCTCGTCCATTTGTAAAACTTTTGCCATAATTATTTCCAGCAACAAAAAAAGCCAAAATTATCAATTTATTCCTATTTTTCTTTATTAACCAATATGCCTAAAGATCGAAGTTTCAGTTTTAACTCTTTACCTTCCGGATTTTCTTTTAAACCTTTTGTTAAAATAGCAATGCACTGTTCACGATCACGAACTTTATCATACGTTTGAAATATTTTCAAATACACATCTTCCCGCTTGGGTTGTTTGCGCAAAACCAATTCATAAGTTTTTCTCGCCAAATCCAGGAATTTACCATCTTTAAACATATCCCCCAATTCCAAAACATCGTCTGCCGCGTCAGAATCCAGCTCATAACCTTTTTTAAGTTTCGCAAACGCAATCACAGGTTGTTGGCGAAAAATGTTCACCTTGGCTAATCTAATATAAGCCTTTGCAGATCCCGGCCAACGTTCAATAATTTTTTCATACTCAACAGCCGCTTCATCATACTTTCTCAAATCTGAAAGTGCCAAAGCCATATTTAATTTAGCCACTTGATCATTGGGAGATATTACCGATGCTATACGAAAATTTTCATACGCGGACTGAAAATCTTTTTTCTTGCCAGCAATCTTTCCCAAAATCTTGTACGAGCCTGAATACGCCGGATCAACAGCCAAAGCAGCACGCGCTTCAGCCTCTGCAGCATCATTTAACCCTAAAGCGGCTAACGTAAAAGACCGGTTAAAATTCTGATAAGGCGAAACTTGTTGAACACCAACGCGATACAAATCCATTACTTGAGCTTTCCAATTGGTAAGATCAATCCGGTGATGAATGATGATGTCACGATTAATCGGCGTATTTTTCAAGAAGATCATGCCGTCATAATCAAAATAAACTAAGGCCCAATCTTCACTTTTGTAAAAATAATTCAACATATTGTCAGGGATAGGATTTTGAACCGCATTTAAGAAAACACCGGTAATCTGAAATCTCTTCAAAGCGGCCTTAAGCTTATCAACTTTGTCAAATTCAATAATGTCACGATAGTATTGAAAAAAAGCCGGTCCATAAACTTCCGTTCGGCCATCGATAAAAACCTTTATATTAGGAAAACAATGCCCGACCAAATAAGCACCGGAATTAAAATCATTGAAAAAATTGCCGCGCACTTTATTCTTTACAAGAAATTCCGTCGCCTTAGTTGGAAATTGCCGTTGAGAAATGCCGCCAAACTCACTTTTACGCTCATATTTATCGAAATCAAAATAACCATTATGATAAACATTGGTAAAAAAAGTCAGCGCCCAAAAAACCAACAAAAACTGCGCAAAAATTGATGTGATATAAACAAACCTTTTATTGGTAAAGCGAACCGGAATAATGTCCTTAAACCTAATCGTTGCAATATTGATGACCAAAGCAATATAAGCGGCAAAAGCAAAAAAGACCAGATTGCGAATAGCAGCCAAAGAAAACAACAGAAAAAATAACCAAAAAAGAAACATTCCCACATCAAGCTTGCGACGATTAAACCAAAAACTTAAAAAGGAAATAATGATGAGTATTTTATAATACGGCCAATCCTGCATCGAGAAAATGGTACTCCAAGTGATGGGCGGTTGCAGCTCGATGATTTTCATAAAGAAAACTTTTGATGCACCGGAAATCTGAAAGAACACTTTTAAAGGATATACAGCGCCCTGAACACCGGTCGGAGTTAAGAAACAAGCGACAATCACAACCCCCAAAATAATTTTTAATCGATGGTATTCCTTATCTGTAAAACGAGAAACTTTATTCCACTCCCATGGCAGAGCCAATGAACGTTTCATCCATTCTCCCAAAAGGCTCATGGAAATAATCAATGGACCTAAAAAGAAAAACCCATGCATATTAGCCCAAAGAACTTGGATGACAAAAAGCGCTCCAATGACCCATTTGCGATGAATAAACATTCCCAACATCGCGACATACAATGCCAAAAAGAACAAACTGAATAAATCTGGTCGGATTGTAAAGCGAGTTTGATAAACCAAGGAAACAAGAAATAAAGTAAAAACAGTTAACAACAAATTCTTGCGATTGTATCCCAAAAACACCAACACTAATAAAGTGACCGAGACCAAACACACTTGCATCAAGAGCAACCCATCGACACCCCAACTGTTATAAATAAGGTAAGCAATGACCTGAAACAACCACTCATGATTAACCCACGGAGCGCCATTAACAGTGCAAGAAAGAATATCGACCGCAGGAACTTGAAAATTGTGCGCAACAATATAGCGACCCATGCCAATATGCAGCCAAAGATCAAGATCCTTGATTTCAAAATGCGCCATAAAAACCAACAGCCCAAAAGTCACCAAAAGCACAAAGAAACCGGCAATGATATTCAAACGTCGCCAAAAACTATCTGATAAAACAAACATAATGAACTCCGACTCCTTCATAAAGGATAATAAATAAAATTAAAGACTGCTTACTTTATCACAAAATGACCATTTCCCTTATCAATTAAACAAGAATTTTCTGCAATTTGATAAAGAATTTCTTTTTTAGACGATTGATAAGATAAAGCCGCGGCCAAAAGTTCCTTGGTATACAAATGTAAAGGGTTTGTAAAGATATCTTCCGTCTTTCCCAACTCCACAATACGCCCGCTGTGCATAACGGCAATTTTTTGACAAATTTTACGCACGACGCGCAAATTATGCGTGATAAAAAGATACGTCACATTATATCGAGATTGAAGACTTTTTAATAAATCAATGATTTGCGCGGCAATTCGAACATCCAAAGAAGATACCGCTTCATCGAGAATCAATAATTTAGGATTCATCAATAAACTGCGAGCAATAGCGATCCGTTGGCGCTCTCCGCCGCTAAATTCATGTGGAAAACGGTTCAAAGCGTCAGCACCCAAACCAACAGCTTGCAAAATCTCAATCATCCGTTCTTGTTGTGCGGCCTTGGTTATTTTCTGATCAGCTGTCTGCGCTTGCAAAGCTTCTCTCAAAATACCGTCTACGCTATACCGAGGATCTAGGCTGTTATAAGGGTCCTGAAAAACAACTTGAACATTCTTTCGTAATGATCGCAAGACAGACGCCGAAAGATTTGTCCAATCTTTTCCATCAAAAGCAAATGAACCCGCATCCGGCTGATACAACTTCAAAATAATACGGCCCAAAGTCGTCTTGCCAGAGCCGGATTCACCGACTAAACCCAAATTCTCCCCTTCCTCAATAATAAGGTCTACCCCATTGACAGCTTTGACGAATTCTGGCCGCGCGGCCAGAATCTTTTTAGGCAGAGGAAAATATTTTTTTATATTCTTAAGTTCGACCAGCATAAGTCAATAATTCCTGTGTATAAGAATGTTGAGGATTCTTAAGAACTTGGGTCACCGCTCCTGTTTCAATAATTTGCCCGCCATTCATCACGGCCACTGTATCCGCCATGTGTTCAACAATGCCCAAATCATGCGTAATTAAAAGAACTGATAAATTCAAGTCATCCCGCAATTTCATAAAAAGTTCAATAATCCGCGCCTGCAAAGTAACGTCTAAACTGCTGGTCGGCTCATCGGCAATAATCAATTTTGGTTTTAAAGCCACCGCCTGAGCAATCATCGCCCGCTGACGCATGCCACCACTTAACTGATGAGCGTAACTTTTATAAACTCGCCGCGGCTCTTTAATTCCGACAATATCCAAAAGCCTCAAAGTTTCAGCGGTTCTTTTCTGTGGAGAAAAATCCGTATGACTTAAAAAAACTTCTTCAATCTGTCGGCCAATTGGCAGAACAGGATTAAAAGCGTATAAAGGCTCTTGAAAAACCATCGCAATGTCCTTGCCGCGAACCTGCCGCAACTGCTCAGGCGGAAGTTTTAGTATATCCCGTCCTGAAAAAAGAACTTCGCCGCTTGAAATCGTTAAACCCGGATCCAAAAGCCGCAAAATCGAAAGGCCGGTTGTACTCTTGCCGCTACCAGAACCACCCACCAAAGCAAAAATAGACCGCTGCGAAATTTGTAAAGAGACATCATCGAGAATCTTTTTGCCGCCAGCTTTTGCATTAACTGTCACTGATAAATTCTTTATTTGCATTAACATCATCAAAATCACAAATCCTTCTGCATTCTAATAATTAAAAAGGTCTTTAAGCGTTAAAACTTCCTGTGGCCGCAGAGCATGCAAAGCAGCTAAAATTTTATATTGCGCCTTAGCAGTAAGTTTGCGACCCTTGCACCCTTTGGCAATCATTTTAAACGTCAATTGATTCGCTGATCCCGCAACCAGCATGGCAGCAGTTACACCTAAACGTGTCATCAAAGCAGCCAGCGGTTGTTCACCAAAATTACGCGATTCATTCATATCGTCCCATCACAATTTATCCCAAATTTTGCATTACACCACAGTGTGTGACGATATGTTGCGCACAAAAATTGGTTTTTCCGGACAGCATAACTTCTTCTGGCGACTTCCACTGAAAATGTTCCAAAACCTCAGCCGCTTCTAAAACCAAAGACAAAGCTACATCCTTATGATTATAAAATTGCAGCTAATCCCTTTGATCACGAAATTATCTAATTTTCTTTGTTAAGACAAAAATATCACTCATATTTTAAATTCTCAACTTTTTGAAAAACCGGCGCCATCGCAGTGATTTGCGCTTGCTGATCTTGCATCTTCATCACCTGATCTACATAAGTCGTTAAAGCTTGCACCTCTTCTGGGGTTAATTTTAAAGACTCTTTCAGAAAATGCATCGCGGCTTTCTCAGCAGCATCAACCGTCTTGCCAACAATGTGTAATTCTTGTCCAGCAGAAACCTCTTCAAATCGAAAAACAAAATCTGAGCCTGTTAATTTTTCATCAATCAACAGATGAATTCTGCTGGTAAAAGCGTTAAACCGTTCTTCCGTCAATTCATCACAAGAAAGTCCAATCAAAGCTTGATTGATAATCACCGTAGCTCGAAAAAGCCTTTTGTTAACATCCTCTGAATAACTTTCCTCAAAAGTCGCAATAGCACCAGCCACAACTTTTTCGTCTTTGATTAAATCCATTGATTCAGCAAAAAGACTTGATTGATTTAACAAAAGAACTGCCAACGCAAACAACAAGACAACGATTTGTACCCTTAATAATTTCACTATACTCCCTCCCTATGACGATTTTGGATCCAGTGCATCCCGCAAAGCATCTCCGACGATATTAAAACACATGACCGTTACCAAAATAAAGAACCCCGGCAAAAGGATCCATGGGGCAAATTTGATTTTAACAATACCCATCGCTTCCGACAAAAGATTACCCCAACTGGCATACGGATCCTGAATCCCCAAACCAATCAAACTCAAAGACGACTCAGCAAGAATATAACCCGGAATCGACAACATCACCGCAATCAATGAATACGACAAAGTATGCGGCAAAATATGACGAATAATAATTGTCAAATCCGACAAGCCCATCGTCTTAGCCGCTAAAACATATTCTCGTTCTTTTAAGGAAAGACACATGCCGCGAATAACCCGTGCCAAACTCGCCCAACCAATAAAAGACAAAATAATAATAATTGAAACATACACTTGCACCGACGTAAAACTCGCCGGCACAACCGCGCGCAAAGCCAGCAATAAATAAAACCCAGGAAACAACATAAACATTTCACAAACACGCATCAGGATATCATCAACTTTTCCCCCATAATAACCAGCAATTCCGCCAACCAACAAGCCAATCGAGAATGAAATTAAAACACCAACGATGCCAATAGACAAAGAAATTCGGGCACCATGCAAAAGCCGTGAGAATAAATCTCGTCCCCGCGAATCCGCGCCGCACAAATAAATCCGCCCCCCCTCTTTAACGCCAAACAAATGCCAAGAACACGGCACCATCCACAGAATCTTATACGCGTCACCTTTTACAAAAAACCGCAAAGAATACTTTTGTTCAACTTGATCAAGATATTCCCGTTTATGATATTGATCAAATGTGATCTTGCGCCCATAAATAAAAGGTGCACGCCACTGACCGTTCTCGTCAATAAAATGAATTTTGCTGGGCGGAGCGTATGAAAACGTCCGATCCTCATTACTAAATGAATAAGGCGCTAAAAAATCAGCAAAAATTGCCGCGCCATGAATCAGCGCCAAAATAATCAGGCATACAACCGCAAAACGATTAGCACAAAACTGTGTCAACGCACGTTCCCATTGACTTAAGCCAAGAGCAGATTTATTCATAACGAATCCTCGGATCAAGTCGGACCAATAAAATATCTGCCAGAAGATTACCCATAATCAACAAAACACTGCCCATCAAAGAAGTGGCCATAACCAAATAAATATCTTTGGATTGCACCGCAGTCAACATCAAAGCTCCCAACCCTGGCCAGCTGCAAATGATTTCCAAAAGCGCAGCGCCGCTGAGAAGTCCAGAGAATTCATACCCCAACAGTGTAATCAAAGGATTGATTGCATTGCGCAAAGCATGCACATAAATCACCCGTTGCTCCGGCAAACCTTTCGCGCGTGCGGTTAAAATATATTGTTGGCCGAGAACTTCCAACATATTGCCGCGCATAATTCTCTGCAAAGCACCAATCGAAGCAATAGACAGCGCAATCGCCGGAATCGCGACATGCCGCAAAACATCAAAAAATCGACCGATCCAATTGAATTCTTCATAATTAGCACTGTGCATCCCCCCCAAAGGCAAAAAGCCACTTTGACTAACAAAATACAAAAGCAACATAGCAATAAAAAAACTGGGACTAGACAAAGCCACATACGACAAAAATTGAATCAAGCGGTCAGCAAATTTATTGCGATAAATCGCGGCACAAATACCCAGCGGAATCGCAACACCCCACGTTAAAATCAAACTAACGAAAGACAAAATAAAGGTATTCCAAATCCGTCCGCCGATAACATTAGCGACGGGAATATTATAAAAAAACGAATACCCAAACTCCAAGTGCAAAATATTGGTAAGCCACGAAAAATATTGCACCAAAAGCGGCTTATCCAATTGATACAACTTGATGTAACGATCAATGGTCTCGGGTGAGATTTGCGGATTGAGTTTTAAGCTGTCAAAATAATTCCCGGGAGTCATTTTCATCAAAGCAAAAAGAATCAATGACATACCCAACAAAAGCGGTAAAGTCGTTATTAAGCGTTTTAGAATGTAGCGCAACATGTCTCCGTGCTTTCTGCTGACCCACAGTTAAAAGAAACAGTTTCTACTTAATGTAAATCTCTTCAATATTATGAAACGCGCCGCCAAAACTGGTCGGATGCAAATTGCCAAATTTATTACGAACAGCGTACAAATTGCTATTGAGCACCGTATAAATCAACGGCAGCTGACGCGAAATAATCACCTGAAATTCATCATAAAGAGTTTTACGCTTATTCTCGTCTAATTCCTGAACCCCTTGGTCAAAAATCTCGTCCACCCGCTTTTCCCAGGCCGTAGCCGGCGTTTTTTGTTGCGGATACCACAAATGCAATCCTCCCGTCGAGTGCCAAACATTTTTACCAAAATGCGGCTCAATGCCACCCGTCAATCCCAGCACAATCGCGTCCCAATCAAAAGTCGCGTTAAGTTTGGTTACTAAAGTATTAAATTCTAAGGAAAGAAAATTAACTTTCATTCCCAAAGACTGCAAATCATGACGAATAATACTGGCAATTTGAACGCGCTCAACGTTTCCGGAATTCGTAAAAAGATTGAATTCTATTGGATGGCCGCTTGAATCTTCAATAACACCGTCTCCATCACGATCACGATACCCGGCATCCGACAAAATCCTTTTGGCTTTGCTCAAATCATATTCATAAATCTCGACATTCGGATTGTAGAAAAAACCGGCACTTTCACTCATATCCGAGTTTTGCGGATATCCCAACCCATTCATCAAGATCTCAATCATTTTGGTTTTATCAATGGCATGCGCTATGGCTCGGCGGAAATTGATATCCAAGAACCATTTCGATTTAACCGGATCAACAAAAGGCTTTTGTGTTTTAGGGTTACGGCTTGTATTCTGATTAAAGACAAAAAAACTGCTGCCAAAATCCGGCCCTGAATCATACACAGTAAAATTTTTCTTAGCCTCTAACGGTTTGATCATCGGATACTCGAAACCACGCAAAGAAATCAAATCCACTTCTCCGTCAAGAAACTTAAGCATTGCGGTATCTTGATTCTGAACAATCAAATAAATAATGCGGTCCAAATACGGCAAAGCATCGCCATTGGCAGACTTTTTCCAATACAAAGGATTACGCACCAGAACAAACCGTTCGCCCGGCCGATACGACTCCAATTTAAAGGGACCGGTACCGACAATCTCAGCCGGCGGTGTATCAATTCCCCAGGTGAAATTGAATTTCTTTTCGGCAACCGCCTTAGCTAATTTATGCTTGGGCAAAATCGATTGACTCATGCTCTGCAAAAAAGGAGCAAATTTAACCGGCAGTGTAAAACGAACAGTTAAATCATCTACTTTCTCAACTTTAAAAATTTCATCACCAATCTTGAAGATATCACGGGCGGAAGAAACAATGTCTTCATTATAGATCAAATCATTAAACGTAAAAACAACATCATCCGCGCTAAACGGCAAGCCGTCGTTCCAAACAACTTTGGGACGCAAATGAAATGTCCACGCACGTCCATCTTCGCTAACTTCCCAACTCTGAGCTAAGGCTGGTTCAACTTTGAGAGTTATCGCATTCAGTCGAGTTAAACCTTCAAAAATATTGCCCGTTACGGTATGCGTTGACGTTTCTTGAGCGGTGATATCATTAAAAGATTTAGGATCAGATGTTGAAGAGAGAATTAAACTGCCGCCATAACGAGGAACATCAGCCCTCGCTACAGCGGATACAAGAAAGAAAAACACAATAAATACACTTCGAAGAAAACAGTGATAATTCGAAAAGAAATAAGCCATAAGGTCAGGCAACAGATTCTTTACTGCTTCTTTACATCTGGGGCTGCTGTCACATCAACCGTTGGTGGTGTTGCTGCCACTGGCTCTGCCATTGTTTTCTGATCTTTGGCAGCTGGAACAGTGGTACTAGCATTCGTTTTGGCATCTTTATCATCCAATGGAATATTAATCTCTATATCCGGCTTTTTTGTTTTATCCATCAAACGTTCCATTAACGATTGATCTCGACGAGCATACAGATGCGCCAAGGTCAAACTGGTCAAAACAAAAATAACAGCCAGGATACTGGTCGCACGAACCATAAACTCATTGGTTTTGGTTCCAAACATATTTTCCGCCGCGGCAAAACTATCGGTTAAGCCTCCCCCTCGCCCGGACTGCATCAAAATCGCCGTCACCAAAAGAACGCACACCAATGAATGAATAATTAAAATAAATGTCATGTTTTCCCTTTCTAATCGATTACTTAAGTGCCAAACAGTTTTTGACAATGGCGGCGAATGAATCACTTTTTAAACTTGCGCCACCGACCAAAGCTCCGTCAATGTCAGGCTGCCCCATCAATTCCGCGGTATTTTCAGGTTTGACACTCCCGCCATACTGAATACGAACTTTATTGGCGACAGCGGCATCAAATTTCTTTGTCAACCATTCTCTAATAAATTTATGCACTTCTTGCGCTTGGTCTGGTGTTGCGGTCTTGCCAGTACCAATTGCCCACACCGGTTCGTACGCTAAAATCAAATTTTCTGTTTCAGCAGCAGTCAAATTCACCAATGAACCTTCCAATTGAGTTTTAATCACATCAAAAGTTTTGCCCGATTCGCGCTCTGCCAAAACTTCACCAATACACACAATCGGAATTAATTGATGCTTTAACGCGGCTTTGATTTTTTTATTAACCGTGGCGTCTGTTTCACCAAAGAATTGGCGGCGCTCGCTGTGCCCGATAATAATATATTCAACACCAATCGCCTTGATCATCGGAGCAGAAACTTCACCGGTAAACGCGCCAAAATCATCCCAATACATATTTTGAGCACCCAAACCAATGCTGCATTCATTGAGAACATCTTTCACTTCAGCCAAAGCCGTCGCCGGCGGGCAAACCACAACATCCACATCATTCATATCGCCTAAAGTTCTTTTTAACTCGGTCACCAATTCAACAGCCTCAACCGAGGTTTTATACATTTTCCAATTTCCAGCAATAATAATTTTTCGCATATCTCTTCCAATGTTTGATGGTTAATAATTTCTTATCTCTGTTACTTATCGGTTAAAGCGGCAATGCCCGGAAGAACTTTGCCTTCCAAAAGCTCCAAAGAAGCTCCGCCGCCGGTTGAAATATGAGTTATGCCTTGTTCACAATTAAACTTAGCAACCGCGGCCGCTGTATCACCACCACCAACGATGCTGGTCACGCCTTTAAGACTTGATAAATATTCGGCAAGTTCCCGGGTTCCGTCGGAATATTCTTTGACTTCAAAAACACCAACCGGCCCATTCCAAACAACCGTTTTGGCCGTCGACAAAACAGCTTTGAACGCTTTGCGGGTTTCCGGTCCAATATCCACACCCGACCAGCCGGGTTCAATTTCTTTGACAATCTTGCGTTCCGCTGGATTTTTGAAATCTTTCACCACAACAAAATCTGAAGACAAAACAATGTTCACCTTGGCTGCCTTTGCTTTTTCGAGAATCGACCGGGCAGTTTCGACTTTCTCCGCTTCCAACAAGGACGTTCCGATCTCTTTACCTTGTGATTTTAAAAATGTATACGCCATCCCGCCGCCAATAATAATCGAACTAACCTTGGGCAACATGTTTTCAATCAGCGCGATTTTATCAGACACTTTAGCGCCGCCTAGAATAATAACAAAGGGCTTAGCCGGATTGTCAATCGCCTGGCCAAGATATTTGATTTCTTTCTCAAGAAGAAAACCAGCCGCGGATTTAAGATACTGCGTCACCCCATGGGTCGAAGCATGCGCCCGATGGGATGTTCCAAAGGCATCATTGACAAAAACATCTGCTAAAGAAGCCAAGCTCTTAGCAAATTCCGGATCATTTTTCGTCTCAGCTTTACGAAAACGAAGATTTTCTAATAAAACAACTCTTTCTTTGCTAGCAGCAATCGCTTGCTTAACGTCCTCGCCGATACAATCTTTAGGACAAAGAACTTTTTCGCCCAAAAGTTTTTCCAATTGTTTACCTACCGGCGCAAGTCGTTGATTTTCGACCACTTGCCCATCGGGACGACCCAGATGACTGATCAAAATAACTTTAGCAGCTTTCTGCTTTAACACATATTGAATAGTCGGCAATGCTTCCCGTATACGGCGATCATCAGTAATATGCAATTGTTCATCCAGCGGAACATTAAAATCCACACGAATCAGAACTTTTTTCCCTTTAACATCCAAATCTCGAACGGTCAATTTACTCATGGCACCCTTCCTTCCCTATATATAACGGCTCTAGTAATTGTGATTTTTTCAGGTTAAGAATTTTAGTATTATACGAAAGAAGATGGTTTTGTCAATAAAGCCACTTATTTTGCTTCCTTTTGCATCAAAAGCGATACCGCGGCCATCAGACCCATAATAATCCACATCAAATTCGCCAACTTCGTTGAATAAAAATTTGTATCTAAAGCGCTATGCACCAAAAAACCAACCCAGCCAGCTAATAAACCAGCGAGAACCGAAGAATAAAAATTCAGCGGCATTTTTCGCAAAGCGCCCAAAGACGTACGAATAAGAACAAAAACAACCCAGAAAAATGCGCCTAATCCAACCACTCCTATCTCGGCTAACATTTGCAAATAACAATTGTGCGAATAATATCCCGTCCAATGCTGATTGTAACGTTCGGCAGCTTTTGAATAGGTATTTAAACCCGTTCCGAATAATGGCGCGACCCCAATCACATGCAATGTCTCCCCCCAAAACCCGACGCGTCCAGCCCCACTAAACCGTGAAAGTTCTGAACAAATCTCTTCTCCAAAACGCTGCCATTTCGTTTTCTTATTAGTTTCTTTCTGTAAACGCGCGCTACGGAAATATTTATCACTCGAAATATTATCAGTAACAAAAGAAACATTTCTCGTTAATTCAAGTTGTGATGTAAACACACCAAAGAATAAAACACAAAAAATAACAGGAACATACCATCGCTGAAGATTGATATACCCCAAAACAATCATCCCTGCCCCAAACCCAATCCAAGCACCTCGAGAAAAAGTCCAACCCAATGCCAGCGCAATCAAAACCACACTTGCGCCAATCATCATAACCCTAAGCCAACCCTGAATAAAAAGATCAGCTGGTAAACGATGCTCGCCGCGCGACACCAGCGCCCATATCAACAAAGCAACACAAAGCACGACAAAAATAATCAAATACCCGCCCAAATCATTGGGATGGCCAAAACACGCCGAGACACGTTCATCACTGGTAAAAGCGTGACCAAACAAAAAGTCCTTTCCAAATAGCCGCTGATAAAATCCGTCAATCGCAATAAAAATCGCTGATGAAAGCAACGCACTCAACATAACATTTAACCGACGACGAGAGTTGATAGACTCCACCACCGCGAGAAACAAAAAAACCGCCTCAACCGTTTTGCCAAAAAACCCCCGCCAACTTACCTGAGGAAATTGGCTGGCAATCACTGACAAAAAGACAGCGTAAAAGAAAATACCAACAGGTAAAACCAGCGGATGGTCGACCGGCTTACAGATTTGAATAAACAATCTCCAACGATCACCAATCGATAAAGGGCTTTTCTGTTGTTTCTGCGATAAAACAAAAAGCAGCACTCGCTTGGCAAGATAAATAAAGATAATAAGCCCAGAACAAATCTCAAGGATCGCCGTCGATATCGGCAAGAAAAAAACTAGGGGAACCAAGCAAAAAAACATCGCCCGATCACACCAAAGAGTCACTTTCAAAGCCGTCATCGCTTTACCTGCTTTTTCTGTTGCGCAATATACCACGCGATTGTTTTCTTAAGTCCGCCGACAAATGTTTCTTTCGCCTTAAAACCAAATTCTTGATACGCCCGTTGAGTATCCAAACAACGGCGCGGCTGACCATCCGGCTGCGTCGTATCCCAAATAATATCACCCTTAAAACCAGTCAAAGACGCAATCATCTGGACTAAATCTTTAATTGAAATTTCAAAACCAGCCCCCAAATTCACTGGCTCTGGTTTATTGTATTTCTCCGCTGCTAAAACGATACCATTGGCCGCATCATCCACATAAAGAAATTCACGAGTCGCTTTGCCTGTTCCCCAAACCACAATGGATTTTTCTTTTTTCTCTTTAGCATCCAAACACTTTTTAATTAACGCTGGAATAACATGCGAAGATTGCGGTGAAAAATTATCATGCGGGCCATACAAATTAACCGGCAATAAATAAATGGCATTAAAACCATATTGTTGCCGATACGCCTGTGCTTGCACCAATAGCATCTTCTTGGCTAAGCCGTACGGAGCATTGGTCTCCTCGGGATAACCGTTCCACAGGTCATCTTCTTTAAAAGGAACTGATAAGAACTTTGGATAGGCGCAAATCGTTCCAATGGCAACAAATTTGGGAACACCCAACAGACGCGACTGTTCAATAAGTTCCACACCCATCATTAAATTGTCATAAAAGAATTTGCCGGGATTCTCCCGATTAGCTCCGATACCACCAACGGACGCGGCTAAATGAATAATCAACGTCGGCTTGACCGTCTTAATCAAACGGCAAATAGCAGGCGATTTACGCAAATCATAATCTCTACTGCGCGGTACAAAAATCTTTTTACAACCGCACGCTTGCAGTTTAGCAACAACAGCTTTCCCGAGAAAACCAGACCCTCCGGTGACAATAACATTTTGTTGTGACCAAAAACTTGCCTTAGGCCTTGCCATGTTGATTTCTTCCTTTTGTACCGTGCAATTGACGATCAATCAAAGCCATGTCCGCATCGACCATCATTTTGACCAACTCTTTAAAATTAACTTTCGGTTTCCATTTTAAACTTTTATGAGCCTTGCTGCTGTCCCCCAAGAGTAAATCAACTTCCGTGGGGCGAAAATACCTCTTATCAATCTTGACATATTTCTGCCAATCCAAACCGGCATAACTGAAAGCCTCTTCTAAAAATTCTTTAACAGAATGAGTCTCACCGGTCGCGATCACAAAATCCTGGGCCTTCTTTTGTTGAAGCATCAACCACATCGCCTCAACATAATCACCAGCAAAACCCCAATCCCGTTTTGAATCCAAATTACCCAAATAAAGCGTCTTTTGAACACCTTGTTTAATTCGCGCCAAAGCCATTGTGATCTTACGAGTCACAAATGTTTCCCCTCGGCGAGGAGATTCATGATTAAACAAAATCCCATTGCAAGCAAACATATCATACGCTTCACGGTAATTGACTGTCATCCAATAGGCATACACTTTAGCGGCTGCGTAAGGGCTGCGCGGATAAAATGGCGTGGTTTCTGTTTGCGGCGTTTCTAAAACTTTGCCGAACATTTCTGAACTGGACGCCTGATAAAACTTTGTCCGAATGCCCGAATCACGAATCGCTTCTAAAAACCGGATAGTTCCCATACCAGTGATTTCCGCCGTATATTCAGGGATTTCAAAACTCACCTTAACATGGCTCTGCGCGCCCAAATTATAAATTTCATCGGGCTTGATTGTTTTGACAATCCGATTCAAAGAACTGGCGTCGTTCAAGTCCCCATAAACCAATGTCAGGCGGACATTTTTTTCATGCGGGTCCTGATACAAATGTTCAATGCGATCCGTATTAAACGTGCTGGATCGACGAATCAAACCGTAAACGTCATAACCTTTTTTTAAAAGAAATTCCGCAAGATAAGAACCATCTTGCCCCGTAATGCCTGAAATCAATGCTTTTTTAGTTTTTGACATTTCTTCTCTCTATCAAGGATGTTGGTTAAAATAAATCAGTAAGCGCCTTTGCCCTTAACCACTACCGGCACCGTCTGCAGCAGAATATTAATATCCAGCCAAAACGACCAATTGTTAATATACCAAATGTCCCATTTGATCAACCGATTAAATGAAATATCACTGCGCCCGCGAATCTGCCAAAGCCCCGTAATCCCTGGCTTGACTTCAAGCCTCTTTAACTGCCGCAAATCTTCTTTCTCAATCTGCTCAATCGGAAATGGCCTCGGTCCGACCAAACTCATTTCACCTTTAAGAACATTGATCAATTGCGGCAGTTCATCCAAACTAAACTTGCGCAAAACCTTGCCAAACTTGGTAACGCGCGGGTCACTGCGAATTTTAAAAATCGGACCGTCAACTTCATTTTTGTGCTGCAATTGACTTTGCAAATCATCAGCATTACTGACCATACTGCGAAACTTATACATAAAAAATTTCTCTCCGCGCCGGCCATAACGGCAGGAATGATAAAAAACCGGTCCGCGGCTATCTCTCTTAATCAAAAATGCCAACACCACAAACAAAGGCGCAAAAACCAACAACATCAATGACGATATCACCACATCAAAGACCCGTTTGCCTGGATGACGCAACTCAATGCCCTGATTGAAATACTCTAGAACTGGAATAAAACCAATATTATATTTTCCAAATTCCCCCGTCGTTAATTCAAACCCTTCCGGCACCACCCGTACCGCCAAACGCATATCTTGGGCTTGTTCCAACAATTGTAAAAAAACCTGACTATCATGATGAATTGTAATATAAATCGTATTAATAAAATTCTTTTGGGCAATAATCGGAAAATCAGCAATCTTCCCGAGAATAGGATGTCCCTGACAAGTCTCATTCGAAGGTTTAAAATCATCAAGAAATCCGAAAACCTTAAGCCCTAAAGCTTTCCGTTTTTCAATTTCCTGAACCAAAGCACTGCCAACCTTGCCGGCGCCGATGATCAAAACATTAAAATTGTTATAACCTTTTGATACTAAAAATAAAACAAAAACTCTTTTGCAAATGCGCCAGAACGATAAAAAAATAACAATAAAAAGCCCTGACAAAAGCAACACAGTTCGCGGGAAAGATTGAATCTTGAAAAAATAAATGGCTACGACCGCAACCACAACAGAATCAAAAACAGAACGAATCACTTTCCAAATTTCAATACTTTCAGCTAATTCTCGACGCGTCTGATACAGACCATTGATATTATTCAATAAAATAATCGCGAGTAACCACAAAATAAAAATGTAATAGAAGGGACTTTTCGCATTAAAGAAATCGATAATATTAATCGAGAATGGCAATGTTTCTTTTCTCAACCAACAAGCTAAATAAACAGCCAAAGCAACAAAGAAAACATCAATGCAGATGTAAAAAAACTTAATCATATAAGACCGCGTTATAATTTTCATAAAAGTATTTCTGAATCAACTGATTTGCGTAAAAACCGCTCTTTAAACAACAGATAAATAAACCGAGTGTTCCCCACAAGATACCGTCGCCACAAACGTCGTGGTTCGCAACAGAGCCGAAACAGCCACTCTAATCCTGTGCGCTGCAACCATCGCGGAGCTTGCGCCTTAATTCCCGCTAAAAAGTCAAAAGCTGCCCCTGCTCCAATCATCACCGGAACATTTATTTGTGAACGATGTCCCGCCATCCAAAAATCTTGTTTCGGGGAACCCAAACCAACCCACAACACATCCGCGCCTGAGGCATTGATTTGAGCAATAACTTCGGGCTTTTCTTTTTGCTTAGATAGCATAAACGGCGGGGCATATTGCCCAACAATCAAAAGTTTTGGAAATTGTTTCTTTAACTTTTCGACCAACAGTCGATTTGCAATCGAAGATCCCCCATAAAAAAAATGCTTATACCCTTTCTCTTCACTTAATGCACAAAAAAACGTCATCAAATCTGGACCATACGTCCGTTGAACTGTCTTGCCGCAGCGCTGACGTCCTAGCCAAACAAGGGGCATGCCATCAGGGGTCACCATGCCGGCACTATTGACAATCGCCCGATACTCTGGATCATCCTGACAATCCATCACCGTTGATACCGGAGCCACACACACATAGGTTGGAATTCGATTTGTGATCCACGTTTCAATTTGCTGAGCCGCCAACTGCAAATTCACAGCATTAATCCGCACACCAAGAATCGTATAAAAATTGTCCATTAACTCCTCAACTCAATTTCACTTTACGGGTCTTTTCACTCAAAGATTCTACCATCAACCATTTTCTTTGGAATAATATAAGGAAGTTTTTCTTTACGAAACAGATTCTAAAGATTTAAAAACTTGCACCATTCGTTGCGCATAAACGTCCAAGGTATAACATTGTTCATATTTTAACCGCCCGGCCGCGCCCATCTTGGCACGAGCTTGCGAATCCTTGGCTAAGCACAAAATCTTTTCTGCTAAAACGGTATCCTCTCCTTTTGGAAAAAGAAAACCAGTCTGACCGTCATCAACAATTTCACAAATCGCACCTTCCATCGAAGCGACAACCGGGCAGCTTTCGGCCATCGCGTGCAATAAAACCAAACCAAATACATCACGCAAAGTCGGAAAGATATAGACATCCGCTTTACGAAAATATTCCGTGCGCTGATTATCATCAGCAACATAACCAACATACTCAAAATGATCCTGCAAATTATTCTTTTGAATATATTCTTTCATTTCGGCCACAAATTCCTCAGACTCGGCTGGCCCGGCAAAGGTAAAATGCACTTTAGGATTTTGCGCAATCACGCTGGGCATCGCTTGCAAAGCAACCCAAATCCCTTTAGACTTTTGCAGAAATGAGAAAAAAAGAACATTGATCTTATCATCTGTCTGCTGCCGCTTTAGTTTCGGCAGTAACCCGATCGAATCAGCAACAGCCCCAGGGACCGCGTACACGTTCTTAATATCCATCAACCCAACATACACTCGCCGGGTAACCTCACCTAAGACAATACTGGCCGTCATTGATCTCATCATCCAGCGAATCAATTTTTTAACAAATACACTCGACCCTTCGTAAAGTTCTGCCAAATACTGGCCCATGTCATGAAGCACAACTTTGCAGCCTAAAATTCTGGCTGTCATACAAAATACAAAATCTTTTAAAAATGGCATTTTATCAAAACTGATAGCGTACAAAGCATAACGCGGACGATGGATTAACACCAAAGCCATAAACTGAAAATAATATTGAATGAATTTGAACAGCTTAGCCAGCGTGACTTTTTTATGTTTTTCATAAGACCAAAACTTCATATTAAAGAACACAACATCAAATTCATCCACAAAATGTGATTCCATCAGCGCTTTATAAAGCATACTGTGTCCAAAATTTGGCGGCGGTAAAATCCCACAGATCAGAATCTTATTTTTTTTCATTTATGTGCCTCATTGACATTAAACCACGTCCATCAGCGATTTGCCGGTTTGCGGCTTATCCATAATAAAAACAGTTAAATCTGTAGCGCCAAAACTCAAAGTATTTTGATTTTGCAATTGCACATTACCTAAAATTCGTATTTTATTCACATACGTTCCATTGGTGCTATTAAGATCTTTAACAAAACACGCCCCATTCTCAAAATACACCACCGCGTGACTGCGCGAACAAAATTTATCATAATTAATCCGAATATTCGCCTCTTCCCCGCGCCCAATCAAAACCGGACAATCGGCTTTCACAAAATATTTATGTCCCTTTAACGGGCCTGTCTTAACAATCAAACATATTGTTTTCATCACATTATTATTCCTTTCTTCCAACTCTCTAAAAATACGCCGTAACGATTAAGGAAACTTTGCCGCTGGTTCTCAGGTAAACTTTGTAAAATCGCCTCCAACTTTTGAATCGCTTCCGGCAAATCACGATATTGTCGTCCCAAAGTCAAAACTTCACCCATCTGTTTTTCAAAAGATTCACCGTCAAATTCCGCATAATGCTCTAAAGCCAGCAAAAACTCCCCGGCGTCCTGAT
The DNA here is from genome assembly GCA_020632555.1 of Candidatus Omnitrophota bacterium. Lineage (GTDB taxonomy): Bacteria > Omnitrophota > Gorgyraeia > Zapsychrales > JANLHA01 > JADLGJ01. The sequence continues at coordinate 48,451 of JACKFI010000007.1, read as the reverse complement.
AACGATTTTCAACTTTCTGCTCTAGCGCTTTAAGCACAATTTGATCCAAACGTGAATCGATACCAACATTAAATTCCGAAAGAGCCTTAGGGGCAACTTGACGCGCTTTACGAATCGCTCTCTCCACGTCTTTGCTATCCTTATACTGCCCACTGGCTGGCATTTTAAACGGCGCAACTCCGGTGAGCATAATATAAAAAATCATCCCTGCCGAGTAAATATCGCTGGCTGGTGATTTGTAATTCCAAAATCCTTCTGGAGCCATATAAGCTAAAGTGCCAGCCGATTGTGCCAATTTAGTCAAAGGATCAACATGCAAAGCCTGCCCAAAATCAGAAACTTTGGCAATCAGATCAGACTCCGTGCCGTCGAGCATAATATTTTGCGGCTTAATATCCCGATGAATAATCGCAGGCTTTTGTTGATGAGCTTGTTGCAATCCTCGACAAATCATCATCATGATCCGCACCGCTAATTTCTGATCCACCCGCACCTTTTGACGAATATATCCATCGAGAGTGCCGTCGGGAACATATTCCATAGCGACATAGGCAATCCGCTGACCTTTCCAATCAAAGTGATTAGCTTCGAAAACACGCACCACGTTAGGATGCGTCATTTTGGAAAGAATAATAGCTTCATTAAAAAAATCATCAACCTGACTGACCAATGATTTTTCCGGATGAAAAACTTTGAGTGCTTGAATACCAAGAAATTTATGGCGCACTTTATAAACAACGCCAAAAGCGCCTTCACCCAAGAAACGATCAACAGTATACGTATCCCGAATGACCGTAAATTGCGGCAAAATCTCAAATTTCCGCGACATCATACAAACCCTTTATTTATTTTGGAATATTTCTGAAACCCGCAAGAAAAAAAGCTTACGAATTCTTTTTCTTAATGCCCGAACGCGTATTAACTGTCTGCGCAATATGCGCTTGCTCATCCCGAGAAATCAGCTTCCACAATTCAATAGTAATGCTTTGCACTGACTCAGTATCCTGACGCAAAAGCGCCCGAGCGCCTTCTTCCAAAAGTTGCTGAGCACGCCGCTGATCAACAAATGCTTTTGTATCTTTCTGCCGCAATTCCTGAAAAGCACCAATCCAGAAATCCTTCTGTCGAAACAGAATTTCCCATTTCAAGTCATTAAGATCATCCAAAGCTTTGGCCAAACGCCGGCTGTCATTTAAAACCACCGCTTTATCAGCATCCTTTTTTAACAATCCCAACCGATTGATATAATCCTGACGATCGCCCCAACTGTCTACCGTATCTTGAACATCAATCAAACGCTGTTGATAATCACGCAATAAATTGGGCCAGAGAATCATTTTATCCGCGGCATCAATATGTTCTTTCAATTCCTTGACCCGTCGATCCGCCTTTTCAACGGCAATCACGTCCCCGCCACTGGCTGCCTGAATTTCTTTTTTAATTTCTAAAAATAAACCATTAATCAAAACAATAGCCTCAGCCAAAGAAATATTTAACACCTCAGCCTTTTTTTTAATTTCTTTCCAGCGCTCTTCTTCCCGTTGAAGCACAAAAGGAAAATCCGCGCTATCCGGCAAAGGCGAAGTCATATTAGGAATTTTCATAGTAAATTTCTGATTAAGAATAGGAATAAAAGCCTCCGCAGAAACACACCGCGACTGATCAACAAAAAGAGTCACTTCAACGTCCGCATTGACCGGAATCTTGCGCCCCACGTCAGTGCCGCGAATCACCAAGCTGCCCAAATGACGATTGTGATCAAAACGATCACTCTCCCCTTCCCGTACCGGAATCTCAATAGCTTGCTCTTCCTGCCCGGGATTAATATCACGCGCTGCGTGATAAGTATAGGAAGCCTTCACCGGCAAAGAAACACCCTTATTTAATAAACGATCAAAAGATCCGTCATGCAATTCGACACCAATAGACCGTGCCAAGGGGGGTGCGCCAACTGACATGCCTTGATTAATTGAAAAGGTATCATTTTCTACCGCGACCGATTTTCCACTAGCGTCGAACACTCGAACAATAAATGTATTCATACAATTGGCTTGCAATATCACCGTCACAAAAAATGCATTATTTTTGATTTCTAATAAGTCACTTTGCCAATCTCCAGCTGCATTGCAAATTTGTACTTTTACACCGACCGGTAAACTTTTCGCTTCTGATAGAAGAATCTTGCCTCCCAAGCCCGTTTCTAAAGCCGTTGTCATCGGATCGTATTTCAACTCTAAGGCAACAGCAATATTGTCTTTCTGCTTTCTTACAACCGGCAATAATTGCGATGCCGCATAAATCGCGGCGCCCTTGGCCACCACATTCATCGGATCAATTGTACAATTGACGGGAATATTAAATTCCTTCTGCAAACATTCGCGAATATAAGGAATCTGTGTCGGACCACCGACCAGAATCAAATGTTCAATATCGGCGGCAGCTAATTTCTGGTTCTTTAAAACATTACGAAAAAGCCGCAAACTCTTTTCAACATCTTCTTCAATCACCAGATTCAATTGCTGACGAGTTAACCCAATCCTTGCCTGAATCAACTTGCCATCCTGATCTTTAAGACAATCCATATCTTTAACCACAATTTCCGTCTTTTCATTCTCTGAAAGATGAATTTTAGCCTCTTCAGCAGCACGTCTTAGGACAACATTTAATAAACTGTATTTCGACAACCGGGCAAGATCAGGAAGATGATATTGCTGACGCAAAGCCGGATAAACAATATCCTCGACAATGCGCCAATCAAAATCTGTTCCGCCCAAATAATTGTCGCCATCATGATCAACCACAATCAAATGGCCGTCCCTCGCTGACAATAAAGCGACATCAAACGTCCCGCCGCCCAAATCATAAACAATCCAATACCCCTTGGGCATCTTCTCTAAAAACCCATAAGCAATCGACGCGGCAATGGGCTCTTGCAAAAGCGGCGCAAATTCAATACCAGCTAACTTCGCGGCTCGCAATGTGGCTTGCGATTGTGTCATTTCAAAATAACAAGGAACTGTAATAACAGCGGCCGTCACCTCTGGCTCGGCAGGCATTCGCAAAACAACAGTAGCTTTTAAATCTTTGAGAACTTCGGCAGATAATTCTTCTGGTTTCATCACCCGGCCAGAGCGGGCAAATGTTTTAGCCTGACGGGTTCCCATCAACAGTTTAAATGCAGTACACGTATTTTCACTATCACCATACAACTGATTCAAAGCATCCTGACCAACGATGATATTATTTTTTTCATCAATTCTCACCACCGAAGGAGTAATCTCGCTTTGCAAAGAATTTTTGAGAACTTTAATTGCAGAGCCATCTAACAAAGCAATCGCGGAGTTGGTCGTTCCCAAATCAATTCCAAAATCAACAGTTCTACGACTCATAAATCAACCTTAATATAAAAAAGATCACTAGACTGAATTCTTTTCCACAGAAGTTTCTAAACTACCGCGCAAAACGTTCATTGTAAGATGTAATCAAATCTTGCTGACGCTTAAATTCTATCTGATAATCTTTATACATTTCTTTAGACATTTCTAAAGCTTGATTTTGCTCTCGGACCAAATCATTGTGTTCATTAACCCAAAAATTGTATTCCGGGCTATCTGGATTAGTTCCTATTTTATTGTCCAATCGATCAATGGATGCTTGCCGGACGTCTATTTCCCGCTTTCGCAAATTCAATTCTTCTTCCATTGTGCGAACTTTTTCCTTATGCTGGATAATTTCAGCTTTAACCTTAGACGCCTCTGCCAGCAGCTCTTTGTCAACCGCGGAAAGTGGCATTTCAACCGGCACCATAATCCCGCTGTCACTGACAACTTCCGCTTGCGCCGATGATGCCGGCAAAACAGCAGGTGTTACCACCGCCGCAACCGTCGCCGCCTTCATTAATCCAGATGGGCTATTGATAACAGCTGTTGGTTGCGTTGATTGCGTCGTATTGGAATGAAGAGGATCTTCTGCTGATGAAGAAACTGAAGTATTGACTGCAACCGGTGGAACAGGGATTTGGGGTGACGTCTTCACTCCATTATTCATAACAACAATCACAACAATACAAATACCCAAAGCAACCGCCCAAGGAACAATCGGCATAGACTTAGCCTTTGCCTCAACAGCAGCAGCCTCCTGGGGCGCGACAACATCCTTGACCCACTGCCTTTTGATTGCTTCTAATTCTTCTTTAAAACTGTCATTCTTCGCTTCTTCCGCCCAACCAATCGCTTCTTTCATAATACTTTGCGCATGCTCATAAGCCTGATACTTATTGTGAACTTCCACGGAAATCAATTTGAGTTCTTTGGCAACCAATTCGCGCAATAAACTTTGCAATTTATCTGTCATAAAAACTTCACCCATGGAAAACACCGATCGAACCTGGTCTAAATATTGGGCTTTGCTGTCGATGACTTTTTCTAAGGGAACTTGCCCCTGCAAAGGACTAATCATTTTGGTCACAGCATTACTATACTGTTCTACCGCATCCTGCATAATCCGTTCCGCATCTTTTTCACATTCCATCTTCAAGGCGTCAGAATATAAATTCTTATACGCTTCCCCCATGCTTTCCAAAGCGCCCAAGGCATCGCCGCACTTATTCAATTTCCAGGATAATTGATGAAAAGACTTGGCATATTTTTCGCGAGTGACCACAAAGTCCGTCATTCCTTTGCGATCCACAATTTTGCAATCTTCAATCAAAGACTGGCCGCTATCCCGATATTTATAAAAAAGGCTTTTATATAAAGCCCCATCTCCTTTATCTTCCGCGACTTTTCTTTCACGAACAAATTCTTCGCACAGCGAATTGATATTCGCAATCCGCGAATTCAATACTAAATTCAATCCCGACTTATACAAATCCATCGGCATATTCGCATTTTCAAGAATTTCAATATGCTTATCTAGCATCGATAAATTTTTTGCACTCAAAGCCTTGGTAATCAAAAAGAAATGCGCCGAAAGAGCATTGTTTAAAGCACTTTCCTTGATCTCATCCAAGGAAATATTTTGTACCCGACGATCTTGCATCCCGGCAATACGCAACTGAACCAAACTCCAAAACTGTTCCTTATTGTGGAGAAAATTAAAAATCCTCAGAGCCACTTCCCAATTCTTTTCACTCTGAGCGCTAGCTTCTAAAAGCACAATACTCTGATCCTCCGGGGCTTTTAGTTCATTACGTAATAATGTGGCCTGAAAAAGCACAAAAAGATTATGTAGTGCGGTTAAAGCGTCTGGTGTCGTTAAAGGGGAGATTTCTTTGTCAGAAAGTTGGTCAATGGTTAAACCGCTGGCTTTAACCCACGTTTCAAACGCCGACTTAAATTGCCGGTTGGTCAAAGCCTTGATCGCTTGTCGATCACTCTCCGAGTGTAACCAAAACCAAGATAATTCCTGTTTAATGCGCCGCACCGGATCTTCTAAGCGCTGAACAGCGCTGGTTATATTTTCTTCACTGCGATCCAACGGACCTAGCCAAGGAAAATCATATTCATAACCCCCATCAAAATCGACCGATTTTTTCACATTGATCTCATTGGCTCGCGCCATAATTTCCGCGGTTGTGACATTCGTTAAAAGCCCCAAAACTCTAAATGCATTATTTTGATATAGATTCATCGCTCAAATCTCCTATGGATTAATTCAATCTGTATATCTTTAATTTGTACCATCAACGGCTATTATAAGCAAATTTCCTTTATTTTGCCATTTTTGCTTTTTATAAGCTTATTTTGGCTAAAAACAACTTTATGGTGATTGATAACTTGCTAAAATTTCCTGAATTGAGGTTTTAGCTTGCCAATGCAATGCTTTTTCTGCTTTTGCACTGCTCACTTGCGAAAATTCAACCAAATCCTCATTGTTATAATGGATTTCACTGTTCGAATGACAAATTTCTTTAATTTGAAAAGCCAATTCATCTAAACGAATATGCTGCGACCCCGCCAAATTGTAAACACCACTTACATTGTTTTTTTCAATCAAATGAACAAAAGCGTCAACAACATCTTCTACAAATAAAAATTGCAAAACCGTTGATCGTGGACCAAAAATTTCTAATGTTTCACCTGCTTTGGCTTTTTTAAACAAAACCGGAATAACCGCTTTCTCTGGCTGGCCTGCACCAACAATATTAACACAACGAAGAATGACTAAACTGCGATTATCCAATTCTTTGCGGCAAACCTCTTCCGCGGCTAATTTACTTTTTTCATATTCCTGCAAAGGCAATAATGGCGCATCCTCATCAATGATTTTTCCTTGCGCCAAATAAACTTTTGTTGTTGATAATAAGACAAAATGCGCTGTTTTGACAGCGGCCACAACATTCTGCGTGCCTAAAACATTAACCATTTGATACTGGTGTGCAGATTGTTGACCAACGTGCGTCACATTATACGCGGCCAGATGAAAGACAAAGTCAAAATCTTCTTTTAATGTAAAAGACTGAGTGATATCCTGCTGATAAAAATGAGTCAATCCCGCAATTACCGGAGAATTTCGGTCTAAACCAAACACCGAATAACCCAGATGAATCAACCGCCGACAAAGAGCCTGCCCGACAAAACCATTCGCACCAGTAACAAGAATTTTAGCAGACTGATTCACGTTTTATTTTTCTTTATCTGCTGATCTTCAAACTTTTTCATCAAAACAGTTGCATTATAAAGCGACTCAAAACTCCCCGCATCTGTCCAAGGACCTTTGAGAATTGAATAAGACAAAACTTCCCTTTGCGCATAATGCGCCAAAACATCCGTCACTTCATACTCACCCCGAGGACTTTTTTTCAAATCTTTTAACAGGCTAAATACTTCCGGCAAAAACATCCACAAGCCGGTATTAACATACGAAGAAACCGGATGACGAGGTTTTTCGATGATATTTTTAATTCGTTTACCAACAAACTCAACGACACCATATTTTTCCGGATCCTTAACTTTGGCAATGAGAATCTTTGCTTTAAACTTCTCTTGCTCGCTCTTAAAATTCTGCACAAACTTCCCGATATCCTCACTGACCACATTATCCCCCAAAATAACCATAAATGATTGATCCCGAACAAACTCCTCGGCCAATAATAAAGCAGCGCCGGTGCCGGTATTGCCTTCCTGAATTTCATAACTAAAATGTGCGCCCCACTCTTTGCCGGAACCCAACAGTTGGAAAAAATCGCCCACGTGTTCTCCACCGGTGACAATCAAAATATCTTTAATGCCCGCCTTAAGCAAAGTTTCTAAAGGATAATAAATCATTGGCTTTTTATAAACCGGCAAAAGATGCTTATTGGTCACCTTGGTCAACGGCCGCAAACGCTGAGCACTACCTCCGGCTAATAAAACACCTTTCATTTTCTACCTCCCCAAAATCCTTTCACAAAACGTTGGTCCAAGTTTTTCTTTAAGGGCCGCCACCAAGCTTCATTATCTTGATACCACAACACTGTTGCCTTTAACCCGTCAGTCAAATTGTATTGCGGTTGCCAACCCAATTTTTTTAACTTCGCACAACTCAAACTGTAACGAAAATCATGCCCGGGTCGATCAGCAACAAAATTAATGAACGACTGATCTTTGCCCATCAATTTTAAGATTCGCTTGGTCAAATCAATATTAGTGCATTCCTCACCGGCGCCGACATTGTAAACTTCACCATTTTCCCCCTTGCTGACCAATAAATCAATCGCGCTGCAATGATCATCAACATACAGCCAATCACGCATCTGTCGCCCCTGACCATAAACCGGCACCGGCAAGCTGTCGACTAAATTGGTAATAAATAATGGAATAACTTTTTCTGGATAAGCCGACGGACCATAATTGTTGGCGGCGCGCGTAATCACAACCGGCAAATCATAAGTTTTAAAAAAGCTATACGCAATTCGCTCACCGCCTAATTTAGAAGCAGCATAAGGATTACGTGGCAAAGTTTCCGAATTCTCGCGAAAACTCCCCTTTAGAATTTGTCCATAAACTTCATCGGTTGAAATTTGAATAAACTTCTTTAGGTTTTTTTGTTTGCGAGCTTCTTCCAATAAAGTGTACACCCCAAAAATATCAGTTTTCAAAAAAGATTGCGGATCATCAATTGAACGATCCACCGCCACTTCGGCCGCGAAATTCACCACAACATGCGCGCCAGCCATGGCTTTGGCGACAACTTTAGCATCACAAATATTTCCTTTGATAAATTCAAAATCGCTGCGACCAGCATATTGCTTCAAATTTTCTAAACTCGCCGAATATCCCAGCTTATCTAAAACACACACCTGAATATTGCGATGATGGCGATAAAGATAATGCACAAAATTACTGCCAATAAATCCCGCCCCGCCGGTTACTAAATATTTTGTTTTCTTAGGCATTATTTTTCCTTTTTATATTGAATGAATTTTATCTTTTCCCCAAAGACGCGCATATCGCTCATTGGCATCAGCTAGGACGGTTTCACGAGGTAAACCACAATTCAGTCCATCAATCAGCCACTTTAAATAATTGCCCATACGCTGGGCAGCCTGCCCGTCGCGAAAAGGATCTACAGCGGCCAAGAATGGTTCACAATTTCCTAAACTAGCTTTAGCCTGAGGTTTTTCAAAGAAATCCACACACGCCTGCCACATGGAATTCCAATCTTGAAAAACAACTTTTCCCAGACCTCCCTGATAAAATGGACTCACCGGCCATCCTTCGGTATCGAGAAATAACGTTGACGCGCCCGCCAATGCCGCCTCTACTCCAGCAGAACCCGCACTCAAACATTCATGAATGGTCAAATCTGCCGCCAATGACGCGAGAACCGGCGGATACATGCCTTGCAAAGAGCCACCACCCAAAATAACAGCCCGGCCACATCTTTGCAAATCTTCCATCATTCCCGCAACCGGACCAAGCCGACGCATTAAATTCCCCGGACTTTTAGGTTTAAAAATAATACCATAGTGCGAATCTTGCAAAACCTTTTCAATTAAATAAGAATAATTCTTTTGTGTGAACGCATGCCCCGTAAACCAGCGCCCGTCGTCTAGTGTATTCTCATCCAAGAACGCGATAATGCACTTTACACCTTTTTGCCGCAGTGGTCGTGCAATCTCAACAGCCTTTTCCTTTAAATAGGGGAAACGAAAATCTCCCAAAAATCCCGTCACGACTTGATGCGCAATCTGCGAATGATTTTCCTTTTCTACAGCAAAATTATTTGGACTGTAACAAAATACGACATCTGCAACAACAGCCAACGCTCTCATCGACTGTGTTTCCAGCGCCCGCTGATAAAAAGTTGTTATGCCGCCCAAACTTCTTAAAGCATCCGTCAATGGAATATGCCCAGCATCATATTTATACCAATGCGTATATAACCGAATATTGCCCTTTTGAAAAAGATCTTTCCAATAGCCAAAGTAGCGATTATATTCTATCGTTTTATTACGGAGAATTTCAAAATCATCAGATTCTTTCTCTCTATCAGGTAAACGACCACTCAAATGCCAAGCTGCGGGAACCGACCACGGATCATGAAGAGGAGCCTTGTCCTGAGGTAAACAGCTTGCCCGCGGAAAACGCACCAAGGCAGAAATATGCTGTTTCTGCAATTGTTGCCATTTATTCTCATCAAAAGGATCCTGCGGCAAACTAAAAAGAAGAGTGATATCTTCTCCCTTTAACACTGATGGCTGCAAAAAGAACAGATCAGAAAAAGTATCCATTCTGTCCAAGTTCAAATGACCATAATACTCAACTGCCAATTGATACCTGGATGCTCCCAAGAATTTTCTTTTTGTAGACAACTTGTTGGCGTCGGACGTCTTTCTCAAAAAGAACTGCAAATTTCTTAAACCCCAAATACTCCAATGAATATATTTGGCAAAAAATTGGCGCAGAACTTTCTTTAAAGTAAACGCCGTGTTTTGAAAAGCTGCGACAAAAATTAATTCCACATCAAAATCACACGCGTATTCCCTCAAAACCTCAGCCCAATCTCTTTGTCTCAAAAACAATTTGATACGCTCTTCTTTTCCTTTCAAATACCAACGACTAACATTAATCAATGTTAAAGCGTGAAGAATTTGACGGTGGCGATTAAGACTGGTGTGATCAAAGGCAAGCAAATCTTTGGCAAGATAGCTGCCGAGAAATTGTTCATTCTTAAAATGGTGAATATAATTTTGAAAAACTCGACTGGCAACAATCTTGTCCTGAATGATCCCCAAATCAAAATAATCCAAACGCAGACGCAGAGAAAAATGATTCTGATCCTGAATGTCTACCAACTCAAAACGAACTATTTTAATTTTCCATTTCAACAAAAAACTTAACCATCTAGCAACTGATAAAGCTATTGACGAAGCATCAAAAATAAAAACAGTCTTTGATACTTTTTCCCTCTGCTTCATAAAACAAGGAATAATATCAAAAAACAAACTTCGAATGTCCAACCACTCGATGAATAAAACACAATTTTCTAATCCAGATGATTCTGTCTTCATATGGACTTTGGGATTGGCAAATATGACATTAACTTGTGGAAAGTTTTTCTTTTAACCAAGGCTTAAGAATTTTCTTTAATATCCTCTTCTCTACCCCTTTAAATTGCGGTGGATACCCATCTTGTAACAACTTCTGCAACGATATAATCAAATCACTTTTTTTAAATTTAACGAGACCACACGTCCTTAAACCCGGCATCACCGTTTGGGAAGGAATTTTCTCTTTGAGATACCGAAACAAATCATTAGGAGGACTGCGATCATCGCCCATCGTCCACAAATACAGCTGATCGCGAAATTCATACTCGTCGGTATAAAGATAATAAATGTCCTCAGCTGTGCTTGATTCAATACGATTCATTAATTGTTGAGTATTAGACGGATCTTGACTTGGAGAAATGGCATACGCGCGTTTGATCAAAGACTCGCCGCCGTGCAATTCCAAGTGAGTCGTAAAAACAATCAACAGCTCATTTTGCTTTAAGTTTTTCTCAAGCCAAGCAATCGGAATACGAATATTGCTTCGTTCACAATACACATTGATAACAAACAATCCAACATTGAAAACTAAAAAAACAGTGAAAATCCACCGCAAGCTGTTTTTAGACAAATTCATCCGCAGCAACATTTGCGGGAAACCAATCGCAACCAAAAGAACAGAAACATAAAAAAATCGCGAATAAAAAATATGATTATGCGGATTAAAAAGTCCAATCAAAATACCAGATACAATACCCGTCAAGAATGACCATGAATAAAAATCCAAAGTTTTATTTTTTCTTAGATCTTGCATCACCCAACCCAAGCCTATGAAACAAACATTCAAAGCCAAAGCATAACGAATCATACCGGCGAGATTATCCCAATAGGTCACAAAACTACGTCCCATCAAACGTCGTTTGGCATCAATGACCCAATAGCCCATAGCATAATCCAAAATCAAAGCTACAAATAAAGCAAAGAAAACTAAACATATTCCAAGAAGAATTTTGACCTTAACACTTAACTTCTGGTCAATTTTTGTCATCATTCCTGTAATCAAAGGAAAGCTTAAAACAATCGCCAAAGCATAAATTGCTAAATGTTCCATCTGCCAATGATCAATGGTTGGTAAAATCAATGTTCCAGTACTGCCCCCAAGCAGCACGCACCCCAGAAGAACCTTACGTTTTTGAAATTGTAAATATGCCTCCCAATAAAGAATCAAGCCGCAAACCATCAACCATCCCAATGGCGCATAAATTCGAACATACACTGATTGTTCAAAAACAAAAACCTGCCCAAAAAAGAAAACAGCCGCGTAAGCCAGCGCTTTCCACGACGCATAATGCCGCAAACGAATATACAAAACCAACGTTAAAAATGTCAACAATACGAAAACTAATGGTATCACACGAAAAGCCAGACGAGAAAGACCAGCCATTTTATAAGATAGGCTGGCCAAATAAGTAATCACAAGCCCCCGCGTATAATTGATCGGGCTGATTTGACCTTGATCAAAAGACCACATTTTATATTGCCCCGTTTGAGCTAACCCCTTAGCTGTTCCAAAATGGGTTATTTCATCTCCCCATCCAGAAAAACTTCTGGCACTAAAAAACCAAACACATAAAAATAAAACAATGATTCCAGCTAATAAACAAAAATAAAATCTCTTGTCTTTACCATACATGTCTTTTTCTCTACTCATTACTGTCCTTTCCCGATTTCATGATATCTAATGCTACTTATAAAACTGTCTATTAACCACAACGGCATCATTATGAAGCTGATCCATATTAATAAACTCAGGCCCATGTTCTTTAAGATTTTCTCTCTGAAAAAGACGCGACGACGGAACATAAATATAGGAAAGTCTCGCACCGACAACAATTCGTTCAAATGTTTTTAATCCTTCAATCCGATCATCAATCTCTATACCCTCATCCGTCAAAACAACTGCTCTTTTCAAAGTGACGGTCGAGTATTTATGCCCTGTAATCAACTTTTTGCGCAAGTATTCTTTGACAAAAACTTGTAATGCACCAAGTCTCCCAATAATCAATTGCACACCATTTAGAAAAATTTGCTTTAATGGCGACATTGAATTTTCCCGTAAAAGGCAAAAATGCCCTTGCACCTCAAAACCTTGTTCATTCATATGTAAAATCTTCACGTGCTTTTGCAAATACCCACTAAAAAGGTTCGGCTGACCTTCAATTAAGATTCCACTATCACAAATCTTTTTATCACCAACAAACGCGACAAATGTCCCCACTTTATTTAAATTAGCAATAAACTCAAACTGATCCCATCGCCAAATCGCAATCCCAGCTAATGGATAATGCATAAAACGTGGTCGCTTCATAATGACCTCTGGTAAATCCTCAAGTCCATCTAACCCTGCCTGCAAAAATGTGTAGCCATTGTACATCAGGTATCGATCATCCAGAGAGGATGGCGTAATACTCTTGCCGCCAGCTAAGTTCCGACGTATCACACCAGCAATGAAAGCAGCATTCTCATTGCTTGCGGCCAACAATTCAACCCCATGCGGAATAAAGAATTCCGTTTCCCGGCTTGTGTAAGCCCCACCGACTGTGCCGTCCTGGTGAATAAAGTTCGCAATAAAACCCAAAGCCTTGTCGATCACTCTCGCGATAAGATCAGATTTTGTTTTGTGATAATACTTAGCCAAATAATCAATAGTTAATGATAAATAACCAATATCTGGGCCACCATATTCCAAAAACCATCCTTCCGTTGTTTGACATGAAGCAATGAGCTGCTCATAATCTTGAGCAATAACTTTTAAAGCATCTTCTGCCGTCAACATATAAGTATTATGAATCGCTAACAAAGCACCAGACTGTTGATTACAAACAGCCTTTTGACTATGCTGGCCAAGCCAAGAACTTGCTTTAACCAACGCTGCAAGAACATGCTCAACATTCGTAACCTGCTCTTTGCCCAACAATAAAACTGTTTCCGAAATTGCATACGAAGAAAAAGCCGTTGCCACATAACTGCCTTCATGAACATACCACTCATTAAAGGACCCATCTGGCTCTTGAATTTTAATCCAAAATCCGATAATGGCATTAACCAAAGATAACAGTAAGGGATTATCTTTGTATTCAACTGGCCCCTGTTTATAAAAAAGCGCCAAAGTTAAAACGGCTTCTTGAAAACGCGCATTAGGGGCTGCGGTCACACTATTATGCCAATGATAACGCTCACAACACCCAAAGGTCGATGAACCAATATTGGTATTAATCTGACTTAATATTCGAGGAATATTAGGAAGAATAACATTCGAGTAAATTGTATTTTTCATGAGATATTTTTAAGACGAAATTTTAGAACCGCTAATGACCCATGACGAGTTAATTTGAATCCCTGCCTCTGTAAAAGCCAATCATAACTTCGCGTTATATAATTCTGGTGTACAGTGCGATGAATATAGCTTGTTTTTCCGCTTTTATAATATTGAAACACCATTTGCAAAATCTGTTGAAAAAAAGCTGGCAAAAAGAAATATTGTTTTTCCTCAATTTGCTGCCAGCCTTTCCCTTTAAAAATTCGAGACACTTGATGAATATCTATAGGAGAAAAAGGTCCCCAGAAAGCAAAGATTCCAGTTTTGCGAACATCATCCCCAAACGCCAACCGTAAACAAAACAAAAATATATTAAGGAAAAAATTCTTTTTTCGAGCAATAATAGTCAACTTTGTCCCCGGCTGAAGCTTCTTACCAAGAACATCCAACAACTCACCTAATATATCCTGCGATATTCGCTCAGCTTTCATAATCATTGTCACCTGAGCAACCAAACGAAGATCAAAATCATCCTTACCGAGCATCTCCCACGTCACACTTTTAATATAATCTTTATCCTGCGGCTCTAAAGGCAAAGCACTCAAAGCATACCGCCCAGTAATCTCATTAAGATTCAAAGAATATATTTTCTGCTTAGGGAAAAACTTTAAATACGAACCATCATAAGAAAAAATATCAAGAATATCGCCATTTAAGTTTTCCAGCTGTGCTTTAATCACCTGAAGTTCTTGTTCCGCAACCAAATCCATTTGTTTACCAAGAAACGTCTTGCGGCAAAAATACTTTTGATAATCATCAAGACTTTGCCTTTTCCAAATCTGAGGATTATAGCTTTTGACATAATCCCCCTGAGCCTGATACATATTATAACTGACCACCTCCTGAACCGGTCGCCGGTCAACCAAGGGAACATCCAAGTTTTTCAATTCATCCGAATGACCGAGAATTACAAAAGCAACAATCACATAGTTCTCTGGAATCTTAAGGATATCCTTAATTTTCTTTGCATTACCAAAACTATTAATGCAACACGAACCAATCTGCAACTCCCAACTACAATTGAGCATATTCATAATTGCCATTGCCCCTGATTGGATAGCCTCTTTATAATTCCAACCATCATACATAACAATAACCACACTTGCCGCCCGACGGATTATCGTTGACGAATAAGCTTCTGAAATCAAACGATCCTTAACTTTTGAGTCATCAAGTACAATAAATCGCCACAACTGCTGATTGCATGGTGACGGCGCTGTTAAGCCAGCTTGAATAATTGTCAAAATATCCTTTTGAGTTACAGGCTCATCCCTAAAACTTCGAACACTTTTCCGCTGAGAGAGAATTCTTTGAAATTCCATAAGCTTTAATTTAAAACAATATTTATTTTTTGTTGAATCAAATCTTCATTCTCATTTGACTTCGCATAGTAAAGAAACAATTCGGCAATCAAACCCAAAGAAATCATTTGAATCGACATAATGCTCAACATAATCCCTAGAAAAAATAACGGCCGGGCTCCAATATGTGTACCCATCAACCAATGAACACTCAAATAAAACAAAATGCTAAAACCAATCAATCCCGCAATAATTCCAAATCCCCCAAAAAGATGTGATGGCCTTTTGATAAAACGCGTCGTAATAATTACCGTTAACAAATCTAAAAAACCACGAGCATAACGTTCTAAACCATATTTTGAATAGCCAAACTGACGAGGATTATGCCGAACACCCACTTCCGCGATTTTAAAACCATAGCCATGAGCCAACACGGGAATAAAACGATGAAGCTCTCCATAGATTTTAATATGCCTGAGAACCTCCTTACGATACGCTTTAAAGCCACAATTAAAATCATGCAGCTTGACGCCCGACATCAATTGAACAACCGCGTTAAAAACTTTTGACGGCAAAGTTTTAGACAAGGGATCCTGACGATTCACTTTCCAGCCCGAAACAAGATCAGCACCGTCATTGATTTTATCGAGAAAAAGGGGAATCTCTTGAGGGTCATCCTGCAAATCCGCATCCATCGAAATAATCGGGTCGCCTTGCGCTAATTGAAAACCGACTGATAATGCTTGCGACTTACCAAAGTTTTTTCGAAAGCGAATAGCTCGAACATACTTCGCATGTTGAGCCGCAAGATTTTGAATAACGTCCCAAGACTGATCTGTACTGCCATCATCAATAAAAATAATCTCGAAAGATTCTTTGGCCCGAGCAGCCATCACTTTGCTGATCTGATCCACCAATAAAACAAGACTATCCTTCTCATTATAAACTGGGACAACAATAGAAATTAAACTACGCATTTCTTTCCTCCCCGCGTTTTATTAAAACAATATTGCGCACATAAATCGCCGATTGCAAAATAACACCAACAAAAAAAACCAAATCCTGCTTTTTAATCACATAAACCAGCAACATGGCAGATGCCGCCAATCGCAAATACCAGAATTCATTGGGCAAATGACTTTGTTTTAATTTTTCCGACTTATACCACTGCACCACAAAACTCATCATAAATACAAACTGCGCAAAAAAACCCCAGCCTGCCCAAAAATCAAAAACAAAATGTGAGAACATATCATCTCTTTTCTTAAGTTTTTACATTATCCTGAAGAACCTGAATCACTTTAGCTTGTTGCGCTTTGGTCAATCCCACCGACGATGGCAAACTTAACCCACTTTGATATAACTGCAACGATTTTTCAATTTTATAGGCATCACAACCTTTAAAAGCCTTAAGACTATGCAAAGGGTGCCAAAACGGTCGCGCTTGAATATTATATGATTCTAAAACTTTCATCAAAGATCGTGAGTTTATGCCATATTCTTTGCGATCCACTAAAATCGTATATAACCACCAAATTGATTTTGCCCATGAAGCCTGTTGCGGCAAAGATAATCCTTGAACAGACTTTAAAGAATCCGCGTAATCATTCGCAATGTTATTCTTTTTCTTCAGATAATTGGCCAACTGCTCAAACTGTGCCAGTCCAATAGCCGCCTGAAGATTATTTAATCGATAATTGTATCCGATATGGTTATGAACAAATTCAATCGGATGATCTTTGGCTTGAGTTGTTAAATAACTCGCTTTTTGTGCAAACTTCTTCGAATCTGTCAACAACATGCCGCCTCCGCCGCAGGTTATAATTTTATTGCCATTAAAACTCAGCACCGCAATATCCCCAAATGCGCCGGCTTTCTTTCTTTTATACTCAGCCCCCAAGCTTTCCGCCACATCCTCAATAATCTTTAATCCATACTTTTTCGCTAAATCTAGAATCGGATCCATCTCAACAGGATGACCCAGCAAATGCACTGGCAAAATCGCGCGGATTCGGCGTTTTGTTTTACGATTAATGCATTGTCCACGCTTAAAAGAACATTGTTTCGATAAAAAATCTTTCAGTTTTTGCGGATCCAGCTGAAAATACTTTTCATCCACATCCATAAACAACGGCCAAGCCCCGATATAGCGCACCGCAAAAGCCGGCGCGACAAAAGTCAAATCGGGAACAATCACTTCCTCATCAGGCTGTATACCCAAAACCAAAAGAGCTGTATGCAGTGCAGCTGTTCCACTGCTGCAAGCCACCGCATATTTGCGTCCGATATAATCGGCAGAACATTGTTCAAACTTTCTAACAAATGGTCCCGCCGAAGAAACCCAACCGGTATCGAGGCATTCTTTGACATACTTCCATTCATTGCCAGAAATGTCCGGAACACTTAAAGGAATAAAACTATTTAGCTGAGCGGTTTTCAAATCTTTTGCTTTCATAAAATTTTCTCTAAACCGCAGTCCACCCGCCATCAACCATCACGGTCGCTCCGCTGATATATGAAGCAGCATCAGACGCCAAAAACAAAACTGTCGACGCAATTTCTTCAGAACGCGCCATGCGGCCTAAAGGCGTTTGCCCAGCATATTGCTTAACAAACTTTGGATCTTGCCCATCGGCA
Source organism: Candidatus Omnitrophota bacterium (assembly GCA_020632555.1). Lineage (GTDB taxonomy): Bacteria > Omnitrophota > Gorgyraeia > Zapsychrales > JANLHA01 > JADLGJ01. Next base: position 30,660 of record JACKFI010000007.1, on the reverse strand, counting down.
ACACCGCCGGGACAAACCGTATTCACACGAATATTATAACAGCCATAATACGACGCCAAATAGCGGCTCAAATTCACAATGCCACCTTTAACAACTGAATAAATAATCGGCACCGGTTTAACCGCTGTGCCATTGTAAATATCAAACTTTCCACCACCGATACCATAAATCGAACCTAAATTAATAATCGTGCCGCCTTTTTTCTTCATATGATCAGCAACCGTGGTACAACACAAAGCGGTCGCGCTCAACTGATCGTCGACATTTTGCCGCCAGGATTGTGCCGAAACCTGTTCTGGTAAAACACCCCAGTCCGCCGTTCGTGGATAAGCGCAATTAACCCAAACATCAATTCCTTTTAAATTCTTCACGACAGCGGCAACATGACCTTTCATATCATCCATTTGCGAAATATCAAATGTGACAAAGGTCACTTTACCTTTTGAACGAACCAATCCCTTTACCAATTTCTTCCCAGCAGTAATATTAGTATCCGCAATCACCACATCAGCGCCAGCCTGCGCCAAAGCTATCACAACTTCCCGACCAATCAAACCCGCACCGCCGGCGACAACAGCTTTTTTACCCTTTAAAACAAATTTCTTTAAATAATCTGTCATAACTTAACAACCCCCTTGCTCACTAAAAGTTCAATGAGTTGAAAATCAACCTCCGAATCAATGTCAAAAGCAGACCATTCTCCCATCTCCCAAGCTAAAGTTTTCTCCGATAAACATGTTTTCGTCGCTGGATTTAAAATAAATTCACGCTTGTACACATAAATCGAAGCATTCATATCATAAATCACCGGCGCATCCTGCCGCCGTAAAAACGGCACAGACGGCATTTTGACCAACTTTACGAAACCATCAGCCTGCAGTTCAAGCATATTAAAATAAGGATTCCGACGAGCTTTGGTAGCACTAACAACAGAATCCGCCTGATGTTGCAAAAACAATTGATACGCTCCCTCAATATCACTGACTTGCCGAATCGGCGACGTCACATCCAAATCCACGACGGTCGTATACTGCATTTTGTCCTTTTCTTCCACCGTTTTTAAAGCATGTTGTAAAACCGCCAACTTGCCCATTGTATCTGTCGCCAGTTGATCCGGACGAATAAAAGGAACAGCCGCACCATACTGCTGCGCTATCTGAGCAATGTCCGCTGAATCGGTCGAACATATAATCTTATCTGCTTTTCCCCAGCTTTTGGCCTGCTTTAGCGTGTGCGCAATCAAAGGCTCATCACAAAGCAAACGGATATTCTTATTTTTAACACCTTTAGAACCACCCCGCGCACAAACTGTTAATAAAATTTTATCCGCGGCCATTTCGAAACTCCAAGATTGGTTTCAAAAGCACTTGCGCTTGCTTAAGATTATTCATCAATGCCGGATGATTCAAATTCTTAAAGAAATACTGTGTTTGTTTTTTCAAATAATGATTGCGGTCGACGGGAAATTTAAACTGACGAAGTTTATTATTCTTCTGATAAACAACAGTATTCTGGATCAAATCCCCTTTAATAAATCCATCTTTTAAATCAATTTGGATAACGCGCTCTGTATCCCAGCTGGCAAAATTCAAATGGCAATTGACTACAATGCCGTTTTCTAAAGTCACCAAAACATCCGCGAAATCCTCGCTGTCAACCGTTACTTGCCCCATACGGCCTTTGACTCCAGCAATGCTCTTGATTTCTCCCAATAAAAAACGAATATAATCAAATTCATGTGAAAGATCCAAAATCACTCCCCCACCCATTGCCCGATAAGCCGAATAACTTTTCCTGGAATCCTTGCCAGCTCGCCACTGATGCAACATCGACGAACAAACAACCCGAGCATGAACAACTTTTTGACCTTTCAACAAACTCTTGATTTTCTCAATCACCGGATGAAAGCGTAAACAATAGGCCACATACGCGGTGAGTTTGTTTTTGTCACACAATGTTATCAACGCTTGTATTCCCGTTAAAGAATCTGACAAAGGTTTTTCAATAAAAAGATTCATCCCCCGCCGTGCGCATTCCAAGGCCACATGTAAATGTTCTGACGTTGGATTGGTAATAAAAGCCACCTGCGGTTTAATTTGGTCAACCATGTACCATGTGGTCAATTCAGGAATTCCAAACACATTGCCACAAGCCCCCCCAGATCGAAAAGCATAAAGCTCATGTTTAAAATGCTTACGCAGAATTTCAACATGCCTTTGTCCAATCGAGCCTAAGCCAAAAATAACAATCTTTAATTTTTTCATTCGATCAATCATCCACTCCGCTTTTATTAACGGTGTGCCGCAATTTCCATTCTCCATTAACTTGCTTCCAGACCTGAGGAGCCATAGCACGATAAAAATTAATAATTTCCCAAAAATCCTGGTCCGTAATACCCAAATAATCCAAAAATTCCTGATAGTACTTCTTGGGAAATTCGCCATCGTAACGTTTAACCAACGCCATCCCTTCTTCTCTGGTCAAATGTCCATCACGGATTTCATGCGCCGCATCAGAAGTCGCCCGCGCAATGCCAAATTTGATATATGCCAAATAAAAATGAAAACCATCGGTTTTATCATCCAAGCTGGCATACTTAGAATATGTGCCCTCTGAACGCCCGTCCGCATTAGCCTGAAGACCTGTATGCTCGACAGCATAATAATAATTTTCTTGCGGCACCCATTTTTTATAAAATGAAAACCAATGCATTTGCGGATTCACCTCCTGCAATTCCCGCGGCGCAGGGGGCCGATAAAGCATAAAAGAATTTTCTTTAATCTCATCTTGCGTAAATATTCCGGCACTCAAACCATGCTGGGTAAGTTCATCAATCCCGGAACCTTTGTAATAAAATTCTTTCCAATCTTGAACAGTTTCATGCGGGCTATTCATATTTTTTGTCGAACCGCCATATTCAATTTCTCCACTTTCTCCATAAAAAATCAAAGGAATCTTAAACTTGCAGGCCATATGAAACGCATAAGCTTTTTGACCGTAAGCAAAAGGTTCCCACGCATCCCCCAAAAGTTCAAAGGCAAGCCGGGCCAGCTTCCGGTGAACTATCCCGTCGGGAAAACATAATAAATTATCGAAACCATGATCTTTAAAAGTAATATAATTTTGCCAACCCACATCCGTATACAAAAACGGCGCCCACGTCACGGTCAAAGGGTGCATGCCATATTTGTATTTTAATTGATGGGCAACATAACTGCTGTCTTTGCCGCCACTGCCGGGAACCACGCAATCATAACTGCCGTCTTGAGAACGAAAACGATCCAGCAACTCAATAAGCATTTTCTCCCGACTATCCCAATCAATAACGTTATGTTTAATATGCGCGTATTGACAAGCACTGCAAATGCCTTGTTCATTAAAAGTAATCCGCGGTCTTTGATTTGAGACAACACATTTTTTACAAAAAAATACTGTTTTTGGACTCTTGCTTAACTGACGATCCATCGTTTTCCCGGGAAACAACATATGATTTCTCCATTACTTTACAATTTTAAGAAAATTATCCATGATTTGCAGACCGGCCCCGCCGCTGACCTCGGGATGAAATTGGCATGCATAAAGAGAACCGCGTTGTAATGCTGAACAGAAGCGATTACGGCCATAAACCGTTTCCGATAAAATTACAGATTGATCACTCGGAACAACCTGATAAGAGTGAACAAAATAAATAAAACTACCATCTTTAAGATGTCCGAAAATAGTGCCATCCCAAGGCTGCAACAATTTTTCCTTGCTTTGCGGATAAAAAACCCTATTCCAACCCACATGAGGAATTTTGTAAGGCATATCCTCTGGACCTGGCCCCTCTAAACGAACAACTCTCCCCGGGATTATTCCCAAACCTTGAAATAATCCATTTTCTTCGCTTTCATCCATCAAAAGCTGCATTCCCAAACAGATGCCCAATAATGGTTTTCCTGTTTGCACAAAATCTTTAATCGCGATATCTAATCCTGTTTTTTTCAAATTATGAATACCATCTTCAAAAGCCCCCACACCCGGCAAGATCAATTTATTGGCAGAACGAATTTTGACCGGATCATCAGTCACCTCAACTTTTGCTCCCAAAAAACGAAACACTTTCTGCAAGCTAAAAAGATTCCCTAAACCATAATCAACAATGCACGCATCCATAAAATAACCTCACCAACAAACTTTGGCGCTACTGCATGAATTTCTGACAATGTTCACTTTTGACTTCTTCCGTCGATTCTAACATCCGGCAGTTGACTCCATGAGTCTGTAAATAGACTTTTAAATCTGGGATGTTAATTGGGTGCAAACGATTTTTTAAAAAGCCCATCGTATCGCGGCTTTTTTTAAGAAACTCAACATTGCCTTCTTCCTGATACTGTTCACGCGATTGCAATTCTTCCAGCTCACAATAGTGAAAAATCGAGGCGGCACAAAGCGCATCGGCATGACCATCACGAATTACCTCCAAGCAGTGTTGAGATAATCCCGCTCCGCCGCAAGCAATGACTGGGACAGAAACAGAATCAGCAATACGCCTTACCAAATCAATATCATATCCTTTACTGGTTCCCTCCTGATCAATGCATGTGATCAAAAGTTCACCCGCCCCTAAATCCACAGCTTGGCAAGCCCAATCAAAAACATTCTTTCCTGATCGTTCGCGGGCATTATCCGTCCACGCTTCATAATCCCCTTTTCCTCGATGTTTCGCACAAATCGAAATCACAATGCATTGAGCACCAAACATCCGCGAAGATTCAGAAATAAGATGAGGATTCTGAATGGCCCCAGTATTGATAGCAACCTTATCCGCACCCGCCCGCAAAAGGCTGCGGATATCTTCAATTGAACGAATCCCGCCACCGGCTGTTAGTGGAACAAAAATATTTTCCGCAGAACGCCGAACAATATCTAAAAGATTATCGCGTCCATAAAGACTGGCGACAGTATCAATATAAAGAATCTCATCCGCACCCTGCTGAAAATACTTATTAGCAAAATGCTCCGCCTTGCCCAAAACACGCAACCCTTCCAAATGAACCCCTTTGACAAGATTTGGTCCTTTAATATCTAAGCGGGGAATCACACGAATGACAGACATTCCATACCTTTTTAATAAACCATCTTTAATGTTTTGCTATATTCTTCCCAATGCCCGACGTCAACCCAGGAACTTTCCGGTATAGGAAAAACGCCAATACGTAATTTCTTTTTCTGAGCCCGTTTGACCAAATCATTAAAATTAAAAAATTTGTTTTTTGGAATCAAAGAAATAACCTTGGGATTCATCAAATACAGACCAGTATTGACCAAAAAATCATACGCTGGTTTTTCATTAATTTTCTTCAAAATGCCACCGCTTTTGATTTCACAAACACCATAAGGAATCACATAATGTTTACAAGAAACCGTCAAAGTCAAATCATAGTTAAAATCCTGATGAAACCGCATCAACTCAGCATAATCCACATCAATCAACACATCACAATTTGTCACAAAAAAAGGACTTTTAACTTTTTCTTCAATCAACTTCAAACTACCAATCGTCCCCAAAGGCGTCTTCTCCTCGATATAATGAATCGTATAGCTTTCATTGGCCTCTTCAAAATAAGACTTGATCATTCTGGATTTAAAATTAACAGAAACATAAAAATCTTTAATTCCATATCCATTAAATTTGTCCATAATAACTTCAATAATCGGTTTTTCACCAATGGGAATAAGCGGTTTAGGCAAAATCCGGGTAAACGGATCCAGACGAGTTCCTTTGCCGCCGGCCATAACAACCACAATCGCATCAACCCTTTCTTTCTGCTTACTAACCCGACCGGCAAAAACCTCATCCCAGGTCAATACCTTTTCTACTTTTTTATCCGCGTTAATAACCGGGATCACTTCAATTTTCAACTTGAGCATGGTTGTTCGAACATAATCCAATGAATACCCAATATTAACAAAGACCGGATTCTTATTACAAATGACTTCCACCCGTCCCCTGATAGAACCCCCCTGAAGAATACGCCGACGGATATCACCATCACTCAAAGCCCCGATCAGTCGCTGTTTATCATCGACGACAATCAATTGTTTCTCGCCAAACTCACTGAGCTTTTTCATCGCCTGCTTAATTGACTCATTTCGAAAAATAAGAAAATCTGTTAATTTCATAGACATCTCAAATCCTCTAGTCAACATTTAAAATCGAATATCAAAAAACTCTTTCTTAAGAACTGTTTCATCCAGACAAGCTTTCTTTATTTGCTCTTTAATCAACCAACTCGCGCGACCATCTGTGACACCACTATAAGGATTTTTCATACCCTTTAAAGATTTACGAAATCGTTCACTGAAAGCCAAACCAATACCCTTTTTAATCGCAGCACAATCACAATTCACATCAATGATATTCCCAGCTCGAATACGCCCTTTTTGCCGGTCACCAATATTAATCACCGGCAAAGCAAATGATGGCGCTTCAATAATACCACTGGAAGAATTGCCAATCATCAAATCAAAACTTTTCAAACAACTCATATACTTTTGCTGACCTAAATTATTGACGAATTTGTAACGCTGCGGATATTTTTTACAAAAATCTGATAACATCTGATTAATCACTTGCCCCTGACTATCCATGTTGGCTGCCGTGAACAAAACTTTCAAATGACTTTGATCAATAGCTTTCAAAATTTCTCTCAACTGGCGCTTGGGCGAAGATTTCTCGAGCGTAACAGGGTGATAAGTCATCATCGCTACCTGTCCGCTCAGATCAAAATTCAGCATTTTGGAAAGCTCTGCACGTGATAAATATTGAATTTGCGGCAAAATATCCAAACCCGGCGCCCCAAAATTAAAAACATAATTAGGCTGTTCTCCTAATTGAATAATCCGCTGACGATATTCCTTCGTTGCGGCAAAATGAATATGCGACATTTTAGTAATAGCGTGACGAAATCCTTCATCCAACGCGCCTTGCGATGATTCACCGCCATGCAAATGGGCAACCAAACAATTGGCAACATAAGCGGCTATCGTAGCGGCCAAAATTTCATAACGATCGCCGAGAACAACAACAATGTCAGGCTTTAACCGCGAAAAAACATCCGCAAAACCATGGCAAGCTAAACCAATACGTTTGGCAACACCCACCGGTGAATCATCAAACTTTGCAATATTGACTTTGGCGGTAATAGAAAATCCATCTTTTTCAACCTGCCGATACGTTTGCCCCTGTTCTTTTGAAAGATGTGATCCTGTTGCAATAATCTGCAAATCTATCGCCGAATCCAAAACACACTGACGCATCAGATTTTGCAGATGACCATAATCGGCCCGCGAACCTGTCACGACACAAATTTTTCTTTTTTTTAATTTATTTTTGCCCACGTCAATGTCTCATCTTTTGCAATATTCTGTTTTGCTCGCCGGCCAATAACTTTTCTTAATTCTCCCGGTAAAATTCCTGTGCCGGGGCGCTTGAGCACAATATGACGATTTAATATTTTTTCCCCTTTACCAATCGCAACAACCGCCGTTAAACTCTTGCGAGCGACCAAACGGCAATCTGCTTCACATAAAGCTGGAACTTTCTGACCATCTCCCAAAGCTTTCTCGACCAAACGTATATGGTCAACCAAACATTTAAACTCTTGGGGTTCCAAAGAAGCCTGCTGATCAGGCCCGGGCAAAGTGCGATCTAACGTCAAATGTTTTTCAATCACGGTCGCTCCCAAAGCCACAGCGACAGGTGATATCAAAATCCCTTGACTATGATCAGAAAAACCAACCGGCAAACGAAAAGTTTTTTGCAAAGTCGCAATTGCCTTCAGATTCAACTGCGTAAAAGGCGCTGGATAATCCGAAACACAATGTAATAATGTTAGCTGCTTGTTACCCGCCGAAAAAATGCTTCGCACCGCTTGCCGCACTTCTAAGAGTGTCGACATTCCCGTCGACAAAATCATCGGCTTTCCTTTGCGCGCAATATATTTAAGAAAAGCGATATTGGTGATTTCACCCGAAGAAATCTTAAAGATCGTAATGCCAAGTTTATCCAGCAAGTCCGAGCTCTCTTCATCAAAGGGAGTGGATAAAAACAAAATTTTGTTTTTTTGACAATGTTGGATCAACTCCTGATGATCAGCTAAACTCAATTCGAACTTTTTTAACATCGCTAGTTGACTCTCACCTTGCGAGGTCCGTTTCTTTTGATAATCCGCTTTCACCGCCTTGGCTGTGACCAAACGCTCGGCTATAAACGTTTGAAACTTCACCGCATCGGCACCAGCTTTTTTTGCCGCGTCAATTAAGCGTTTTGCTAAAGCAATCTTGCCATTGTGATTAACCCCAGCTTCGGCAATGATAAAAGTCTGAGAATCTTTTGTTGAATGGTTCATACCGACTGCTCTTTCTTGCCCCGGGCAGGAACACCCACATACGTCCCCGAACGTTTGATATCTTCAACCACCACAGCGCCTGCTCCGATTAAACAATCCGAACCAATCGATCGGCATTGAATAACTTTTGCACCAGTGCCCAACAAACAATGATCGCCAATTTGTACACCGCCGCTCAAAATAACCCCCGGAGCAATATGCACAAAATCGCCAATCGTACAATCATGATCAATAATCGAACCCGTATTTAGAATACACCCTTGTCCAACCCGCGTTCCCGCATTGACAATCACTCCGTCGAGAATAACCGTTGCTTCGCCTATTTCCACATCTTCATTAACGATGGCCGTTGGCGAAATAATCACCGGAAAGGTAAATCCGGATGCAGTAAACTTTTTGATAATTTTACATCGCTGATCAGAAATCTTTGTTGACCCAATACCCAAAACCGCACAGCAATGATACTGATTATAAATCGCGACACGGTCCTCGTCAGTGCCGATCCACGCGACGCCCAGAATTTCACCTTGATCCTGAACATCTGTATAACCAACAATTTTGAATTGACCAGACTTCTTAATGACACTGATCACACTCTTAGCATGCCCGCCGCCGCCAATCACTAAAATATTCTTAACACTCATAAAGAATCACTTCCCTTGCGAAATCTTTTGCGCCAAAAGCATCGTTTGATAACTGCCATGAATATCCTGCAACGGCCAAGCTTGTTTCTCACCACGAACTAATTGACCAAAAGCAATCATCTGCTGATAAAACCCAACCTTAAATTTCTTATCACATTCTTCTGGCTCAATCGGGTGCTGCTTAAAATTTTTATCTGTCCATACTCCCTGTTCTAAAGGCTTAAACTCAACCGTTACGCCATCCCCATACAACACGACCCGCCAGCCGCCGGGAGAGTACCAATGCGCCTGATACTGAGCAATCGCGCCCGACTTAAACTCGCCAACTGCCGCAAATTGATCGCCCAAAGCTTCCCCAAAACAACGCTTTGAAATAGCTTTCACCGTCTTTAACTCCCCACCAAAGAAACGCAAAAGATCAATGGTGTGCGTACTATTGGCATAAATCCAATGGTCCAAAGTTTTTTTTGAAAATGTTTGCGCATCTCGCACACGCCACATCCGTTCATGACCTTCAACAAAAACACCCAGCAGCCGACCATGCCGACGAATAATCTCAAGCCCCTTATGGAAAATCGAATAATAGCGTCGATTAAATCCCACCATCGTCGGCAACTTTCTTCTCTTGACGGCGTAAGCAAGTTTCAAATTCTCCGAAGGTGTTAAACCCGCTGGTTTTTCGATAAATAACGGCAAACCAAATTTCATAGCTTTCATTGCAACTTCGAAAATTTGATTTTCACTGACCAGAATCATTAAAGCATCAGGTTGCGCTTCTTTCACTAAACTGGGAAGATCAGCGTAAACATAAGGGATAGCAAATGTTTTGGCCAAAGCCTGCGCTTTAGGTAAAGTGCGAGAGGTAATCGCAACAACGTTTATGTCTTTGATGGCCGCAAGCACCAGCAAATGCTGTTGAGCAACCCAGCCTGCTCCCACGAGACCAATTCTTATTTTCTTTTTACTCATCGATTTACGTAGCCGGACAAAATTGATTTTTAACTTTTAATAATTGATTAAAATGCGGTAAAAGCACCGTCAAAATATATTGATGCGCTGGCCAACATTCCTGAAGTGTAGGCAAATCACAAGCCCTGCGAGAAAAGATATCTGCACAAAAAATTTGAGTAGTATAGCTAACATTGGTCTTTGACTCAATGCAAGTTTTCTGCCAGGGTTGACCATCAATACTCTCTTGTGCCCAACCGCCAATAATATCCACCATAAACCTAGCCTGTTTTGTCATTATCGTAACCACATCCGGCAAGAGATGATCCGCGGCATAAGAAAGAATCATTTTGCTCCCCTTAGCAGAATATCCCGTCAAGACACCGCTAAGATCAAAGAAATCTTTACCTCTTTTAGACGGATGAAGAATAGGATCTATGCTTGTCCCGGCAGGCCGAATTTCATTGCCTCCGTCGTAAAACAAAAAAAGATCAGCATAATGAATTCCGTTACAGGCCAAACCAAAATTACCGCCAATCTGACTAAATAAAAGCGGCTGGCGATGATCAATTTTAGACTTGATATATTGATGGATACTATAAGCTCTGGTCGGACAATTGACCCAAATCTTTAAATCATGCCGCTGGGCAAAAGCCATCAGCTCTTGATATTCCGTCAAGGATTGAGTTACTAATTTTTCAATAATAAATTGACTTACACCGGTCTTTTCAAAAATTTCTTTGACCAATTCGACACGACCTTGAGCTGATGTCGCCACGATGCAAAGATCAACGCCACGAGAAGAAACATCGACAGCTTTGAGCCAACGATACGCAATCGCCGCATTGGCATCCGCAACGTCTTTCAAACGTGTCTGACCCAAAACTAAAGAGTCGTCATAACAGTCAACAATATCAACCGACTCCACTTCTTTCAAACAACTGACGGCCTGCAAATGACGACTACCGATTTGTCCACACCCAACCAGTAAAATACGTTTAGACATTGTAAACCTCAGCTTTATATAAATTCAGCCGACTTTCAAACCATTGAATCGTTTCTTGTAAACCAGTTTTTAAATCAAATTGCGGTTTCCATGTTGTTAATTTCTGCAACTTCGTACTATCCGCGCATAGGCGTTCCACTTCGCTATCTTTAACCCGCGTTCTTTGTTCTTGGGAAACAACTTCAATGTTGCGATTTGTCAAAATTGAAATTTCTTGAGCCAGCTGTCCAATGGAAATTTCTTCACCACGTCCAACATTAACAACCTGACCAATAACATCCGGGGATTGGTAAACCGCCCAAAAAGCCTCCGCTGTATCACGAACAAAAGTAAAATCTCTCGTCGGTGTCAAATTGCCAAGTTTTATTTCTTTTTGTCCAGATAAAATCTGGGTAATGATTGTTGGAATAACCGCGCGCGCGGATTGTCGCGGCCCAAACGTATTAAAAGGGCGAACCACTTTGACTGGCAAACCAAATGATCGATAATAACTCAATGCCAATTGGTCAGCGGCTATCTTGCTGGCCGCGTACGGGGATTGTGCCACCAAGGGATGTTCTTCATTAATCGGAACATATTGTGCCGTCCCATAAGTTTCGCTGGTCGACGTAATCAAAATCTGTTTAAGCTGTTGCTGTTTAGCGGCCTCTAAAATATTGTATGTCCCTTCCACATTCGTTTTAATATACGCCAACGGCGAAACATAGGAATAAGGAATTCCAATCAGCGCCGCTAGATGAAACACTGCTTCGCAATCTTTTAACGCTTTAGACACGCTGTCATAATCACGAACATCGCCCGTCACAATTTCAATATCATTCTTCACATCGCTCTGTTCCAGCCAACCCCAATGATTTTGGGAATTGTAACGAACCAAAGCTTTGACCGCCAATCCTTTGCGCACGCACAATTCCGTCAAATGCGAACCAATAAAACCAGCTGCTCCCGTCACAAGAATCTTCTTCATCAACGTCCCTCATGTTTTAATAATTTGATCAATGGCCCAACTGCTTCAAGTGAACTTTCAACATATTCTGTACACCGCATTCTAAAACTAAATAACAATTGACTGTTCATTAACCAATCCTTTATAAACGCTATCTTTGCTAAGAAGTTCTTCCCGCAAGCCCTTCTCAATAATCTTCCCGCGTTCTAAAACAATAATTTGATCGCAATCGGCAACCGTCGACAAACGATGCGCGATAATAATTACGGTCTTACCCTTAGCAATATTATTTAATGACTGTTGCACCAACCGTTCCGAATTCGTATCTAACGCTGAAGTTGCTTCATCAAAAATCAAAATCTGCGGATCTCTCAAAATAGCTCGAGCGATAACAATTCTCTGCCTTTGGCCTCCAGAAAGCAAAACACCGCGTTCACCAATATTCGTTGAATATCCAGCCGGAAGATTCTTAATAAACTCGTGAGCATTAGCACGCAAAGCGGCATCTTTGATTTCCATATCTGTAGCTTGCGGCTTGGAGAAACCAATATTGCCTTTGACCGTTTCATTAAAAAGAAAAACATCCTGAGGGACAACACCAATATGATTTCTAAAAGACAAAATATCTAATTCTTGCAAATTAACTCCATCGACCCAAATGCCTCCAGTTTGCGGATCATAAAAACGTAAAAGAAGCTCCGTCAAAGTAGATTTTCCAGAACCCGACGCGCCAATAATACCAACTCTTTGTCCTTTTTTAATCGTAAAACTTACATGATCCAAAACAACCTTATCCTTTAGGTCATAAGAGAATGTAACATCTTTAAACTCGATACTGTCACTTAAATCAGAAAATACTATCTGCCCATTTTGCAAACTTTCTGTTTCTTCTGTCATCAAGAATTGATCAGCTTCCTTAAGACCAGATAACCGCGCGGCAATAGTCCCCCAGGCATGATTAATTTGTTTTAAAGCTGGAATCAATCGTGCCAAAATTAAAACAAAAGTGAACAATGTGAGTAAGATTTTTGAACTATTATGTCCATCGAATAACATCGTGCCGCAAATAAGAATTACACAAATAATTAAAACGCCACAAACTTCAAAGAAAGGTCCAACTAATTTTGTTATAACCGACATCCGGTTATAAGACTTGATCAACTCCTTAACTTCACCCTGGAAATTCTGAAGCATCAAATTCTGAGCGTTAAAAGTTCGTATAATTTTCATGCCATTGATAATGTCAAAAAGAATCTTATTAAAGCTTGCCTCTGTCTTGATATACTGACTGCCTGATTTTCTGACCAATCGCGCCAACAATTCCAGCAAGAATCCGGAGATTCCTAAAGAAACTAAAAGAATAAGCGAGATTTTCCATGAAGACATCACCAGCAGCACAACCAAAATAATCGATGTTAAAACGGCAGGAAGCGCATTACATAAAACTTCAATAATCATCCCAATATGCGATTCAATTCGATTCTTAAACAACAGCTGAAAATCTGATAATCGCCGATGATTATAGAAACCCATATTCATTTTCATCATCTGTTTCATACATTCCATTTTGTAATGAGTCAAAACCTTGGTTCGCACAAAAACGGAAAGGTTGATATCTATATAAATAAAGCCTAAACGCAAAAGATTAACCGCCAATAATAAAACTGAAATAATGCGAATTTTATCGCCCAAAGAATAATGACTCAAAAACTCAAATGGAACGCGAAAGAATTTTGGCAACGCCCCAACATTCATCGCATCCTGACTCTGCAAAATGGGCAAAAAAACAGCAATCCCCATACCTTCGAGAATACCAACCGCTAGCCCAACAAATAGAAGAATGGTCAAAACCACCCACTCTTTAAACATTAATTTTATCAAGCGCATAAAGAATCTTTCTCCAGTGTATGCAAATACGCCAACGTCATTCCCCAAAAAGTCCAAAACGGAATTGCATTATAAGGAAATTCTAAAAATACCAAGAAATTACTAATCGTCACCCAGTACACCAAACACCCCACCAAGAGGCCTCCCCAGACAGAACGAAGTTTTAGAAAACGTCGAGTCATATTAACTAATAGACCAAAAATCATAACCACACAAACAAATCCCACTAACCCCCCTCGATAAATCATATGCAAAAAAGAATTATGCGGCGTAATCCACCCATCCCGCAACCAATCCGCGGTAGCCCAATGCGCCGCTTCCAAGGATGGAGAACGTTGCGGCTGCCCAAAGCTAACGCCACCCCATGCCTTTTGTTTTATAAAATCGTCCACCATATCCTTCCAAACAAAAAGACGAAAACAAATATTAGCATAAGCAACATCAAGCCGACGCTCATGACTTGGGGACGAATCTGATTGTACAGCGGGCTCAACGGGCACTTGACTCGGTTCTGCTATCATTTTTATTTCCGGTAAAGAATGTTTTTCAACTTCTTCCCGCGGCTTATCTAGAAATAAAGATTGGTTTTTACTATTTTTATTTGTAAATAAAGGCAGAGTTTTACTGTTTTCATTATAAAGCCTGACAATCAACGGTTCATGAATATACGTTGTCTCATTCTTGCGAACATCCACATCCAACTTCTTATATTCCTTTACTAATTGGCGAAACGTCATCATCGATTTTAAAGCATTGTGGTCGCCAAATTTAAAAAGAAAGCCAACAAATATCACCACCAAAACAAACAAGGTCAATAACTTAACCCGCCGTTGCGCTTTAAACATCCCAAAAAGAAAATACCCCGCCAGAAAAATAGCCATTACACCAATGCCAACCATATGCGACCGGCAACCCCACCACATAACCCGAGAATGGATAACATAAAAAGCACAAAGAAAAATTCCAGCAAATCGTAGAACTTGCTGACGTAAATGCCAAGACAAACCAAAAGCTAACATCAAAAACGCTATAACAAAATAATCATTGATATTAACAAAAAGCAGATTCCACAACAAAAAACCTAATAGAAACCATCGACCCAAACCTTGATAAAGTGAACGTTCAAAAATCATATACCCAATCAAAGCAAAAAACGGATAATAAAATAACGCCGCATTGCGCAATGCCAGCGGCCCCCAATGAACATACCCTAAAAACGCTTTAGCTAATACCCACGACACGTAAAGTGTCCCCAGCCAAACAAATCTCAAGTTGAAACATACCGAAAATTTTAAAATATAAATCAAAAACAAGAGAACACAAACACCCAAAAGAATTTCTCCAATAAAAATCGGAAAATCCAGACCAGCAAATTGAATATGCAGTTCAGCAAAATCGGACGCATACAAAGCATAAAAATAACAAAAGAAACCAACCAGAACCAAAATGATCCTTTTAATAATCTTTTGCAAAATATCATCAGACATTTTTAACATGATCTTAACGCACACATTCCGAATAAACCTGATGCGGCAATTTCTTTCTTGCTATCCAGCCGCGCCATCGTTCATAAATAATAGGCAAATTTCTCAATGCCGGCTTTCCAAGCCATGTCCCCAACCACACCAAAGACAAAAGATTCAGCCACCCTTCTGTCTTACAATAATCCTTAGCCAAAACCCGCAGTTGCGGCAGCTGTCCTTGCGCCATCTGACCTAAAGCCCGCTTGGCATAGAATACTTTCTTCTGATGAGCAATAAAGGCCTCAACAGCGTCAGAAGATACGGCGAATTCCGCTTTCATCGTTCTGTAGGCTTTACACAACAGCATGAAAGCATCTTGAAACTCAACCGCACTTAATTGTATCGTCGCATAATGCAGTTTCCATAACAATTCAATCTCTGGCCGGGAAATTTCAAATGCAATCAAGACGTCAAAGTTCCGCTTCATAACTTCCGAAATTTCAATCATATCAATCTGGCCTCGTTGAATCATACTCTCAGACTTAGCATGCACACGAATTGCGACCAATGGCTCATCAATGCAAGCCAATTGAATACGGCGGCGAATCAATCTTGACCATAACTCAAAATCCGCCGCAATCTTAAATGTTTCATCGTATCCCCCAACAGAAGAAATCACATCAACTTTATAAAGAGCACCAACATGATTCAACGGTGTCGCTGTCAAGGAACGTAAAACCATTTGCGCATAACAACACCCCGTCCTTAATGTTTTGCGAATCTTATGTTGCTCATCAACAACAATCGCCTTGCAACTGACAACGGCAGTCAAAGGCTGAGCTTTCAATAAAGCCAAAGTCTTCTCAAGCCATGACGAAAAAACAAAATCATCCGCGTCAATGCGCGCGATATACCGGCCTTGCGCTAAAGCTAACCCTTTGTTAAGTGAACGTGTTTGTCCCAGATTGATTTCATTTTTGATCAACTTAATTCGCTCATCTTTAAAAGAAAGAATAGTCTCCCGAGACTGGTCCAAACTACAATCGTCAATAATGAGAAATTCAAAATCCGTAAAAGTTTGTTTAAGAACACTCTCGACCGCCATTTTTAAATATGCGCCGCCATTATAAACCGTCATCAAAACTGTAATTTCAGGGTGGGCCATATTAATCAAATTCCACAGCAATTTTGTCAACCAAAGAATTCATCGGACTACCTAACCACAGTTGATACTTGCGCCGAGCAAAGGGAAAATATTGACCACTGTCAATAAATCGTGAATACCGATATTTTTCAGTTGCCGAATGATAATGTTTCTTCTGGGCATCATGCATGATCACAAACCCGCGATAATCAACACTCGTCAGTGCCGCTTCCAAACAACGCCGGCGAAAACGCGCATCGACAAAAATGACATTAAAAGGAATCTTCAACATCTGCGGCAAATTGATATACTCTAATTCCATTTGAGTTTGCGGAGCGAAAACTCCTTGTTGCGGCTCTGATGTCCAATCCCAACCCGGTTTCTCCCAGAACGGAATAAATTCACGCAAATGCAAAGTAACATGTTCTGTCAATTTCTCAGACTTGATCATAGCTGTTACTTTTTCATACCAGAAACGATTATTATCCACCGAATACAAATGAAATAAATAACCCGCTTTTCGCAAAAACTTCGCAAAATAAACTGTTGAAAAACCCATCCCATACTCAAATATATGAATCGTTTGTTCTTTGGGAAATGACAAAAAAATACGCTTTAAGATTTGCATTTCTTTGCGCGTCATTGCCGGCCAAGTCAAAAACGCATGCAGACGCATGGTCAGCTCAAACGGATGCAATTTATTTTTAAAATCTGCAAAGCTCATCGTTGAATTTACGACCCAAACCATGTTAAAAGATTTTCTACCGCTTGTGTTTCCATTTCTAACCGCGACTCCGCTGTTAAAGTCGCGATATGCGGCGTCATCAAAACATTATCCAGCGTAGCCAATTTCCCGCTATAAGGTTCCTGTGAAAAAACATCCAATCCAGCACCAGCCAAATGTCCTTGAGTCAAAGCACAATAAAGCGCATTTTCATCCACCATCTCTCCGCGCGCAAGATTTAACAAAAAAGCTTTAGACTTCATCATTCGAATTTCTTTTTCTCCTAAAACAAAAGGAAATCTCTTGTCTGTCTTCAAATGCAAAGTCACAATATCAGAATTTCTCAATAATTCCTCAACTGACACCATTCGAATATTATTTTCCTTCGCCCAAAGATCATCAGGATAAGAGTCCGACGCTATCACATCCACAGAAAAACTTTTCAAAAGTTGTGCAACTTTTTTCCCGATACGCCCTAAACCAATAATGCCAACCGTTTTACCCTGCAAATTATATCCACCTTTTTTCTGCCATTTTTGATTACGTAAGGTCACCGTATGCCACGTAATTTGACGCAAAAGATCCAGCATCATCCCAACGGTCAACTCCGCAACCGGCACAATCACAGGATTTGGTGTATTGAGAATTTTGATCTCTAATTCCTTGGCTTTAGCCAAATCAATACTATCAATTCCCACCCCACAGCGGCTAATACAACGCAGATTCGGAAGTTGAGACAACACATCTTTCGTATATGGTTCAACACCAGCAATAATTCCCTGACAGTCCTGCCCAAGTTTTAAAATATCATCCGTATTCAAACGTTGCCCGGTTGAGTTAAGAACAAATGGCAAGCCGCTGCTTTTTAAAAGTTCTACTGGTTTTTCGCCGTATTGGGCAAACGTCGATAAAGCGACAAGAATCTTCGGCTTAGTCATTGACAAATCATTTCGTAAATCTTTTTTTGCACGGGATCATTTTTGAGAATATTTTCAACAACGGCGATATCGCCCGGCCGGTCAACGCCAACAGTAACCTGCCGATAAATCACGCCGTGAATCGAATACCCATGCTCTAAAATTCGCAGGAAATCAACCGATTCTAAGATTTCCAAAGGTGTCGGCGGCAATTGAGAAAATTGTTCGAGAAATAAACGGCGAAAAACTGAGAATCCTGTTTGCCGATACAGAGGACATTCAGTCTTAACCCGGCGATAAGGAATCGCTGATCGAGAAAAACACAAAACGTCATTCTTTTGATTCAAAACCGCTTTAACAATATCACGATTATCCAAATCAGTTTCATCATGAATCACCGAAATCAGGTTCGTGCACAATACATTTTGATCCGCCTCAAATGGCGTTATCAATTGATCAATAACATCTAAACCCAACAATGGCTCATCGCCCTGCAAAACAATCACCAGATCGGCAGAACTGCCGCGAACCGCCTCTTCAACGCGATCCGTGCAGCGCTCATGTTTATCAGATGTCATCACCGCTTTGCCGCCAGCTTGATTAACAGCATCAATAATTTCTTGATCACACGTTGCAACCACAACCTCATCAACAGCCTTACACAACAAAGCACGACGGCGAACATGCTCCACCATCGGCAAATCGAGAATTTTCTTGAGTGGTTTTCCAGGAAAGCGAGAAGAACCCATGCGGGCAGGGATGACAGCGACCACTTTCATTCTATTAGAACTCCGCAATACATGATTAAAAACTATCCCTTAATTGCCGGACCTATTGAATCTCAACAATTCTTAACAAAAAACATTTTACCGGAATTTACTGGTACACCGCAGATTAAAGAACCGCACCATTCTGTATCTTCAAATAATTCGCAATTTCCTGCAAATCATTAAAAACCAAACATCCTTTGCCATCCCACGAACGAACAGACTGACGGCCAATAAAATCAATCCCAACCATTTTGGCAGCCTGATAATCCTCTGGACTATCGCCAATAAAAACAACATCTTTTTCTAAGAAATCATTGCGTTGCAAAATTTCACGAATCGCATCCGCCTTGCCCCATGGATAAGCATAGACATCACAAAAAAAACGATCAATCTTCTTGGCAGCCAAAATCGACTTTAACTCCTGTGCCGGATTAATCGACACCAAGTAAAACAAAGTCTGTTTCTCAAATTCTCCTAAAAACTCCAATGCCCCTTTAACAAATGGGCACAAAACAATTTTCTCAAAAATCATTTTCGAAAACTGCGCACCCAAACGAGCAGAAACTTCTGCCGTATACGGCAATCCTAATATTTCCTCATAAATGACTTTGAACTTTTCATAACGAATAATCGCATTATTCGTCAAATGATACGTCATGATAGAATCCAGATGATGGGGAAAATCCTTAAATAATTCACGAAAAGCATCATCCTTAATTCCAACCGATTCCACAATAACTCCGTCAAAATCAAGGATAATAGCCTGATAGTTTTTCATATAAAAGAACCATTCAAAATAAAACTTTACTTAACAGAAATTAAATTCTTAATTTGTTCGGCCCATTTCCACAATAAAAACACATCCGAAGAAAGGATCACAAAACTAAAACCTGTTTCTAAAGCCTTCTTGATACGCTGTTCACTGGCTTCCACAAGATGTGTCCCGCAGGATTTTTTATGACGTTGACAAGCCGCAATCACCCTCTTGCTGGCGTCCAGCACCTTTTGATGTTCAATTTGTCCAGGAATACCCAATGAACCGGAAATATCGTACGGGCCAACCATAACTCCATCCAATTCTTTAAAAGATAAAATTTCATCAATACGGTCAACGGCACCAATAGACTCAATTTGCGCAATCATAATCGAACTGTCGTTCCACGTCTGAGTATATTCCCCAAAATCCATACCATAACCCTGCGCACGCGAAACACCAAAACCACGACGACCCAAAGGCGGATATTTCGCCCATTCAATCATCCGCTCAACGTCTAAAGCATTTTGTACCATCGGCACAATCATGCCATCCGCGCCGGAATCAAGAACACGGCGAATCATTTCTGGATTATGTGAGGCAACACGCGGCAAACAGACAACACCGTCCGCTTGCGCGGCCGCAATAATCCGCTGTGACTGTTCCTGACTGGTCGTGCTGTGTTCCAAATCAATACCCAGAAAACCTACCCCTGAACGAGCAAAAATTTCAGTTATCGAAGGATGCGCTAAAGACGTCCACGAACCAAAAATTGTTTCACACTTTTGAAATTTTTGTTTTAATTCTTGCCTCTTGTTTAACGATCTGTTCATTGCCAAGGTCCTTTCAATGTCCCGCTTTAGCGGCATCTGCCAAAAACATTTGCACCGTTTCCTTCGTGTAAGGATGCACAATCATCCCTTCAATAAAGTTGGGGGCAACCGTCACAATATCCGCGCCCGCGCAAAGCCATTCGATCACATTTAAAATTTCACGTGTCGATGCGAGGATAATTTTTGCTTTCAATTGATAACGATCTAAAAGATAACGCAATTTCTTAACTTCTTCAATCGAGTTGTACCCCATATTATTAACACGGCCACCCAAAAGTGAAACATAACTGGCGCCCGCCAAAGCAGCCAAAAAGCACTGTTGAGCGCTCATCATCGCCGTGACATTAATACGAATATCATGTTTGGTTTCCAATTCATGAATAACTGACATATTATCCAGCTCACCGTTGGGACCATGCACTGTAATCTTGATCACAATATTTTTTGCCCACCCGGCTATTTCTTTGGCTTGCGCGATCATGCCCTCCCGATGATTGGTCGTCACCTCAACGGACAAAGGATGCGGCGCGACAATACGCGCAACTTCCAGCATTTTTTCTTTCAAACCCTTCATTCCTCCAGAGGCACCTTCTTTATGAAGAATCGTCGGGTTGGTCGTAACGCCGGAAATAATCCCCATCTTGGTGTACTTACGAATCTCATCAATATTGCTGGTATCTAAATAAATGGCCATAATAAACCTTTCCTTGAGCTTGATTCTTGAATTGTGAGCGCGCGCTCACAATTGATAAAACTAAGTAACAGCGACTGATTCCCACTTGTTACTCATCACCATAATGCGCGGATCAGAAACAATCATATGCCAAACCACCGCCTGAAAACTTTCTGACTGCGGCGTAATCGTCGCCGGATTAAGAGGTGGAATGATCACACACGCATCCGCCACTTTAGCCGCATAGCCGCCATCACGCCCCACAACACCTAAAATCTTAGCCCCAACTCCTTTGGCAACATCAAGACCGTAAACCAAATTCGCGCTGATATTTTTTTCTTTACTGCCGCCGCCGACTGAGAAAACAAAAACCGCGTCCTTAGCATTAATGCGCGAGCCTTTAAGCCAACCTTCAAAAACGGTATTCCAGCCTTCATCATTGGTGCGCGCCGTTAATTCTGCGACATTATCAACCGGTGTATAGGCCTCGAAACCACCAATTTTACGAAAATCATTCACCGCATGCGAACAATTCGCCGCGCTACCACCAACACCTAAAAAGAATAAGCGCCCGCCATTTTTACGAACATCTAAAAGAATCGAAATCATTTTTTCAATTTGACCTTGATCCAAAGCGGCAATGATTTGGCCAGCTTCCTGACAATAATCTTTAATGTATGACATTCTTTTATCCTTTTTTACGAATCAATATCCGTCCATACGAACTCATACAAGCACTTTGCAAAAACTCCTGAAAGGCCCGTTTGGTTTCTTCATCTTTGCGTTCAATCAAATCACGAACAAAACGCGGAACATTTAAGCAAGGCTGTTCTTTTAATTTCTTGGCAACAAACTCCAAATCAAAAATACCCGGCGTACTTAACTCTAAACATTCAAAACCATATTTTTCAAAAAGAGCATGTAAGCCTTTAACGCTAAAACAATTCAAACGATCCGGCGGGTGAAGATTTTCCGCCTGCTCCCACAAAGTCTGGATATCAAATCCCGACGATAAAATTGCGGTCAAAAAACACAAACCGCCTTTGCTCAACATTGCATTGACCGTCGCCATCAACCGGCCGACATCCGCTGTATGATCTATCACTTCAAACAATGAAATCACACTAACTTGGTCAATAGCAGGCTCTTCCCACCACGGTTTTTTGACAATTGCGACGCGAGGATAATCTTGTGGCTCCAAAGGTAAGTACGGATTTAAAAGTATTTTATTCTCAAAAATATCCGCGTCCGCCATCGCATCAATGTAACTGTATTGACTGGTATTGATATCAACCCATGTCTTAGCATTGGGGAAATATTCACGCGTTGATTCTAAAATCCATTGAAAACGCGGCTTGATAACTTTTTCTTTACGCTTTTTATCAGTGAGCTGAGAAAGCTCATTACACCAAAATGCGCGTGCATCGCTCTTTAAATAATAATCGTTAAGCATGGTGTCATTGGGTCGAGGAGACACATACAATGTGCGACAATGTTGACATTCTTGATATGTCAGCGAAAACTTTACAAAAGCCTGCTGCTTTTCTGTCGCGCCACAAGCCGGACAATGACAAACAGACAATTGGGCAGGATCAGCCAAAATTTTACCAACATCCCTTTGCGTCAACGAAATATAACGTTCAATAAGCTGCGAAGGCTTCAAATCCAGCTGATCGTACTGATCGTTAATAACAATATTTTTCATGATTAAGTTATGCCGAAGTTTTGTTTTTGCGTATGCTTCGCCGATGACTTAGGTTTTTGGGCATCAGCATAAGCGCGTTCAATCATTTCCATAACCCGCAGAGCATCTTGTGAAGAACTCGTTATCACAGGACTGTCTTGTATAACACAACGGACAAATTCTTCAACTTCCAAATCCCACGATAAATCACGGTCAAAATAGGTCACTTCTTCAGCGGGATTGCCCACCGCATGCGTGGCATCTTCAAACTGACGATTGGCAACAATCAATTTTTCACGGCCATAACTGCCCGACTTTGATAATAATCCTTCCACTGTCATGCATCCTTCTTCTAACGTAATGTCCAAGCGAAAGGTGTGTTTCCAAAATGTCGCCGAAGAATGACACGAAGCGCTTTGACCTTTGCGATTTTGCAAAATCACAAACGCATTATCTTCAACCGCAAATTTCCAAAAATCATCACTGGCAAAACATTTGACATCTTCAAAATCACCGCAAAAATGCGAAAAGAGATCCAGCATATGAATCCCTTGATCCAGCAAAATACCCCCGCCGGAGATTTCACGATTATTGCGCCATGATTTTTTAAAAGAAATACCGCCGCTTTTGCCATAAAGCCCGCGCAAATTCAGAATCCGCCCAAAACGCCCACTGTCAACAATCACTTTCGCTTTAACTATACCGGGATGAAAACGATGATTAAAACCAAACATCAATTTGACCCCTTGCTTTTCATGCGCAATGATGTTCTTAATATCTGTAACATCACGACCCGGCGGCTTTTCACAAAAAACATGAATTCCCTGATCCATGGCTTTCATACAAATTTCGGGAGAAAAACAATTGGGCGTGCAAACAAAAAGGATATCAATCTTCAAAGCCAAGAGGTCTTCCAAACGGCCAAAGGTTCGAACACCGCCTATTTTGCCGCGAATAGCTTCATTGGTATCACAAATACCAATCAATTGCATCGTTTCCGGATGACGCTCAATCACGGCCCGGCGAATTTCGCCCATATAGCCGTAACCAACAATTCCGCATTTAAGTGGTTTATTCATAAATAAAAAGTGTTAAAAAAGGGTTGCAACGGAAGACAATTCTAACGGAACAGCCCCAAATAGTCAATTTTTATATAAGCTTATTTACGACTGTAATCTGGGTAAAAATGGACTCATATTGGCAGGATTAACTGGGTAAAAATATTGAGCCAAATAAGTATGCGCATTTTGGTAGCCTGCCAAGAAATCTTCATCTGTGAGCGCATAAATCTCCTCCAAAACCGGTCGTAGCTCTTGATGAGGACCAACTGTCCACTTAAAATGCGGACAGTCAAACAGCGGATCATAACTAAAAAGATCTTGTTTATCAAAATTAATAATCGGCTTGCCCATCCACAAAGATTCCAGCGCAACAGTGCTTCCCCAATAAATCGTCATATCGGTGCGTTCAATATCCTGAATCGGTGAATAACCTTGGGAAATTTCGACAAAAGGTAAACGCGCCAACTTATAAAGTAATTTATTCTCAATCAAGGATATTGGCAAAACCGGATGAGTTCGAATGATAATTTTGTATTTTTTCTGGTCAATAAGCTGTTGAATCACATAATTAACCATCTCATAAACTTCAACAATCCCGTCTAAGGCTAGCAGAATATTAAACGTTTTAGTCCGCGCTAAAGGTTTTAAATTCCATAAAACTTCATAACGCAAAGCGCAAGCAGCTTGCACCGGTAAGGAAGAAATCTGTGTGTATCGATCAATAATGTCCTTGGTCGCAGCACCAACCGTCAAAACGCGATCCGGTTTAGGAATAACCCCCTCTTCCTCGGCACTGATAAACATATTCACCGACGCTTGCGGAGTCACCGTATGCTGATAACCCAGAATTTCTGTTTGCAGCGCTTGCTCACGAAAAGCTAACAAACACATTTTTTCCCACGGATTATTTTCATACGTTAGCAGAAAACACTTCGCCGCAATCGTCTTGAGCAATGCGCGCGTTGCCGCATAATGCAAATATTGATAAATCTGAATTTTACCAGAACAACTAGCCAACTCTGCATTAATCAAATCACTTATATCATGCTCTCCAAGCCAAACGGCCTGTTTAACCTGCGGTCGATAAATCACACTTTGCCACAGCGCAGAAATAATATCCCCAAGCGTAACACAATACTCGATCGGAATAATATCGGCATGAGGACAATGCGCAATTTTCTTTACGCATGATTTGAAATCACCAAGAATGTTTGCAAGAAAAATAACCTTCTGCCCATTTTTAACCAAAAACTCAGACAATTGTCCAAAGAAAACATCCCTGTATCTGCCTTCCCTTGAAAAAGAATGATCATAAACAAAAGTTTTAATCACATAGGCTGACGGCTTATTCTCTAAAAAAGTCTGTAGTTTACTTGTTAATATCATGCGCGCAAATATAAACCGACCTATCAAACGAACAAAATGAAATAACCCACTGCCGATACGCTTTAAGAACTCTAATCCTAAATCCTGATATTTGGTTAATAATGAAAACTTCGCCTGAAATTCAATGTCAGATTTTAAAAAAAATGTCCTCAACGCCCCTTGCAACTGCCAAGGCACCGAACAAATAATCACATCATCTTTTGGACTGATTTCACACGCCTCAACAATCATTAAAAACTTTTGCACCAGTTGTGGCAAATGAGAATTAAACCGATTTTTTGAAGAAAAATCCGTCGCCCACCACAACCGGCTATGCAAAGTCAGATTTACTTGCCCGACCGCACACACATAAGCGGCCAGCCATTTCTCTCGACACTCTTTATCCCACACAGGCAATTGAATTTTTTGAATAGAATGCTTGGCTATTAAAGCTTGACTTTCAGGACTTGTATCAAGAAGAAATAAACAATGCGGATTTTGAAGTGCAGGCTCCTTTGCCAACAAAACGGCCAAATCTTTTTCATCTTCCAATAGATAAACAGTCATAAAAACATTTACTTTTCAATGCCAAATAATATAAATAATCCGGCCGCAACAATACGATAAATACCAAACAAAATAAAATTATTATGTTTAATAAACGCAAGTAAGAACTTAATGCTTCCTAAAGCCACGACAAAAGAAACAAAAAAACCAACACTCAAAGACAACATTTCTTGCGACGTAAAATGATGAGTACTTTTTAGAAGATCTAATCCAACCGCCGCGCTCATCGTTGGGACAGCCAGTAAAAACGAAAATTCAACAATTGTGCGGCGCTTTAACCCCAACATCATCCCGCCAATAATCGTCGCCGCGGACCGCGAAACACCCGGCACCATTGCCAAGGATTGAAAAATACCGATACAAAACGCCGTTTTAAAAGAAATTTGACTCAAGTCATCGGTTGACTCATTATTTTCCCGATGACAAAGTTCAAAAATAATCAGAACAATACCGCCAAGCAATAACGACCAGACCACAACCATACCATTGCCAAGAAGAAACTTTTTAATCAATTTATAAAAAATCAGACCCAACACGGCCGTCGGGAAAAATGCCACGGCAACTCTTTGTAAAATTTTAATATTAACCAAAAAGGAACGCGCATACAAAACAACCACCGAAAGAATCGCCCCCAATTGTATCGAAATCTCAAAACTTTTGACAAAATCACTATTAGGCAGCCCCAAAAACTTTGCCATTAATATCAAATGCCCGGTTGATGATATCGGCAAGAATTCACTAATCCCTTCAACAATTCCCAAAATCAAAGCATGAAACAAATCCATTGCATTTCCTTTATTTATGAAATAGTTTTATACTGCTTTTGTATGGTGACCATATTAAAATTTAATTTATTTGTCAAAGAATTCTTCCTGCCAAGACGACGGGTAATCTTTGCCTAAGTCAGCAACAAAATGATCAAGGGATTCTTCACTGGTGGGCAAACGAACGGCTAAATCCTTAGCTAATTTTGTTACGTTCATTGAAAGATTTTTAGCTCTTTTAGCTTTTAAAGGAAATTGATCGACAAATCCAGCATGTATTTGTTCAGCTTTAAGCCCTGTTTTTTTAGCTAACTGCAATAAAAACTCATATTTTGAAATAGCATTAGCACTGCCACAATTGTAAATACCACTGAGATTCCTGCTCATCATCTTTGAAATCAAATCTGCCAGATCAAAAGTATACAACGAAGAAAAAATAACATCCGTAAACCCTTGCACATCCCGCCCAGCCTTAAGCTCTTCAATCAACCACTGCGCCAAACTTCGCCGCGGTAATATTCCCCAGCCAAAAAAGTTAGTCCGCAAAACCAAAGCCCCTTCTTTTTTTAAGGCTTCCTTTTCAGATTCGAGCTTTGTCACACCATAATAATTTACCGGATAAACTTTATCAGACTCGCTATACAACCCTTTGCTGCCGTCATAAACAAGGTCCGTAGAAATATGAATCAGTTGAGTTTCGAAATTCTCTAAACTTTTCACAAGATTCGCGGTCGCAACAACATTCATTTCTTGGGCACCTTGTGAATCAATTTCGCACAAATCAACATTCGCCTGCGCCGCGCAATGAATAACAACATGCGGATTAAACTCTCGTAAAATCGCTGCCATTTGCGGCAATGATCGCATATCCACCTGTCGAGACAAAACCCCTCTCAAATTAATTCTTCGAGAATGATACAATCCCACAATATCATAATGATCTTTCAAGCAAAAAGCCAAATTGCTTCCCAAAAGCCCGCTGACACCGGTGATTAATATTCTTTTCTTATTCTTCATATTTCTCTAGGATAAGTCTTTTAATCAATTCATGCCCATTTGGTGTTAAATGATGTCCATCTTTCTCGGAAACAAAGTGTTCAATTGGCTTTTCTAAAATAGATATCTTTTTAAAGACATCAAGCAAAACAATATTTTTCATCTCTGCCTTATGAACTTCTTCAAAAATAATCTGATTATATATTTGTATACTTTCACAAAACCCAGGAGAATGTTCTGCAATATTTTGAGTCGTCGGAAAAATATTAACCACATAAATACGCTTAAACATCGTCCCAGCAACAAGTAACCATTTTTTAAGAATTCTACGAAAGTTCTTAGGATTAGTAAGACGAAAATAAATAATATTCTGTATCCTGCTACGATTTTTATGAAGAAACTGAGCTATCTTTACCCTCACGCGCACCGGCATTTTCCCAACCAACATTCGCAACACAGATGGAATCGGACGAGGAGCACAATCAACAATACCGCACTGAATAATCAAAATCTTATTCTTATCCTTAGAAATATAACTCAAATCTTGACTAAACTGCTCAAAGAGTCCCTTAATACAAATCCCCCCATGAGACCGATTAAAAACAACCATATTAGAGAAATCTTTAAACTCAGCCCCTTCTTTACGTAAAAGTTCACAATAAACCTGATCACAATAAACACCATCAAAACTTCTTGGTAAGCTAAGAGAGTCTCCGTAAATCGCTAATAATAATGGTGCCTTAGTATTATTCATGGAAAATTTCAGCGGGGAACATCATCCATTGACCAGCGAGAGGCTTCGATATCGTAATCTAAATGTATTTTTTCAGCTAATTCCCGCAACTCTTTGACGGTTAGCCAATCTTGATTACCATCGCTAGTGTAGCGAAAACTTTCAGCGCAAATCTTGCCGCCACCTTTTTTCCCGGAGGCAAAAAGTTGCTGACGATGATGAGCATCCGGCTGAATAATATAACATTGTTTAAACTCAACAGAATTGCGCGCTTCATCTTCACTAATCAAAGTTTCATGCAATTTTTCGCCGGGACGAATACCAACAATTTTTAATTTACACTGAGGCGCAATCGCTTTAGCCAAATCTAGAATTTTCATCGATGGAATTCGAGGAACAAAAATCTCGCCCCCCTTAGCCGCATCCAAAGAATTAATCACAAAATGCACCGCCTGATCCAACGTAATCCAAAACCGCGTCATGCGTTCATCAGTAATCGGTAAAACACCCGTTGCCGCGCGTTCTTTAAAAAACGGAATCACCGAGCCGCGACTGCCCAAAACATTGCCATACCGAACCACCGCAAAACGCGTCCCCTGTTGGGCACTATAAATGTTAGCAGCGACAAAAAGCTTATCGGAACACAACTTGGTCGCACCATAAAGATTGATCGGATTAGCTGCTTTATCGGTCGATAAAGCAATCACCTTCTTAACACCATTATTAAGGGCAGCCTCAATAACATTCATAGCTCCCAAAACATTTGTTTTAATATACTCTTCGGGATTTGATTCAGCGGCAGGAACTTGCTTTAAAGCAGCAGAATGGATCACATAATCAACACCATTAAAAACACGAGCTAAACGATTTGAATCTCGGACATCACCTAAAACATACTTTAAACATGGGTATTTGGTTGGACTAAATTTCTGTGCCATTTCAAACTGTTTTAACTCATCACGGCTAAAAACAATCAAAGCTTTAGGCTTATAATGGGCTAAGACAATTTGCACCATTTTCTTGCCAAAAGAACCGGTTCCGCCCGTGATCAAAATACTTTTACCATTTAACATATCCATCCTTTAATATAAGCTGTTGAAAACATTAAAGTTAATTACCATTCAAAAATCTATTGGCTCATAAACTTTACCTAATTTAAGGGTTCATTATAGAATTCGCCCACCACGTGTCAAGAAATAATTCCGTCATAAAAAACAATTTGGTCGCATAATATCTAAAATTTAAACATAGCTACAAGCTATAAAAAGACCTGGCTAATAACCATGACTGGTTTAATCGAAAAATCAACAATCCACCGGCAAATAAAAATAAACCAATGCGCCAATAAAGTTGTTTCGCGGTCAAACACCACACCTCAGCCGTAAAAAGTGTCGCCGCAATAACTCCTATCGGCGTTAAATAAATAAAATACCGATTGGATAAAGAGAACCCGACACCTTGACCTTGCGCTTTCAAATAAAATAAACCCAGCACAAGCGTCGTGAAGAATAGCATTAAAATTATAAAAACCAAAAAAACAACCTTATAATCTTTGAACTTTTCCCATATTGAGCCAATCCCCTGCCTGACAACCATCCAATTCAAAAATCCACCCAGCAAGAAAACCAATACTAATCGCTCTTTAGGAAAACTTGCTGAAATCAATTGCATCGCATTATCAATAAAATAAAAAGAATATTTCGGCGTCGCGAAATAATAAACAAAACACAACACAGTCGGAACAAACGTTAGCATAATATACTTGCGCAAATCACGATCCTTAAATAAAAACAAGATTAATGAAACAGCCGCAATCTGAACCGCGCTAAATGTAACCGTTAAGGCAAGCAAGAAATGAGTAATCCCTAATAACCGCCACACCTTTTCATTGGAATGGTCGTCTTTCAAAATACAAAGAAATAACAATATTTGTACTGTAGTCAAAAAATTCCACAATGCATACGGTCTGGCAATTGCCCAATAAGCCAATATCATATAAGACGATCCGGCAACCAATGCCCCATAAAAACCCGCTCCCAAAGAATAAAACCGCGCAAAGAAATAAAATACCAACGTAATGGATAAAGACATAAAAAAGTTAGGAAGACACCGTAAAACAATTTGAGACGACACATCATGAACAAACCACGATCCATCCCAAGTAAACGGCAAACGAAAATTGATCATATCTAAGAAAAGCTTTTGTGTTAAATAAAACAATGGGCTAACATTACCCTCAGGAATTTTCATTGTCAAAATTCCTGACCTTCCCCAATCTAGTGGACGGTTTGTTAAGACAGGAACGCCTGCCGTTCGTACTCCAGGGGGCTCAAATAACCCAGCGTTGAATGAGCCCGTTTGCGATTGTAATACATTTCCACGTACTCG
>JACKFI010000006.1 GCA_020632555.1 Candidatus Omnitrophota bacterium | reverse complement strand
TTTTTGGGATCATCTTAACGATGCTGTTTACTAAATTGGTTTTTAAAATCAATATCAATAAAGAAGCGGATGACCATGCTTCGGCGCAGGCTGAAAATACAGCGCCATTGGCTGTTTTGAATATCAGCGTTGATAATCCGAATTTAAACGGAATTGCGATTACCAATGTTCCTAATCTCGATGGAAGCGGTGTGGTTATTTCTCGAATTATGCACAATGACAAGGTTCATGTCGCTTTGGGAGAAACAAAAATTTATGTTGGTGATGTGGTTTATGCTGTCGGTTCAAAAGAGAAATTGCATGATTTGCAATTAACACTTGGCAGTAAAAGTGATATTGATGTGCGGCAAGTTAAAAGCGATATTATTTCACAGCGGATGATTGTTACCAAACCTGATGTGGTTGGCAAAACATTGGAACAGTTGAGTATTTGGGAACGTTATGGCATTACAATCACCCGTGTTAGTCGGGCGGAAATTGAATTTGCTGCTTCGCCAGAAATTGAATTGCAGTTTGCTGATACTTTATTGGCTGTTGGGGAAAAAGAAGATATTCAGGAGTTTTCTCAAGAAATTGGAAATTCATCAAAGCATTTGGATCATCCTTTGGTGATCCCATTATTTTTGGGTATTGCTTTGGGTGTTTTTGTTGGGAGCGTGCCGATTATATTACCAGGTGTTCCATCTCCGGTAAAATTGGGCTTGGCGGGTGGGCCACTTTTAGTGGCGATTATTTTAAGTCGAATTGGGCGAGTTGGTAAACTGATTTGGTATATGCCTATGAGCGCCAATTTTATGTTGCGCGAGTTAGGGATTGTTTTGTTCTTGGCTTGCGTTGGTCTTAAGTCTGGCGATAAATTTGTTCACACATTGGTCGATGGGCAAGGCTTTTATTGGATGGCTTGCGCAACACTAATCACTTTGATTCCGATTATGATCGCGGCTTTGATTGCGAGAATAAAATTCAAGATGAATTATTTGACACTGTGTGGAATTTTGGCCGGCAGTATGACTGATCCGCCAGCTCTAGCTTTTGCAAATAGTTTGGCGCCATCTAATGCTGCGGCGATTTCGTATGCAACTGTTTACCCTTTGGTAATGTTGTTGCGTGTTTTATTCGCACAGCTTGTTGTTATTTATTTTGTGCATTAAAAGTTTAAATAAATTTTGACAAAATTTGTTTTTACGAAATAATGCTTAGCAAGCGGGTCAAAAGCGAGCCTGCGCGTAAATAAGTGGTTGAAAAAAAAGAGCCACAAATGTCGTTTGTTTTGCGGTGTGTTTTTGTTTCTGCCATTATTTACTCGACTTTAATTTTTATCAAAAGGAGTAGGAATGGCTAGAGGCAAAGTAAAATGGTTCAATAATCAAAAAGGTTTTGGATTTATTGAGCAGGAGTCCGGAAAGGATGTTTTTGTCCATCACACTGCAATCAAGGCTGATGGTTATCGCTCGTTGGAAGAAGGGCAGGAAGTTGAATTTGAGATTGAGCAGGGCCCTAAAGGCGAACAAGCAATAAATGTTGTAAAAGTATAAATGGTGTATTTTGAGAAGGCTTCTTGTTAATGATGGCAGGAAGCCTTTCTCGTTTTATGAAATTCAAAAGTGTTTCAGAGGAGGTCGTATGGATATGAAATTAGCATCATGGACACCGGAACATTGGAATAAAGAGCAGCGCGAGGTTTGGAGTAATCTTGAAAGTCATTGGCATCAATTGATTGACGGGAATATTGAAGAGTTTTTAAAGTTTATTCATCCGCAATTTATTGGTTATGGTCATGAAAGTCCACTAGCGGTCGACAAACCGTGGTTAGAAAAATGGGTTGGCTTTTGGGCCAAAACAACCAAGATTGCTATTTGTGAATTGCGTCCAATCGATATTCGTATGCATGGAGATCTTGCCATTTTACAATATTTTATTTTTACCATTGAAATGAATCAAATGGATAAAGGTAAGCGTGTCATACGTCGTTATACAATGACTTGGAAAAAACAGCCTGATCGGTGGGTGGTTATTGCCAGCCATAATAATTTGATGGCAGACGCTCTCAAGGAATAGAGATTATTTTTTGAGTTTTTATTTCTTTGCCTGGGTGTCGGATAGACTATGGCGAAAATCTTTGTTGTTGATGATAATCCGGATGTTCTGGCGACAACGTTAGCTGTGTTTTCAAAACGCGGGTATGATGTTGTTGGTGCCAGCAATGGAATTGACGCCATTAAGATGGTGCGCACAGTTTATCCGGATTTGATTATTTCGGATATTGTTATGCCGCAGATGGATGGTTTTAAATTTTTTAAACAGCTCAAAGATACCCCGTTTACTGCCGCTATTCCGATTTTGATGATTAGTGGTCATGGACAAATGGCTGACACCTTTGTCGCGCTGGGTTGTGCTGGGTTCTTGATTAAACCATTTTCAACCCGGGACCTTTTAAAAAAGGTCGAACAAATCTTGAGTAAAACAGATTAAGTTGCTTCTGCACTTGATTTTGCCGCTATTTAATTCCTGCTGTTGTTAAATGGACAATATGTACAAATTTTAGGGCTTTTGTTTTTAAGAAACTAAATATTGAGCAATATCCGTGGCAGAGGCATTTTGTCTGGGGCATTGGCATGAGCCTTAAGCAATATGGTACACTCTGTGCGTAGGTGAACCTTATGCCACATGCTCTTAAATCAATTTTTGTTTTTGTTGTGACAGGGATGCTTCTTAGCAATACCCCATCAGCGCACGCCTCTTTTTCTTCTCATCCATTGCAGGACTATGAACAAGGGATTAAAAATCTTCAAACTTATCGCGGTGATAAAAAAGTTTTACAAGACGCACAACTTCTGTTTAGTCAGATTATTGAAAAACATCCTGATTCTCCATTTGGCTATCTGGGGATGAGCCAACTTAAGATTGTGCAAGCGTATCGTTATGGCCAGCATTACAATATTAAAATGATTACAGAAGAAGCTTTGCCAATGGCTTTAAAAGCCATGCGCAGCGGGCCTACGCTTATTGCCGTTCATGACCATTACGATCGATTTGAGGCGATATTTAGAAATAATGATGAAAGCCAAGATCAGGTTCGCAAACTTTTATTTTTTGCTCCAGAGAAACCGGCAACTTATTTGGCATTGGGCGATTATTTGAGTGACCAAGGTGATTTTGAAAAAGCATTAGAATATTATAAAATCGCTTTACGTTTTGCAGCTGATGATACCGGGAAATTAATTGCGATACAGAGAATTGCGCGCATTTATTTAATCGAACTTCCGGATGCAAATCTGGCAGTTAAATATTACAAGGATGCACTGACGATTAATGAGCATATGCCTACAATCTGGGAGGATCTGGGTGCGGCGTATTCTAAATTGCAACAATATGACTTAAGCATTGAGTATTATAAAAAGGCTTTAAGTTTTTTTCATACGTCTTGGTTACAGCAGCGTTTATTTGAAGTTCAACTCTTGGCCCATGAGCAAGCTGGAAAGCTAGATTTGGCAATACAAATGATTCGTGAAGCGATTGATGTGAATAGTCAAAATACGTCTTTACATCGCCAAATTGGAAATTTATATTATAAAAATAACAGTTTCCATGAAGCTTACGCTCATTTTCAACAAGCGATCGCTTTCGGTATGACAGACCCAGAATTATTTTATTTTGCGGGGCAATGTGCGTATTTGCTGGGGTTTGAAAAAGAGGCCAAAGATTATTATTTCGAATATTTACAATTGCGTGGAGAAGGGCAACAGGCTCAATGGATTCGGCATAATATTGAAGGTCTTTCTCAACGTTAACGAATTTTTTGAAAACATTCTTTTATGAAATCACAATTTGATAAAAAACTTCGAGTTTTGCTGGTGGAAAATAGTGCCGTTGATTGTAAGGTTATTGATAAAATGCTGCAATCATCTCCGTATGGTCGTTTTGAGTCGCAATTTGCAGGTTCTCTTGAGCAAGCTTTTATTTTATTAGCCAAACAAAATTTTGATGTTGTCTTATTGGATTTGAATGTGGATGATTGTACTGGTTTGGAAACATTGAAACGTTTTCATCGAAAATTTCCCCACATGCCGGTCGTTGTTAATACTGGATCCTATCAGGATGACTTGGGTTTAAAAGCAATCACCAAGGGAGCTCAAGATTATTTGATTAAAGGGATGTACAAATCCTATGTTCTGGTTAAATCTTTGTATTATGCTGTGGAACGTAAGAAGGCAGAAGAGGAGCTTAAAGGCGCTTATAATAAATTGCAGCAAACACAAACTCAGCTGATTCAAGCTGAGAAAATGAATGTTATTGGCGGTTTAGCCAGCGGTGTGGCACATGAAGTAAAGAATCCATTGGCTACAATTTTATACGGCGTTGAATATTTGAACACCGCCCTTAAATCCACAGATGAAAAAGTTGTTTTGACGCTTGAATCAATTAAGGAAGCAGCTAAATCAGCCAACGGGATTATTAAAGGACTTTTAGATTTTGCTAGTTTGACCAACTTGAAGAAAGAGCCGGAAAATATAAATATTTTAATTGATCAGGCGGTTAATTTGATTCGGCCGCAATGTGAGCGCATCAATGTTGAGCTTAAAAAAGATTTACAAAGTGATTTGCCGTTAATAAAAATTGATTGCAATCGAATCAAGCAGGTTGTTGTTGATCTTATTGTAAATGCGCTTTATGCGATGAGCGATGGTGGTTGTTTGGTTATTCGAACATATGCTAAAAAATTTGCCGAACAGGACATTGGTTGGGTGGATAAAAGAAGCAAATCTTTAATAAAAGGTGAGGATGTTGTTATTGTTGATTTTGATGATACAGGCCCAGGAATAAAAGCAGAATATTTGATTAAAATTTTCGACCCATTTTTTACAACCCGACGAGCATCTGGAGGTATTGGACTGGGGCTTTCCATAGCTCGTACAATTATGAATAGCCATGGTGGCGTTATTTCTTTGCAAAATAAACAAGAGGGTGGAGCCATCGCAAGACTCATTTTTAAGGCGAATAAGAAAGGCAGTTTATGAAAAAGAGGAAAGTTCTCGTCATCGATGATGAGCGCGGATTTACAAAAATGGTAAAATTAAATCTTGAGGCTGCCGGGGACTACGAAGTGAAAATCCAAAATAATCCTTTGGATGCTTTACAGACGGCTATTGAGTTTATTCCAGACGTGATTCTTTTAGATATCATTATGCCAGATTTGGAAGGCCCCGATGTTGTTTATCAATTTAAGAATAATGATTTATTGAAAGATGTCCCTGTGATTTTTATTACGGCAAATATTACAAAAGAAGAGGTTGATGCTCAGGAAGGCTATATTGGCGGGCATGCTTTTTTGGCAAAACCAGGCACCATAGAAGAATTGATTGCTTGTATTGAAAAACAAATTAAACATCTGCAGTAAACAAGATATCCTCTTTTGTGATGGATTGTTCTTTTGCTCTCAAAATTTCCGTGATAGCTAGCCGTTAAATATTTTAGGGAACGGTCAAGTGATCGTTACCCCCCTTCGAATGAGTAAGTGATAATTTCCAGTTGAGTAGTTTGTCGAGATCGACTGGAGGAACCATCAGTAAGCGTTTGTCCAAATCTGGTTTCTTTTCTTGGGCTAATTGCCAAGGTGTTTTGTGTTCTTTGTAAGAGTTTGTGCGATGCAGGTTGAAGAATAATTGATAGGACGTGGCTTTGTTAAAGAAGTCCGCCCTATTCTTGAATTGTTCAATCTCAAAGAATTCCATCTCCATGAGATTGTGAATCGTCTCGACGTCAGATTGCATGCGATGTGCACCGGGGAAAATTGTGTTGTGCCATTGGCCGGGCACAGATTCGATGGTCTTGGTGTAGGCAGAAGATTTTTTAGCATTCCAAGCGCCGATGAATTCGCTGCCATTATCAGTTTGTCGCATAGCCGATTTCGGCAGAGCGCTAAATTTCTTGAGGAAGTGGTTGATATAGACGGCAAATAATTGTGAATGTGTTAGCGAAAGATTATTGGCAAAGCCGGTAAAAAGAATTCCGCAGGAGACTTCCCGAAAAGTATATTGCACTTTTGGCAGATTAAGCATTTTAGCTTGGAGATAGTATTCGGGGATATCCATGAGGTCTTTGGTGTCCTCCATGGATTGCTCGAATAATTTAAAGAGCATTTTTACGGCGCGCAGGTTGTTCTTTGTGACATGTTTCTTGGGTCTCTTTCTCGACGGGATACCCGCCTCTTTCCAGATTTTGCGCATGGTTTTAGGGGCATAAGTTAAACCTTCTAAGTTTCGAATGTGTTCTGCGCCCAAACGCTTATATTTGCCCTTTAGATCGATGATAAACTTTTTTATAGGCTCGGGTGTGGCACCGGGAGAATAGTGGGGTTTGTGGGAGCGGTCGTTTAATCCAAGATAACCGTCAGTCTTAAAACGCTTGGACCATTTACGGACCACAGGCGCGCTGGTATTAAAAAGTCTGGCTGTGGGCTTGACGCCCAGCGCTAGAGCCTTTAGAACCATCTGGTAACGTAAGATTTTTTTATCTTTGCTTTGTCTCATAACATGATAATATTTGTACGGACACATAAGTTTTTTCACTCCTTTCATCCCGCCAAGGATTTTTAGGAGCTATTATGTGTCCATTTTTATTTAATTCATAGATTTTTAATATTCAGAATCAGATCCATATTGGTTAAACCATTCGCTAACGCGGCACCAGCGGCGATAATCACATTCGTTGAGGTAAATCGCTTTGCTGGGTTCATAATCCGAAAAATGTTTTTTCTTAAGGACGGGTTGTTTTTGTACTAATAAACTCTCCCTAATGGGGCTAGGGTTCAACGATCTTTTGGGTAATCGACCTCTAAGGCCCTGGCAAAAGGCCTGGTAAGCCTCTTTAATATTTTTAAATGCTTCATCCGTAATACATAAAATTTTCATCGCCTCCGCTGGGATCAGGGGGTAAGGATCAATGGTATCATTCCCAGCCGTTAAATATTTTCTTATTGCGTTAACTTGGAAAATACTGTATCATCTCCCGATTAGTTATTTCAAATCGGCACTCATTTTACTAATCCAAATTAATACGAGGAAATGCTATGAAAAACACACAAGACCTTGGCCTAGAAAAGGCTGGTATAACAAGCTGGACAGAATTGTATTACAACCTTTCTTACGATGACCTTTATAAACATGAAACTGATCCGAGTTTGGAAGGTTTTGAGCGCGGCACAGTATCTAAATTAGGAGCTGTTGCGGTTGATACCGGTAAATACACCGGCCGTTCTCCCAAAGATAAGTATATTGTTGACGATGGTTCAGCCAGCGCTAATGTTTGGTGGGCTGATGGAAAGGCGACAGGTTCAGATAATAAAAAGATCACCGTGGATGTTTGGAAACATTTGAAAGAATTGTCTGTTGGACAATTAAATGGTAAAAAGCTCTATGTGATTGATGGATTCTGCGGAACTAATAAAGATACTCGCATTTGTGTTCGTTTGGTCACAGAAGTTGCGTGGATGGCTCATTTCTTCAAGAATATGTTTATTCGTCCTACAGAAGCAGAATTAACAGATTTTACGCCAGACTGGACAATTTTGAATGCTTGTAAAGTGGTTTGTAAAGATTTTGCAAAGTATGGTTTGAATTCAGAGGCGTTTGTTGCTTTTAATATTAAGGAAAGAACAACAGTTATTGGCGGGACCTGGTATGGCGGAGAGATTAAAAAAGGTATCTTTTCGATCATGAATTATTTCCTTCCCTTAAAAGGTATTGGGGCATTTCATTGTTCAGCTAATATGGGTAAGGCTGGTGACACGGCATTATTTTTTGGTCTTTCTGGAACAGGAAAAACAACATTGTCGACCGACCCACAGCGCCAATTGATTGGTGATGATGAGCATGGTTGGGATAAGGATGGGATTTTTAATTTCGAAGGCGGATGTTATGCCAAATGTATCAATCTGTCTCCAGAAAGCGAACCAGAAATTTATCGTGCGATTCGTCGTGACGCGCTTTTAGAAAACTTAACAATGGATGCCGATGGCAACATTGATTTTAAATCGAAAGTCAAAACAGAAAACAGCCGAGTGTCTTATCCGATATATCACATTGATAATATTGTTAAGCCGGTTTCCAAAGGAACGCATTCTAAAAAAATTATCTTTTTAACGTGTGACGCTTATGGTGTTCTTCCGCCAGTGTCAAAGTTGACTAAGGAACAGGCAATGTATCATTATTTGAGTGGGTACACAGCCAAAGTTGCCGGAACAGAACGCGGCGTTACGGAACCTAAGGCAACTTTTTCAGCTTGTTTTGGAAAAGCATTCTTAATGGTTCATCCGACGATGTATAGTGACATCTTGGGTAAAAAAATGGCTGAGCACGGTTCGGAAGCTTATTTGGTTAACACCGGATGGATTGGCGGAAAATACGGTGTTGGTTCTCGTATGCCATTAAAAGAAAACCGTGCGATTATTGATCGTATTTTGGATGGTTCTTTTGATCAAGCGGCATTTGATATTTTGCCGGTTTTTAATTTACAAATTCCTCGCGCTTTAAATGGTGTTAATACCAAGATTCTTAATCCTCGTGACAGTTGGGCCGATAAAGCCGATTATGATGCGACTTTACGTAAAT
Organism: Candidatus Omnitrophota bacterium; assembly: GCA_020632555.1. Taxonomy (GTDB): domain Bacteria; phylum Omnitrophota; class Gorgyraeia; order Zapsychrales; family JANLHA01; genus JADLGJ01. The sequence goes on along the minus strand of JACKFI010000006.1, from coordinate 70,619 downwards.
TGGCTCAAATGTTTGTGGATAATTTTAAGAATTTCACAGATACGCCAGCTGGCCAAACATTGGCAAATCAAGCTGGTCCAAAATTGTAAAAAGCAGGTTTATGGTTTTTAAAAACCCCGTAAAATTCTTACGGGGTTTTTTTTGTTTTGTTTTTGGTTTATGTTAGAATGAACCGTGTTTTTAATCAAAATGGTATTAATTTGAATGAATTAAGGTGTGTGTTATGGCAAAGGTTTCCAAAAAGGGTTTAACAATTGTTTTGATTGTTGGTGGAATTGCAATATTTTCCGGCTTAAAATTTATGCAAAAGCAACAACAGGTCGTTGTGGCTCAAAATCCTGCTGCAATAAAACTTCCACAACGCGCGCAAGGTAATCCGCAAGCTAAAATCAAAATTATTGAATTTATCGATTTCCAATGTCCCGCGTGCGCCAAAGGGTATCAATTGTTGCATGAATATTTAAAAAACAATCCTGATAAGCTTTATATTGAATTGCGGTATTTTCCGTTAGCTATGCATAAACATGGAGAATCCAGTGCGCGTTGGGGTGAATGCGCTGCTCGTCAGGACAAGTTTTGGCCGTTTATGGATCTTTTGATTGCGCGGCAAAATGAATGGGCGGCGATGATTGATCCGGTCCCGTCTTTTGAGGCCATTGGTAAGCAAGCAGGTGTGAATCTTGATCAGTTAAATGCGTGCTTAAAAGATGATAGTGTTAAGCAAGCGATTGCGACTGATCAGGAAGAAGGAAAAATGCGCATGGTTTCTTCGACACCCTCTTATTTTATCAATCATGAAATGGTGGTCGGCACAAAATCATTACAAATGAAGTTAGATGAGTTATTAGGGATAAAGACGCCCGTTGAAGTGTCTATCCCAAGCGAGGTCAAACCATGAATTCAGAGACAAATGCAAAGATCAAGATGATTAAGAATTTAGGCCCTAAATTCTTTATTCTCAGAGTTTTGATTGGTAGCCTTTTTGTTGTGATCGGTATTACCAAGATCATGGAACCGTATCAGAATTTTCTTTATGTGGTGCAGGGATATGAAATTCTTCCGGCGATGTTAGAAAATATTGTTGCGCGAGTTTTTCCATGGATTGAGCTTTTCTTGGGTTTGTTTTTGGTATTGGGACTATGGTTAAAGTGGGTATTGCGGGCATTTGTTTTGATGATTATGACTTTTATTGGGATTATTTCGCAAGCCTTGATTCGTAAACTTCCTCTGGAATATTGTGGGTGTTTTGGTGGTCTTTTTTCATCGGATATTCATCATACGCTTATTCTTGACATATGCTTATTGTTGTTAACAATCGTTTTGTTACGTGGGGTGGTAGAATATACTTCGTTTTGGAGTTTGGATAAATATTTTCTAAAATCAGAAAAGTAGTTTTGTGCGACGTCTAACCTTTATTCTAATTTTATTGGTTGTTATGGCTCGACCTGCTTTTCCTCAAAATATTAAACTTCCCAATGTCAGCGGCCAGTTTTATGACGCTGATCCTAAAAAACTATCACAGAATCTAGAGGCTTATCTTAAAGACGCGGATACTGTTGCGGTTGAAGATGATGTTCAGATTGTGATTGCGCCGCATGCCGGTTATGTTTATTCTGGGCCTGTTGCGGGGTATAGCTTTAAAGCAGCTAGTCAAAAGCAATTTAAAACAATTGTTATTTTGGCACCCAGTCATTTTTATGGTTTTGCCGGGGCTTCAGTGTGGAGTCAGGGCGGATTTCAAACTCCTTTAGGGACCGTGGCTGTTGATGAAGAATTTGCACAGAAACTCAGCGCTGTTGATCAACAGTTTGCTTTTGATGCCCAAGCCTATCAAAAAGAACATTCTCTGGAAGTTGAAATTCCTTTTTTACAGAAAACTTTTATGGATTTTAAAATTGTTCCGGTGATTTTAGGGCAGATGAGTTATGCCAGCTGTCAGAAATTAGCAGTGGCTTTGGACCAGTTGATTGGCAAACGTTCTGATGTTCTGGTGGTCGTGAGCAGCGATATGTCGCATTATCATCAGGGTGCTGCAGCCCGCGCAATGGATGCAATAACTTTGGCCAGTATTGAAAAACTCGACGCCGCAGTTCTTTATCAACAATGCCGTATGGGTAAAATGGAAATGTGCGGTTTTGTTCCAGTGACCACAGCTCTTTTGTTGGCGCAATCACGGGGATTGCAGGCCAAAGTTTTGAAGTATGCTCACTCCGGCGATATCACTGGCGATAATAGCCGAGTTGTTGGCTATAGTTCTGTTATTTTTTATAAGTCGCATCTTTCAGGGCAAGAAACAAAAGGAAATGCTGTGTCAGTTTTAAATTTAGAACAAAAAAAGCAGTTATTGACTTTGGCACGTCAGACAATTGAAAATTATGTGACTGAGCATAAAGTTAAAAACATTCAGATTGATGATGCTCGGCTGTCGTATCCCCAAGGGGCTTTTGTCACAATCCATAAGAATGGGCAGCTGCGGGGGTGTATTGGACATATTGTTAGCGATGAACCTTTGCAGAAAACAGTGCGTGACATGGCTATTGCCGCGGCGACGCAAGATCCGCGGTTTTCGGCTGTAAGGGCAGAGGAGCTTAAGAGCATTGATTTGGAAATTTCTGTTCTTTCTCGTCCATGGCGGATTAAAGATATTGGCGAAATTCAAATGGGTGTGCATGGCGTGATCATCAGTAAAGGACGAGCGCATGGCGTCTTTTTGCCGCAAGTCGCGACTGAGACCCAGTGGAGCAAGGAGAAGTTTCTTTCGGAATTGTGTTCACAGAAAGCTAATTTACCGGCAAATTGCTGGCAAGACCCAGCAACTCATATTGAAATATTTACAGCTGATGTTTTTGGTGAGAGAGAGCTTCTTTAGATTCTGATCTTAAAATATTTATGGTCTTAAAAAGTTATCGCAATATTATTATCAGTGTATTTGTTATTGTGTGGGCAAGTGTATTTCATTATGAATCGCTGCGCCACTTTTATTTGCAGCCGTATTTTCACCGGGCTTTGCCGAAGTTGAAGTTTCTTTATCCCCCCGCTGGCTGGATCATGTTTTATCAGGTTGATGACCGTGCTGTTTATGCCAAAGTTTATGGTGTTCGTAATGGAAACACTGACCTGATTGATCCGCATGAAATTATCCGGACTCGTTTTATTGGGTTTGATATGGTGCATCGCAATGTATTGAGTACTGTTCTCATGCCCAGCGTGCGACAAGATTTTTGTCGCGTTCTAAAAAATCAATTCCCGGAATACGAAAAGTTTATAGTCGCGGCGGTGGAATATCCTTCATTAACAAGCTCACGTTTTGAGCAAATCCAGGCGCCGTTTTACCAATGTGATGAATAATATGAAGAATCTTTGGAAGAAATTATTTTTAGAAGAGCGGCCATCCATTTCCTTGGCATTCTTTCGCATTGCTGTTGCTCTGGCGGTTGGATTTCATGTGCTGCCAACTTTTGTTCCTTTGAAAGAAAATTATCTCTCGGGAGCATTTAAGGTTCTCAACACAAATTTTTTTACTGCAGGAATTTTAGACTTTATCCAACAAAGTCCTGATGCCTTGGTGATCGTTATGGCCGCAATATTTTGTTTGGTTTGGTTTTCTTTTTTAATTGGATATAAAACACAATTTAGTGCGATTGCCATGACCTTGGGTTGTTATTATTTTTATGCTTTGAATGCTTTTGCAATTGGAACATTAGCGTGGGACATTCTTTTGGTAACTTTGGTTTTGATTTGTTTTGTGCCGTATTTGGGGGATTATTTTTCGCTGGATTGTGTTTTAAGAAGAGACCCCAGCGCTTTTTATCGGCAACGGCCATTTTTTATTCAGCGGCTTTTGCAAATGCAATTGGCTTTTATTTATTTTTATACCGGGTTGTATAAAGTCACAGCGCAGGGCAATTGGCTCAGCGGAAATCCGATTTATTATTTGATGATTATGCCCAGCGAGGGGGTAACGAAGTATTTCTTGTTGCGCGATTTTTTCAGCGCGCATCCGGCTTTGTGTTATGTTTTGGGTGTTGTGATTGTTATGATTGAGTTGCTAATGCCATTTCTTCTATTTAATCCGGCAACGCGCTTGACAGGAATTAGTTTAGGTTTTCTTTTTCATGTCACTTTGATTTTGACTTTGGATGTGCCAGCGATTTTTTTCTTTTTGTTTCCAGCTCAGTTATTGCTTTTTATTCCTCCAGAAAAGATTGTGGCCTGGATTGAACAGCGGCGAAGGATTTTTGCTCATAGTGCGAAGATACAAGTTATTTATGATGGGCATTGTCAGTTTTGTACAGCTAGTATTGAAATGCTTAAAGTGATGGATTTGTTTGGCCGATTAACTTTTGTTGATTACCAGACTTGTCCGGATGTGTCGCTTTTGCATTCTCAGCTGAGCAAAGAGAAGGTGCATAGTCAATTGTATTTGGTTGAGCCAACTGGGGATTTGTACGGAGGATTTTTTGCTTTTCGTCGGCTGATTTTGCTCTTGCCGATGTTATATCCTGTAGTTTTTCTCGCGTATTTCCCTGGTGCTAATGTTTTAGGACCCTTATTTTATGCGGGAATTGCTAAGAATCGTTATTTGTTTCATATCAATAAAAAGTGTGTGGATAATGCTTGTTTACGCTAAAATAGCACGCATGTTTGTCATTGAACTTAAGTTGCGAAATGTCTATGTTTAATTATTGCCTTAAAGTTTTGATCGTTTCATTTATTACGTTCTTAGGTTTTATTTGCCCTGCTTTTGCTGTTGTCCGGCAGCAAATGGATGCTAGCGCTCAATATTTTGACGATTTGCAAGATCAGGATACGTTGGAAAGTTATAAGGTTAAACATGATTTTAACACGCAACGGATTCGGGAAAAGATTTTGCAAACTCGTTTGAAGTTAAAGAGAGATCGTTCTGATTTGGCCAAAGCGGTCATTGAACGCAAAGTTAGGATTGTTCGCGAAAGAGAGTTTTTGGTCAATGAATTCGAGAAAGGGGTGGATCGTCTTTATCAAAAAGCTGTCGAGGCTTTCGAGCATAAGCAATACCTGATTTGCCAAAAAGATTTGGCGGAAGTAGAAAAACTTTTACCGAATTATTTGGATACACGTCAGTATTTAGAAAAGTTGTCAGTTCTAAACTTTTCTGTATTAAAAAACAAGGCAGATGTTTCTGTTAAAGTTCATTCGTTAGACGATCGTCAAAAGCTCTTGGATGAGGCATTACTTGACATGAAAGTTGCAAATATACTGGGAGATCAAAAATGAGAAATATTTTTCTAATTACGGTGTGGCTGTTCTTGATGGTTTCGATTGTTCCTGCGACGCCGCCCAATGATTTACAGTTGCAATACGATCCTGTTGAACAGAATTTGGCGATCAGTATGCATCATCCAACGGCAGAGTTAAGAGAACATTATATTCGGACGATCACGGTCACTGTTAATAATGAAAAACCAGAGATCCATCGATTGCCTTTCCAACGTTCGGCTTCCGAAGTGAAAATTTCTATTTTTCTGGATTTGAAGCCTGGTGATGCTGTTCATGTTAAAGCTAGCTGTAGTTTGGGCGGCAGTGCCGAAGCAGATCTTGTTATTCCTCCCCAACAAGAATCAGCAGAGAAATAATCAGCGGATGCAAAGGCAAAAAACAAATCTTCTTATTGGTGAAAAAAGCCCGTATCTTCTTCAACATGCATATAATCCTGTTCAGTGGTATCCCTGGGGAGAAGCTGCATTTGCTAAAGCTCAAAATGAAAATAAGCCTGTTTTTTTATCAATTGGGTATTCCACGTGCCATTGGTGTCATGTGATGGCGCATGAAAGTTTTGAAGATGAGAAAGTTGCTCAACTTATCAATGAGCACTTTGTCGCGATTAAGGTTGATCGGGAAGAGCGCCCGGAGTTGGATAGCATTTATATGAGTTTTGTTACGGCCACGACTGGTAGTGGTGGATGGCCATTATCAGTTTTTTTGACACCACAGCAGCAGCCTTTTTATGGTGGAACTTATTTTCCCCCCGAGCCACGTTGGGGTTCTCCGGGGTTTAAGGATATTTTGTGGTCTGTTCATAACAAATGGATTAAGGAACAAGATAAAATTCGTCAGTCGGGAGAAATGATTGTAGACCATTTTTTGCAGCGATTTTCTGAACAAGAGGTTACTGCAAAAGTTCTGGAACCTGAGATATTGGCGCAAGCCTATGAACAATTAGCCAATAATTTTGATATTCAAAATGGCGGTTTTGGTCATTCACCTAAGTTCCCGATGGGGCATACTTTAAGTTTTCTTTTGCGTTATTGGACGAATAATAATCAGCCTCATGCTTTGATTATGGTCGAGCAAACTTTGGCCGCAATGAGTCATGGTGGGATGTGTGATCAGCTGGGTGGCGGATTTCATCGTTATGCGACGGATGCCCAATGGCAAGTTCCACATTTTGAGAAAATGCTCTATGATCAGGCGTTGTTGGCCAAGATTTATCTCGAGGCTTTTATTGCTACGGGTAAAGAATTGTATGCCGATACCGCTAAGCATATCCTTGATTATGTTTTGCGGGAAATGTGTGATCAGCAAGGAGGTTTTTATTCTGCTGTCGATGCAGATAGTCTAGAGTCGGCTGATGATCATCAAAAGAAGGAAGGCGCGTTTTATGTATGGTCTGTTACAGAGTTAAAAAGTTTGTTGACGTCTGAAGAGCTGCAAATTCTGAGTTATCATTTTGGTATTGAACCCAATGGGAATGCGCAACTTGATCCGCACGGTGAATTTATTGGGAAAAATATTTTGTATGTGAAGCACTCCTTAGCAGAGACAGCGGCGCATGTTCAAGCGCCGGCAGAAGAAGTGGAAAGAATTATTCAAGGTGGTAAAGAAAAACTTTTTGCTGCTCGGGCAAAACGTCCTTTGCCGCATTTGGATGATAAAGTTCTTGTTGATTGGAATGGTTTGATGATTTCGAGTTTGGCTATGGCGGGTAGGATTTTAGACCAACCGCGATATTTGCAGGCCGCAGAGAAGGCGGCGCGGTTTATTCTTGTGCATTTAAAACGAGATGATGGAAGATTATTGCATCGGTACCGTGATGGTGAGGCAGGAATTCTTGCGGGATTGGATGACTACGTGTTTTTTATTACCGGACTTTTGGACCTTTTTGAATATTCTTTTGATCCGCAGTATTTTAAACAAGCTGTTCGATTGAATCAGGAAATGATGGATTTATTTTGGGATGAAAATTCAGGGGGACTCTTTTTAACACCAAAAGATGGGGAGCAATTGATCTTTAGACCCAAAGAGGTTTATGATGGCGCGGTTCCGTCCGGAAATTCATTGGCGGCACATCATTTTTTGCGGCTTTACCATTTGACATTTGAACAGGGTTATTTAGTTAAAAGTGAACAGCTTTTTAAAAACTTTTATGCTCAGATGTTAACGGCGCCAAGTGCGTATACGCAGATGATGATGTCTTTGCAGTTTTATTTTGGACCGGTTAAAGAAATTGGTGTTGTTGGAGATGTTGAACAAATTAAAGGACGAGAGATGTTGGCGCTGGTTTTTAGATCATGGATCGCTCAAAGAGTTGTGACAGTTAAAACATTGAATTTTCAAAAAGAAATGGATGAATTGTTCTCGATGACAAAAGGTCAGGATGTTCAAAAACATCAAGTTTTGGTTTATGTTTGTGAGAATCAAATGTGTCATTTGCCGGCAGAAAATCCTCAGCAGTTGCGCCTGCTATTCCAACGGGGGTAGATATCGCTTTTGAGGACAGAAAGAGATATTGAATTCTTATCGTTTGGAAGAAAAGATTTGCGATATAATCCAAAGTGCTTGGTATTCAATTTGGTAATGTTTATTGAGGATTTTAAGGATGTTAAAGGATTTTTATACAAAACTTTCAGAGCAGGAAAGAAAGATATTTTATGTCGCGCTGGGTTTTATTCTTTTGGCGGCATTTGATTTTTTGTTCTTGCAGAAGGTGACTTCAAAGTTAAAGAGTTTGGATAGAGATATTGAACAAACCAAAAACGACATTAATCGTAATGTTCGTTTTTTGGCATATCAGGAAAAAATATTTAAAGAAAATGAAATCTATAGCGTTTATCAGGCGGATGAACGTAAAACTGAAGAAGAGAGTATTGCTGCGTTTTTAAAGACGATTGAAAATTTAGGAACGGAAGCGGAAGTTACTTTGGGCAAGTTGAATCCTGCTGATGCGGTTTCCAAAAAAGGTTATATGCAATATTATGCCAATGTTGAGTGCAACGGAAAGTTCGAAAATATTATTAAATTTATTCATAAGATTGATACGACCAATAATTTATTAAAAGTTGTTAAGATGAATATTACTGGTAAGAAATCCAGTGCGGATGAAGTGACTGTTAGCATGAAGATATCGAAGTTGATTATTGATGCTCAGCTTTCAGAGGGTGCCGTAACTTTAGCCGCAGATGTTTCTGGGAAAACATCTGTAGCTGGCTCAAGTCGAGCAATGCCGGCAGCTGGTGCTTTGGGTTCGACCACAGGTAGTAATAAAAATAATTTGAAAACCGAGCAAGGTCTTAATGGCCAGGCGGGGCAAGGTTCTCGTGGTTCGGCAAGTGGCCAGGCGTCTTTGGGAGACTCATCTGGGGATGGTCAGGGATCAGAGAGCAAGGGTGGTTTAAATAAAGGTGGTAATAGCGGCAGTGGTCAAGGTGGTGCCGGTGATTCTGCATCTGGCGGAAATGGTGGCGGCGGTTCTGGGGCTGGGAGTAATGGTGGCAGTGGTCAAGGTGGTGCCGGTGATTCTGCATCTGGCGGAAATGGTAGCGGCGGTTCTGGGGCTGGGAGTAATGGCGGCAGTGGTCAAGGTGGTGCCGGTGATTCTGCATCTGGAGAAAATGGTGGCGGCGGCAATGGCGAGGAAAGTGATGATAATTATAATGCTAATGGATCTGCTGGTCAGGGTGGTGGTGAGTCGGGGGCAGGTGGTTTTTCTGGTTCTGGTGGGGATTCTGCTAAAGGGCAGGGTGGGAAAAAAGCTTTGGAGACAGATTCTTCGAATACAGTGAGTTCTAAAAATAAAAAGGCAACGCCACTTAATGAAGTTAAGAGTGGTCAACGTCTCAAAGTTAAGAATATTGAATCTTTGTGGAATGATTTCTGGGGGATAAAACCAAAGAATAATACTATTCAGAAAAAAATTGAAAGTAGAGAGATGGATAGCCAGGAGTATCAAAATAGTGACGTTTCCGATTCAAATGTTTGGCAAAGAATGATGAAGAAAAAGTAATGATGAGTTCAAACGCAAAATTTTGGATGGTATTGGTCATAATGCAAATGTTTCTTTTTGTTCGTTTTGCTTGCGCACAGTCTGCGGCCAGTGAATTATTTGCGCAAGGTCAGGAAAGAATGCAGCAGGGAGATATCCTAAAGGCGATTGATTTTTATGAAAAGTCGATTGATGCTGACCCGGATTTTGCGCCAGCGTATAGTGCCTTAGGACAGGTTTATTTGGACCAGAATGGTAATATCGATGATATTGTTTGGCTTTTTCAGCAAGCGGCAGATTTGGAGCCGCAAAATGCGCAACATTATTCGGATATGTGTCGAGCGTATTTTCAATATCAAAAATCTGATTGGGCGCAAGCTGCTTGTTTAAAAGCTCTAGCCCTTGATCCCAATGCTGGCGCGGCTAAGGTGACATTAGCTTGGGTGTGTCTTTTTGGAACAGGTCAGCCGGCAGAAGCGATTAAATATTTTAAGGAAGTTATTGAAAAAATTCCTAATCCCAAAATGTATTATGGTTTGGGTCTGGCTTATGCGCGCAATAATGAACAAGCCAATGCTTTGGATGTGATCACCACGCTGCGAGGCATGGGAGAGGAGACTTTGGCTGGCCGATTGGAAGCTATTATGCGTTCTGGTGCCGGACCGGTGGGACAAAGGCCGGATATCCCTATTCCTAATGTTCATGCTGGCTCATCAGAAATTGTAAGGGCTCAAGTTAAGAAATCTCCTGAGCCGGCAATTAACGCCGATTCGTCTGTTGGAAAAATTCGTATTCAATTGCGTGCGCGTTTGCCTTCGGGCAGTGAAACGGCAAGTTCTTCTCAAGAAACCAAGGTCAATCCTATGGATGATGGTTATGATCTAGAAGATTACAAGCCATTGACGCTTAAAGAGCGGCAGGATCGCGTGCGGCGTATGCGTGGTAATACGGGCAAGGCTCGCGGACAAGCTGTTGTGACAACACAAACACAGGCTGCCCCATAATTGTTTATTGAAAATGATCCCAATTGAGTTTGTAAATTAAAATCTTCGTGCGTTGAGTTGTATCCCTTTCGTCAACAAATGGTTCATAAATATCTAAACCTTGCCCTTGATAATAAAAAAGCCGCAACAGCATAGATTTAGCCAAATCTGATTCAGCCAGCATGCACTTGGTGTTGGGCCCATTTTTTAGGATCATAACGCAATAAGGTAAATTTGCGTTGGCAAGTTTTTGTTCTGTGAATCCTTGCGGTCCTTTATAAAAAATACTTTCAGGAATTCCTTTTCCGAATTTTGGAGAATTAATTAAACAGGTGAGGTTATTAAAATCAACCTGGATATTATTTTCAAAAATAATATGGCCGTCCTTTTCTAAGACCGGCATAAGTTCAGAGCTGTAGCGAGGAGGCCCTCCCGCCAATTCCCAAAGAAACGGAACATAATCCTTGGAGTTGCGCGCGGGGACGCGACTTTTTAAAATAGGGTCACTATTGATTTGGGCGACTTTTTTAAAATCCCAATTGCCGACAAAACTAAATTGCAGGCTGTTTTCGGCCATATCTTGGTAAATCAAAAGATATGACGGCGGAGGGTTAGCATGAGTCAGAACCAACAAATGATCGATTTGTGTTGGGTTAAGCGTTGACGCAAGAATTTTCTTTGCGTCAGTGATGTTTAATGGAACTATTTTTTTGAGTAAGTCAACTGCTTGGGCAAGCGGTAGTTTTTGTTGTAGCAGATAATCAGTGGCGGCGTTGCCACTATTATTGAGCATGCGCAAAATACCTGCGGACATACGTTCGTCAGTGGTTAGGAAAGCATTGGCCAGCCAATAACTTTGAGGTTTATTGATTGTTGCTCCGTCAAAAGTTACGCGGCGTTGTGCGATAGCTTTGATGAAATGACCGGGCGGCCACCACGTATTGATAATGCTATTGGGGGGAGTTTCATTTTTAATTTTAGTCAGAGCGTTATCCCAGGTTGTGTTAAAGATTTTATTGAGGATATCAGGGGTTATGCGCTGGGCGGCTTGAAATGGCAGGATCGTTAGAATACTGACGAAAATGATCAGAATAAGCAGCTGTCCGAAGAATGATTCTGTGATCAGAGAGACGTGCTTTTTTATAAATTCTTGAATAATATCCCAGAGAAATTGCAGTCCCAGTGGAAAAGCAAAGGCAAAGGGGATCAGGCAAAGTGTTTCAAAACGTTGGGCACCCAGTGATAGTTTTGTGCTGATCAAGGCAAAGAGGATCAATACAATGATTGCAAAGTTCGTTGAATGGTTGGGTTTTTTAAAGAGCTGAATTCCGCCAGTGAATAACCCTAAAATTCCAGTCCCGACAAAGAATAAGCCGCCCATCATTTCTAACCATTTTTCAGGGGTTGGGCTTAAAAGTTCACCGACGGCAATGTAAAGATCCGGCCAGGAGGATAAATGTGGATTCAGGAAATCTTGCAAAGCGACCCAGCCTTCGTGAAATAAGGTGAAGAATTCTTTGGGTCCAAAGATAAGGACGATACCTAGAAATATTCCGGTGATTGTCAACAGCGAATAGGTGATCAATTGGGGTGTTGTTGTTTTTTCTCGGCGGACAAAATGGTTGTACAGCACGATAAAAAAAGCACTGGCCGCGATCATGCTGGCTAAAAAAACCCAGCCTTGCCAAAACAAAGCGTACAATGTAAAGAGAATGCTGCAAGTTAAGGCACACATTCCGACGGTTCGACGGTTAAGGTGATGTTTGAGCCCGTAGAAGAAGACGGTTAGAATTGCGAATAAAAAGAAAATATTGGGCGGATCATCGTCGTACCAGCCAAACATACTGCGACGAAGAAAAATAGGAGCACACAATAGATAAACGGCACCCAAAAATGATGTTTCGCCACTGCATCCGAGAATCAAACAGCCGATTAGAAATACGAAAAGGATAAGAACGGTAAAGATCAGCGGCGTGTAGCTGACCGCTTCCATTAATGAGATGTCGGGAACAAAAAGAGCAATGGTTTTGTAAATACTAAAACCGACGTAAGGATAAAGTTTGAGTGGTTCCCAGTAACCGTTAGGGGCGTTCATTAAGGGATTAAAATATTTACTGCCTTGAATTTTGTCGCTGATCTTGCCAGTGTTCAAAATATTTTCCGTCAGGTTGTAATAATAATAGGAGTCCGAAGCTAATAAATAGAATTTCTTGTCGGATGCAGGCGTCTTTTCGTCGAGCTGTTGAGCGGCTTGGCGAATGCTTTCTTTGACTTTCAGGCTTTGCTGGCGCAGGGTTAGGTCAAATTGGTGTTTGGCCAGTTTTTGTTTTTGCGCGGCAGCAAGAGAAGGATTTGCTTTTTCGATGCCTTGATTGATGGCTCGTCGCAGATTATTTAAGACGAGAATAGTCGCTTTTTCTTCTGTGTCATGGTTGACATTATTTTGTAAAGTGTAGAGGCGTAAATAAATTCCCAGTCCTGAGGCGAGAACCCAGATAAGAAGAAAGCTCAAGATAGTTTTTCGTAAAGAACTCATTGGGCGGTGTGCGCTTCTTTAAGGTAACTCATTAAATAACGGCGAATTTTGTTGGAAGAAACGGCGAAGCTGGCTTTGTCTTGGCTGTTGAGCTTGGCAGTCATCAGGCCAATCAATTCTCCGGCGCGATTAAATAATGGTCCGCCGCTATCGCCTTTATAAATAGTCATGGAGGTGCGAAAGAAATCACTTTCGTAGGCATTGCTGTAAGCGCCGTTGCGGCTGGAAGCTAGGCCGGTTATTTTTCCGCCGCTGATGGATTCTTTTAGTAGTGGAGAACTGCCGACGGTAAAGATTTCTTGATTTAGTAAAATTTGGCTGGAGTCGGCTAAGGCTACAGTCGGTAGCGCCACCGGGGCGTTGATTTTTAAAAGGGCTAAATCCAAATCTGGGGCGTAGCGCACGACAGCGGCATTGATTTGAGCGCCGTTTTCTAAGAGCACTTGAATTTGTTGCGCTTGCGCGACGATGTGGGCGTTGGTGATAATGATTCCCGACTCATCTAAAATGACACCGCTACCACTGCGTTGATAAGTGGCAAGGGTGGTACCCTTATTGAGAACAACAATTCTTCCAGTTTTGGGATCTTTGGCAAGGGACCGTTGCTTTGGAGTATCGAGTTTTGCTGCCACGTTGACAGCGGTGATTTCAACCAGAGACGGTTTGATGCGCATCATTTGATCGATGATGGACGCCGGTTGAGCATAAATAAGCGTGGTGCAGAATAATAGGGCCCAAAAGAGGACTGAATATTTTAGGAACGATAACTTCATAGACCAGTGATTCTACATTCGAACCAAAAGGAGTGCAAGGTTTTCAATGTTTCTTATCGACTTCGCGCTTTACAGCAAAAAATAATTCTGTTATATTGTGGGTCTTGTTGATTTGAAATTATCTTGAAAATGTTGATTTGGTGAATTTTAGTCGGGCCATCCCGAAAACGGGATTGGCCCAAAATTTCGCTGAAGGTTGATTTGTAAGTTTATTTGATAATGTTTTTGAAGGGCCATACCGCTTTACTCTGGAGAAAAGATTTTTTGTAAATCGGTATTGACCCAAAGTTTTCCTGAGGAATATTTGGTTAAATGATGTAACTTTGGGCCATTAGCTCATCTCGGTAGAGCATCTGACTCTTAATCAGAGGGTGGCAGGTTCAAGTCCTGCATGGCCCATTACGTTTTCCCCTCCCTCGAGGGAAGGTGGTGCAAGATTCCCTTTGCGCTGCCTCTAAACGCTCTCTTATAAAGTGGGGAGAAAAATGAATGTTAGCACGCACTTAAATTAACCTATGTCTTGTTTTAACCCTGCACGGAGTAAAGATTTTATGCCACAAGCCCCCGATATCCAAGCATTGAAACAAAAAGCATTTGAGTTCCGCAAAGAAATTTTAGAAACCTTAAATCTCGCTGGTTCCGGCCATCCCGGTGGTTCGCTGTCGGCCGTTGAAATTATGGTTGCGTTGTATTTTTATAAAATGCAGCATCGCCCGACGGATCCCAAGTGGGAAGACCGTGACCGGATGATTGTTTCCAAAGGTCACGTCAGTCCGGTTGTTTATGTCACGCTGGCCAATGCCGGATATTTTCCTAAAGAAGAATTGAAACGCTTTCGTAAAATGGGCAGTTTTTTGCAAGGCCACGTGCATGTTAAAACCCCCGGCGTTGAATTTAATACCGGTTCCTTGGGGCATGGACTGAGCGTTGCCAATGGCATCGCGATTGGGGCTAAGTTATTGAAAAAAAGTTTTCGCACCTTTTGTCTGATGGGCGACGGTGAGTTGCAAGAAGGTTCCGTTTGGGAAGCCGCCATGACCGCAGCACATCACAAATTGGATAATGTTTGCGCGATTGTCGATTACAATCAAGTGCAAGAAAATGGTTTGATCAGCGATATTAAGAATCTAGAACCATTGACGACAAAATGGCAGAGCTTTGGCTGGCATGTTCTTAGTGTCGACGGACACGACCTTTCGGTTTTGATTGCGGCCTTGGACCAAGCCCAAGCGACCAAAGACAAACCGACGGTGATTATTGCCAATACACTCAAAGGCAAAGGCGTTAAATTTATGGAATTGCAAGCTGGTTGGCACGGCAAAGCGCCCAACACTCAACAACTTAAAGATGCGCTCGAAATTTTAGAAAGGGTTTAATGATCTTATGACTGAAATGATCGCAACACGAGATGGTTTTGGAAATGAACTTGTTGAGTTGGGAAAAACCAATGACAAGATTTTGGTATTTTCCGGCGACTTGGAAGATGCCACCCGCGCCGAATATTTCAAAAAAGCTTATCCGGCCAGATTCTTTAATCTGGGTATTACCGAACAAGATGTGGTCGGCACTGCCGCCGGTGCCAGCACCTTAGGGTTCGTGACATTCGCGACGAGCTTCGCGGTTTTTCTTACCAATCGCGCTTATGACCAAATCCGCATGGACGTCTGCTACAACAATTGCAATGTCAAAGTGGTTTGCTCGCATGCCGGTTTGACCGTCGGTCAGGATGGCGCGTCTGCCCAATGTTTAGAAGATTTCGCGATTATGCGCGTGCTTCCCAATATTCGCGTGATTTGTCCGGTTGATAATATTGAAGTTTGCAAAGCGACACGTACCATTGTTGCCGAAAACGGTCCAATTTATATGCGCACCTCACGCGCGCCTTTACCTGTTATCACCCAGCAAAGTGATCCGTTTGTGATTGGTAAAGCCAACGTGATGCGCGACGGAAAAGATGTTGCGATTATCGCTTGCGGAATTATGGTTTCAGAAAGCTTAGCAGCTGCCGAAATTCTTAAAGGTCAAGGCATTGATGCCCGCGTGATCAATATGCACACGATCAAACCGATTGATAAGGACGCGATTATTGCCGCGGCCAAAGAAACCGGCGCTGTTGTAACAGCCGAAGAGCATCAAATGTATGGTGGATTAGGCAGTGCGGTGGTCGAAGTTTTGGCTCAACATCAGCCAGTGCCGGTTGAAATGGTTGCCGTCGCTGATAGTTTTGGCGAAAGTGGAACTCCAGAAGAATTACTCAAAGCCTATCATTTAAAAGATGTCGATATCGCGCAAGCGGTTCGCAAAGTGATCAAGAGGAAAAAATAATGTCCCAAACAAAGTTGCATCAATTGTCAGACCTTGGCCAAAGCCTTTGGCTGGATTACATTAGTCGACCGCTTTTAGAAACCGGGGCATTGCAAAAATGGGTGGACGATGGTTTGCGCGGCATGACCTCAAACCCGAGTATTTTTAATCAGGCGATCAGCCAAAGCAAAGATTATGATGACAAAATTTCTCAACTTAAAGCAGAGGGAAAAACAACATTTGAAATTTATGATGAATTGACCATTGCTGATATTCAAGAGGCGTGCGATATTCTCAAACCAGTGTATGATTCGACCAAGGGCTTGGATGGTTATGTGAGCCTGGAAATTAATCCGCAATTGGCCAATGACACACAGGCCTCTATTAAGGAAGGTCAGCGGCTGTATGCCAAGGCCGGTCGTGCCAATATTATGATCAAAGTTCCGGCAACGCCGGCAGGTTTTCCGGTGATTGAGGAATTATTAGCGCAGGGCATTAATGTCAATGTGACGCTTATATTTTCCTTGAAGCAATATGAAAGCACAGTTAATGCTTTTTTAAAAGGCTTGGAACGTTTAAGCCAAGGCCAAGCAGATTTGAGCAAAGTGGCTTCCGTGGCCAGTGTTTTTGTCAGCCGATTGGACAATACCGTCGATGCTATCTTAGATAAAAAGATTCCTGCCGTTTCTCAAAAAGAAAAACTTGCTTTTCTAAAAGGCAAAGCCGCAGTGGCCAATTGCCAAATGGTTTATTCAACAGCCATCGATTTTATGAAAGGCAGCCGTTTTCAAAATCTTGCGGCCAAAGGCGCTGGTTTTCAGCGCGTGCTTTGGGCTTCAACCTCGACCAAAAATCCCGCTTACAGTGATGTCAAATATATCGATGATTTGATTGCCGCCAATACCGTCAATACCGTTCCCGAAAAAACATTAAAAGCTTTCATGGACCACGGGGCGACCAAGGTTGCTTTAACCGGCGGTGAAGCCGGCGCAGCCGGTTTGGTTTTGATGGATTTGAATACCCAAGGCATTGATGTGGATGCGATTTGTGACAAGCTTCTTGCCGACGGTGTCGTCGCTTTCGAAAAAGCCTTCGCCGAATTGATTCAATCGATTGAAACCAAAGCTTCCGCTTTGACGATGAAATAAGATTTTCAATTTTCGTAGGATAAAAAAGACTCTTGCTGTTTAGCGGGAGTTTTTTTGTGTTTTTCGTTTTTTGTGTCCGTTTGCTTTTATATAGGATGGGTTTTATACTTGTGCAAGGATAATAAATATTAGATTGAGCAGATGCGAAGTTGTGATAAAGATTATGAGCTTTTGGGGCTGCTTTAGAAAGGCGGATCAGATGGGAGGTTGTTTTTTGGGAAGAAAAGTTCTGTTTGCTTTTTGTTTTTTCTTTCTTTCGCTGCTGCTAATTGTGGGTTGCCAAGCTGCCGATTCGGCCACTTTCTCCTACATCCCAGCAATTGACGGCAAAACTTATAATCAGCTTCCGAAAACATCCCAGAATCTTTTAAAGAAGATGGATCTTTACATAGTTGCTAATAATGTTGTTTCTCCGCCCTTAGCATTGTCTCATAATGGTCATTATGAAATTGATCTTCAACCCGGCGCAATTGGCGTGCTTGATTTTACCCTTAAGTCTGTTTTTGCTGACACAGGCTATTTTGTTTCTATTGATGGCACTCCTGTTCATGCGGCTAAACAAAACAATAATCAACCGCTACAGTTTTATTTTTTGAATGAAATGTTTTCTGATGGCTTAACAAAAATTATTAAGGCCGACATTCTTAAGAAGACTAGAGCAGGGTGGACAATTGTTCAAACTGTGCAATTTACGTTAGTCAATAAATCATTGATTCCTGATCCCGAGCCAGTTCCGAATCCAGTCCCCGATCCAGTTCCGGTTCCAGACCCTGTCCCAGATCCAGTTCCTGTTCCAGATCCGGATCCAGTGCCAGTTCCAGACCCAGATCCTGCGCCTAGCGGGTATGTTCCGCCTGAGACTACAACTTGGTCACGGTTTCCGAACAATTTGATTGTCAATCCGGCTAAATTCAAAATTGGACCAGCTCAAGAAAAAGGCTTTAATGCGGCAGATCCGTGCGTTATGTTCGACCAAAAAACTCAAAAATGGCATGCTTATTTTTCCAGTATGATTATGAGTCAGGATGTTCAAGTGATTAAACACGCCGAGAGTAGCGATGCAATCACATGGACAGTTAAAGACGATATCCCTTTAGATCGTGGTGCTTCCGGGACATGGGATAGCCATATGGTTGAAACCTGTTCGGTTGTTTCGGTTGAAACATCGCCAAACATTTTCAAGTATTTTATGTTTTATTCTGGAACCAACACAGACTTTGGTGATGATCGCGATCATTATTCCATGGGGTTAGCGGTATCGGATAATCCAGATACATTTACACGGATTTCCTCTATTCAGTCTCCCAAAGGTGCATCTGGGTTAGTCTTTGACGCAAAAATGGCTTTTGCCGAAAATCCTGCGGTGGTTGATGGTTTGGTTACGGACCCCGACGTGATGTACAGAGATGGATTGTTTAAAATGTGGTTTTATTGTGCCGGAACCAATAGCTCCGGAAAATATGTAGACGGAGGGATTTGTTATGCTTCCTCCACCGATGGGATTCATTGGGATCAGAACGGATCGTTGATGTCTTTACTCAATGATCAAACAGTGGGTGTTGTGGCTCAGCAGCCAACAGTTATCTATAATGATGTTTCGAAAATTTATGAAATGTGGGTTGTGATTGATGATCCTGCGTACAGCACTTATGGTTTGCCTGGATTAGCCGTGGGCGGGTATTATCATGCTGTCTCGTCTGACGGGATTCAATGGACGTATACCAGCAAAAGCCAATATGATTTTCAGTGGGATAGAAAAGCCAGCTCGGAAGATGAGGGTTTGGCCAATGGCCCGGATGTGGTTTTTAGAAACGGATTTTACTATCTTTTCTATTCTTCGTTTACAAAGCAGGATTTGTCCTCCGCTGATTATCCTTATCCTTACACGTGGGGCTTGAATTTTGCGACCAAAAAATAATTTGGGGCAAAACGGGAAAGGTTATTGTTTTTAAAAAGCCATTGCATTATAGTAAATTTTCGGCTAGACTTTGAAAGTGGTTGCGTTTAATCTAGCAGGAAGGTTTGCAATGTTTCTTCGTGGTTATCAAAAACTCTTTAGTTTACTGCTGCTAATTCCGGTCGCTTTTCTTCTGATTTCGTGTTGTTGCTTAAAGGCTGATGCCGCTGTACACAAAAGTTCCAAATGCTCGTCTTGTCCACAAAAAGAAAAATCACATCATCCTTCAGATTGTCCACATGCCAAGCTCAAAGCTGTCACTAGCGCGGACGCTGCGCAGACAAATAATATTGAACTTTCCTCAGTGGCGCCAATTCTTTCGAATTCAAACGTGTTTTTTTCGCCTCGTATTTTTCAGTCAGTTATGTTTAAGTATTACGATACGTCTCAGCAACAATCTTCGTTATTTCCTCAAAATCCCATTCTCCGCATATAGTCCCTTTTTTACAGCCTTGTTTTAAATTGTTGTGAACTTTCTGTTCAAGGGTGTTTTCTGTGTGTCAAAGGGGGTTATCATGTTAAAGAAGCTAATCGTTTTATTGATTATCATTGTTGGAATTGTTGAGCCCGTTTTTGCGGCAAAAGAAATAATTGCGCAATCTTCTTCCTTAGAAAAAGTCTCATTATCTTCTTTGATACAAGAGGCATTAGAAAATAATCCGCGTTTACAAGCGGCACAATATCGTCTTGAGGCGGCCAAAGCTCGAGTTGAGATTTTTCGCAGCGTTCCTGATCCGATGGTGGAATATGAATATGATCGAATTGGTCCCGCGGCATCGATGGCTGGTGGCGGCAAGGTTCGTCCAATGAAAACATTAGCTATTTCTCAAGAGATTCCATTTCCCACCAAGATCATCATGCGCAAGCAAGCCTCGCAGAAACAAGCCAATGCTTTAGAGCAAGACTATGAGGAAACGCGACGAACGATTATTAAAGAGGTTAAGGACGCTTATGCAAAATTGTTTCTTAATCGACGTAAGGTTGATTACATTAACGACACTTTAAACTTGATGGGTCAGTTTGTTGAAATCGCTACTAAGAAATATGCTGTTAATAAAATTGGTCAACAGGATGTGTTGCGCGCTCAAGTTGAGTACTCCAAACTTTCTAATATGGCGGTTCTTTATGAGCAGGAGGCAAAAATTGCAGAGAGTCTTTTGTTGTCGCTGTTGGGGCGTGAAGATTACGCAACCATCACGCTTTTACCAATAGATTCGATAAAAGATTTGGTGCTGAGTCCAGAGGATGTCAGCATTTTAGCAAAAAATGATCGTGCTGAACTGAAATCCATGCGGGAACTCGTTGATAAAGCAGAAATTGAAAGTTCATTGAGTCAACAGGACTTTTTGCCGGATGTAACATTGAAGTATAAAAGATCACAACAAAATGGCTCATTTCAAGACGGAGAGTGGAGCGGTATGGTGGGCATCAATATTCCTTTTTGGTTTTGGGGAAAACAATTGTCGGGTGTTAAAGAAGCCAAAGCGAATCTTCAGGTGGCCAAAGCAGATTATCAGTCTGCTGAAAATCTTGTGGTTTTTGAGGCAAGAAGCGCTTTTGCCAAGTATGAAGCGGCTCGTCATTTGGTAGAAATTTATGAGACAGGGGTATTGCCGCAAGCGACATCAGCGGTGACCACAGCTCGACGAGCTTATGAATCAGGTTCGGTAAGCTTTTTGGAATTATTGGATTCTTTGCGCATGTTAAGAGATTTGCAAATTGAGTATTTTGAATCGGTAGCTAGTTTACAGGTCGCGTTGGCTGATCTTGAACGCTCTGTTGGTGGCTCATTGCAAGAACAGGAGAAGCTATGAAAAAGAAAATATGGTTTGGTTTAATATTTTTGGTGACGGTTAGTTTCGTTTCCATTTGTTTTGTTTTGCAAGGTTGCTCCGGGAATGAACAACATCAGCATGCGGCTAAAAGTGAATATTATTGTCCAATGCATCCGCAAGTGATCTCTGACCATAAGGGTTCTTGCCCAATTTGCGATATGGATCTTGTGAAAAAAGATGTTGAATCCTCGGCATCATCTTTGAATGAAGCCAAGAGTCAACACAAGCTTCTTTTTTATCGTAATCCCATGAATCCGGCCATAACTTCGCCGGTGCCGATGAAAGATTCGATGGGCATGGATTATGTCCCTGTCTATGAAGAGTCTCAAACAGTTCTGGCAGGAGTCGCGATAAATAATAGTAAGCAGCAGCTCATTGGAGTTAAAAAAGACATTGTGAAAAAACGTTGCCTGACTGTTGAAATTTTTACAGTCGGCAAAGTGGCTTATGACCCAGATCTTTACGTTGCGCAAGAAGAATATTTGCAAGCTGTCAAGACGGCCGCGGCAACTCAACATAGTGCGCTGGTTTCCATTCAAGAACAATCTGCTCAACTTTTGGTTTCCGCAGAGCGAAAACTTTTATTATTAGGAATGAGCAAGTCGGAAGTGGACGCTCTGAAAAATAGTGGGGCAGCGCAAGAGAATTTGTATTTGCCAAGTCATTCCGGACAAACGTGGGTCTATATTCCGGTGTATGAATATGAAATTGGACTGATTAAGGAAGGTCAAAATGTTTTGATTGATGCGGTGGCTTATCCTGGAGATATTTTTAACGGGACAATCACAGCTTTAACTCCGATTCTTGATTCCGAAAGTCGTTCCGTGCGTGTCAGGGTACAGGTAGACGATAAGGACGGTAAATTAAAACCGGAAATGTTTGTGAACGCTAAGATTCTTATTGATTTGGGAGAAAAATTAGCTATTCCCCAAGAGGCTGTTATGGATTCGGGAATGCGCAAAATTGTTTATGTGGTTTTAGACAATCATTTTACTCCGGTTGAAGTGACCTTGGGGCCCAAAGCTGGCGAGTTTTATGAAGTCCGCTCGGGGTTGACTGAAGGTCAGGAGATTGTCACCAGCGGTAATTTCTTGATTGATGCAGAGAGCAAGCTTAAGGGAGCTTTGTAATGGGTAAGATTTTCAAGGAGAGACGGCCAATATGATTGAAAAAATTATCGAATTTTCAGCTAAAAACAAATATATCGTCTTGATTTTAACATTCGTCGCTATTTTAATTGCGGTTTATAGCATGAAAAATATTCCGTTGGATGCGATTCCCGATCTCTCGGATACACAGGTGATCATTTATTCGCGTTGGGATCGTTCACCCGATATTATCGAAGATCAAGTGACGTATCCTATTATCAGCGCGATGTTGGGAGCACCACAGGTCAAATCCATTCGCGGGTTTTCGGATTTTGGGTATTCATTTATTTACATTATTTTTAAAGATGGAACTGACATTTATTGGGCGCGTAGCCGCACTTTGGAATATTTGAGTAAAATTTTGCCAAAATTGCCCGAGGGTGTCCGCACGGAAATGGGACCGGATGCGACATCTGTTGGCTGGGTTTATCAATATGCTTTGGTGGATAAGTCCGGACAAAATGATCTTGCGCAATTGCGTTCATTTCAAGATTGGTATTTGCGCTATTGGCTGCAATCCGTTGAGGGGGTTGCGGAAGTCGCCTCGGTGGGTGGTTTTCAAAAGCAGTATCAAGTCAATATCAAACCCAATGCTTTGTTGGCGTATAATATTGCGCTGATGAAGGTTAGCCAAGCCATCCGGGATAGCAATAATGATGTCGGTGGTCGGCTGGTCGAGTTTTCTGGCACAGAGTATATGGTGCGCGGGCGTGGATATATAAAATCGGCCAAAGATATAGAAGACATTGTGATTGGCAATGATCAGAGTGGCGCGCCAATTTTGGTTAAAAATATTGCTTCGGTTACACTGGGCCCGGATATGCGTCGAGGGATTGCGGATTTGGATGGCCAAGGTGATACAGTCGGCGGAATAGTTTTGATGCGTTCCGGCGAGAATGCCTTGAATGTGATTGAACGGGTTAAGAAAAAATTAGCACAAGTCAAATCCTCCTTACCGCCGGGTGTTGAGATTGTTGAGACCTATGATCGTTCTGATTTAATCCATCGGGCCATCGAGACACTGAAACATCAGTTAATTGAAGAAATTCTGATTGTTGCGCTGGTGATCATTTTCTTTTTGTGGCATTTCCCATCGGCCAGTGTTCCAATTATCACCATTCCAATTGCGGTTTTATTAAGTTTTATTCCGATGGCATTGATGGGATTAACGTCCAACATTATGTCTTTAGCGGGCATAGCGATTTCTATTGGAGTTTTGGTGGATGGCGCGATTATCGAAGTTGAAAATGCGTATAAGAAATTGCAGTTATGGGATGCCGGCGGTCGCAAGGGCGATTATCACGATGTGCTTTTGAAAGCTTTAAAAGAAGTGGGACCGTCAGTTTTCTTTTCCTTGATTGTGATTGCGGTTGCTTTTTTGCCGGTTTTTACATTGCTTGATCAGGAAGGACGATTATTTAGGCCGCTGGCATTTAGCAAAAACTTTGCTATGGCCATTGCCGCTATTTTGGCGATTACGCTCAATCCAGCCATGCGGATGTTGTTTACACGGATTGATTCGATAAAATTTCGTCCGGTTTGGATTTCAAATTTCTTAAATAGTATTTTTGTCGGTAAATATTATCCAGAAGAAAAGCATCCGATCAGCAAGGTCTTATTCAAATATTATGAACCGGTTTGTCGTTGTGTTTTGAAATATCGTCGTGCAACGTTGCTGGCTGCTGGTATTTTGGTTTTATCGACAATCCCTATTTTCTTTCGCTTGGGTTCAGAATTTATGCCTCCTTTAAACGAGGGAACGATCCTTTATATGCCCACGACCTTACCGGGCTTGTCGGTGACCGAGGCGGGTAAACTTTTGCAGCAGATGGACCAGGTGATTAAAACGGTCCCCGAAGTACAACGGGTTTTTGGGAAAGCTGGTCGGGCAGAGACATCAACCGATCCGGCGCCATTTTCAATGATGGAGACAACTATTATTCTCAAGCCGGAAAGTCAGTGGCGTGGGGTGCAAAGGTGGTATTCAAAATTTCCAAAATTATTGCAAATGCCTTTTCGAGCGATTTGGCCTGATCGAATTTCAGAGGAAGATATTATTGCCGAGTTGAATCAGAAAATGCAATTTCCCGGAGTTTCCAATGCGTGGACAATGCCTATCAAAGCTAGAATTGATATGTTGTCGACGGGCATTCGAACACCTGTTGGTATTAAAGTGTTTGGCCCTGATTTAGCACAGATTGAAAAGATCGGTACTCAAATTGAAAGCATTGTCAAAAATATCAAAGGTGCGCGCAGTGTTTATGCTGAACGCGTAACCGGTGGGTACTTTATTGATTTTGATATTAAACGGGATCAAATTGCGCATTATGGGCTTTCTGTTAAGGACGTAGAAGAAATTATTGTTTCGGCTATTGGTGGTGAACCAGTGACGACCACGATTGAAGGCCGAGAACGTTATACAGTCAATGTTCGTTATGCGCGTGAATTTCGTGATGATGTTGCGAAACTGCGGCGTGTTTTGGTTCCCACGATGTCCGGAGCACAGGTTCCGATTGAACAATTGGCGGATATCAAGTTGGCTACAGGTCCGGCGATGATCCGTGATGAAAATGGGATGTTAGCCGGATATGTGTATGTGGATATTGCCGGGCGTGATGTTGGTGGTTTTGTTGCACAGGCTAAGAAGGTTGTGGAACAGGAATTAAAATTGCCGACAGGATACTCGCTGATATGGAGCGGACAGTTCGAAAATATGCTCCGCGTGCGTGACCGGTTGCGTGTAGTCTTGCCAATTACGATTTTCTTGATCTTTATGCTCTTGTATATGAACACGCGTTCGCCGATTAAAGCGGGTATTGTTTTATTGGCGGTACCATTTTCATTAGTAGGGGCTATTTGGTTTTTGTGGGTGTTGGGTTACAATATGTCCATTGCTGTGTGGGTGGGGATGATTGCGCTGATGGGGCTGGATGCGGAAACAGGAGTTTTTATGCTTTTATTTCTGGATTTGGCGTATTATGACGCTGTCCGTCAGGGAAAAATGCGAACCCAGCAAGATTTGGAAGAGGCGATTATTCATGGCGCAGTTAAGCGTATTCGTCCTAAACTAATGACGGTGGCGGCTATGTTTATGGGGCTTATTCCGATTATGTGGTCGATGGGCGCGGGAGCGGATGTGATGAAGCGCATTGCCGCACCGATGATTGGAGGGATTTTCAGTAGTTTTATTTTGGAGCTGTTGGTTTATCCTGTTATTTATTATATTTGGAAATGGCGATATGAAATGAAACAGGGGACAGTTGACGTGAGCAAGCTGCCTATGCCGGAATTGCAAAAGCATTAAAGGCGGACTTGGCGTGAGGATCAAAAAGTTAATCTTAGAGGGTTATATGTTTGAACAATTGATACCACTTCATCCCAAACTGGTTCATTTCCCAATCGCTTTGTTTGTGACGGCTTTGGGATTTGAAGTTTTTGCTTTATTGTTGCGTAAAGAACGCTTGCATCAAACCGCAATGTATTTGTTTGTTGTCGCCGCTTTGGCCAGTGTTGTGGTTGTTCGCAGTGGGATATGGGAACAAGCACGTCTGCATTTGAATCATCCCTTATTAACACAGCATCGTATGTGGGCATTGTGGACAATGGGATTTTCTCTGGCGGCATTGCCTGTTTTGTGGATTTCTAAAGTGTTTTTGTCAAAATATTTTCGTTTTGTTTTTTTGATTATTTTATTGGCGGTTGTTGGTTTGGTTTCTTTCACGGCGCATCATGGCGGTCGGATGGTTTATGAATATGGGGTTGGGGTTGAGAATTAATGATTCTAATAGGATCAAACAGAAGTAGGTGATTATGGAAAAAGATATTATTTGTGGAATGACTGTTGATCCTAAAACAGCGATCAAGGCTGAGAAAAATGGCGTGAAACATTATTTTTGTAGTGAACATTGTAAAAAGAAGTTTTTAAGTGCAGGCAAAGAAGGGGAGCTTAAACCCTTGGCGCAACAATCAGGTCACAGTTACATTTGTCCGATGCACCCAGAAGTTGAACAAGATCATCCGGGAGATTGTCCCAAGTGTGGGATGGCTTTAGAACCTAAGAATGCTATTGGCAATGATGATGCGGCAGAAAATGAAATCAAAGCGCTGTCTGGTAAGTTTTGGATTGGGTTAGTTTTAGGACTTCCCGTTGTTATTCTTGCGTTAGTGGAAATGGTCCCAGTCCTAAAACTTGAATTCATTTCTCACGCGATTTCAGGTTGGCTTCAACTTATTTTGGCAACACCTGTGATTTTCTGGTCAGGCGGATTTGTCTATACTAAGGCATGGAAGGCTATTCTAAATCGTAGTCTGAATATGTTTACATTAATTTCCATCGGGGTGGGTGCGGCTTATTTTTACAGTGTGGCGGCTGTTTTAATCCCACAGATTTTTCCTGAATCGCTCAAAATGGATGGCAAGTTAGGATTATATTTTGAAGCCGGTGTTGTTATTACTGTTTTAGTCATTTTGGGACAATATTTGGAAGCTCGTGCCCGCTCACAGACAGGACAAGCGATCAAGGCATTATTAGGATTTGCGGCAAAAAAAGCACATAAGGTTACGGGTTCCGGGGAAGAAGAAGTGGATGTTGATCAAATTCAGAAAGGAGATTTGCTGCGTGTTCGTCCTGGAGAGAAAATTCCTTTAGACGGTGTTATTACACAAGGCAAAAGTACGATTGATGAATCCATGATTTCAGGTGAGCCTGTTCCGGTTGAGAAAAAAGAAGGAGACAAAGTTATCGGAGCAACGGTTAATCAGACGGGTGCTTTTGTGATGAAAACAGAGAAGATTGGTTCTGAAACATTGCTATCACAAATTGTTCATATGGTTTCTGAGGCTCAACGGACTCGAGCGCCTATACAAGGGATGGCAGATAAAGTGGCAGGAGTTTTTGTGCCGGTTGTTATTGGTGTTTCTATTTTAACATTTATAATTTGGTCACTCTGGGGACCACAGCCTGCATTGGCTTATGCGCTGGTCAATGCGATTGCTGTTTTGATTATTGCTTGTCCCTGCGCTTTGGGTTTGGCGACGCCAATGTCAATTATGGTTGGCGTTGGGAAAGGAGCGCAGTCGGGGATATTGATTAAAAGCGCAGAGGCCATTGAGAAAGCTGAGAAAATTACCCACGTTTTAACAGATAAAACCGGAACACTCACTGAGGGAAAGCCACGGGTAACATCGATTCTAACAACAGATGGCATTGATGATAAAGACTTGCTTATTGTTGCTGGTTCCTTGGAGCAGTCCAGTGAACATCCATTGGCTCGGGCTGTGTTGGATTATGCAAAAGATAAGGCGATCGATTTGAAAGCTATTGAAGGTTTTGAATCCATTACAGGGGGTGGAGTCAAAGGCAAAATTGATGGTAAAAATGTTTATTTAGGTAAGCAAAAATTTATTATGGATTTTGTTAGCAAGATATCTGAAAGTTTACAAGAAAAGGCAACGTCTTTGCAGGAAAAAGCGCAAACGGTCGTTTGGGTGGCGCAAGATAAAAATATTCTGGGCATTTTGGGTATCTCAGACCCCATTAAGAAAAGTACATCACAAGCGATTAAGGAGCTACATGATTTGGGGTTAAAAGTCATTATGTTAACGGGAGATAATCAAAAGACGGCCGAAGCTATTGCCAAGGAGTTAGCTATTGATGATGTCCGCGCTGGGTTGGAACCCAAAGATAAGCAGGATATTGTTAAAGAATTAAAACAACAAGGAGCTGTTGTTTTAATGGCTGGTGATGGGATCAATGATGCGCCTGCATTAGCAGAAGCAGAGGTGGGCATTGCCATGGGCACAGGAACAGATGTCGCTATTGAAAGTGCGGGAATTACCTTAGTCAAAGGCGATTTGCGGGGAATTGTTCGGGCTTTAAAATTAAGCCGACACGTGATGAAAAATATTCGTCAAAATTTGTTCTTTGCCTTTATTTACAATGCCGTAGGGATACCTGTTGCCGCTGGGATTTTATATCCATTTTTTGGGTTACTGTTAAGCCCGATGATTGCTGGAGTGGCAATGTCCTTTAGTTCGGTATCCGTGATAGCTAATGCTTTACGATTAAGAAAATTGAATCTTTAAAAAGAGGGCAGCAAGGTTAAAACAAAAAACCATCAACAACAAGGAGCGAGAAATGAAAAAACAAATGATCACATTAGCGTTGGCTTTAGGCTTGATTGGCTTTATTGTTAGCGCGGCTTTGGCGCAAGAGGTTGTCAAAGTTGGGAATAAAATCTGTCCGATCAGCGGAGAAGCAATCGGTGAAGATGGGATGACTGGTCAAGAAGTTACCGTCGAATACAAAGGCAAAGTTTATAATCTTTGCTGCGAAATGTGTAAAAAAGACTTCTTGAAAGACCCAGAAGCTGCGATCAAGAAGTTGGAAGCCGCAGATATGGCAGAACCATCTGAAATGGAAGAAACAGAGATGAAATAAGAGACGTATTGCTTAAGGGCGCTGGAATTTATTCTTCAGCGCCCTTTTTGTGTTTTGGTGTTTGGGGTAAAAGGATATTATTTTTGTTTTAACCATACTCGGGAAAAATCTTGACTTTTTCCAAGTATGGTTAAAAATTTTTTCCCGTGATACTCATTGAATTGTGACGAGGATGTTCTATACTTGAGAGTGTGTTGAAACTAATTAACGGAATATAATTACGATTCTTTATGCATCCTTGGCAAAATATAGCGAAATTATCACAAACGGATTTGCAAGCATTGCAGAATCGAAAACTGCAGCATTTTATTACGCGTCATGTTTATCCGTTTAGTCCGCATTATCAGCAGGTTTTTAAACAACACAAAATTGATCCGCGCTCGATTAAAACAGTTGCTGATTTGCAGCGTCTTCCGTTTACTTCTAAAAAAGATTTTATTGATCCTAATAATCCGCGCAAAGCGATTGATTTTTTACTTCAACCCGATCAGGAAAAAATCAAGAAGCATTGGCCGCTGTCTCAACTTTTAAAACTTAAAGCTTTATCATTATTAAAGGGCAGTGCTGCGCTGCAAGAAAATCTTGGCCGCGAATACCGACCTATTTTTATCACATTTACGACGGGAACAACCGATAAGCCATTGTCCTATTTGTATTCCAAATATGATATTGATAATTTGCATCTTTCGGGTTCACGTATGCTGGATTTGTTTGATATCAAAAATACAGAATACATTGTTAATCTTTTTCCTTTTGCGCCGCATTTAGCATTTTGGCAGGTTGTGTACGGGGGACTAGCTTCGTGTGCTTTGGTTTTAAGTACCGGAGGCGGGAAATCGACCGGAACGCAAGGCAATATTTCGGCTATTATGAAAATGAAGCCGTCGGTGATTTTGGGAGTTCCCAGTTATGTGTATCATGTTTTACGTCAAGCCAAAGAGCAAGGGAAAAGATTGGAATCGGTAAAAAAAATTGTTTTAGGCGCGGCGCGGGTTAGTCCTGACTTTAAATTAAAGTTACAGGAGCTTTTATTTTCCATGGGTGCGAACAATGTGGCGGTATTTGGTACTTATGGATTTACCGAGGCGCGGTGTGCGTGGGCAGAATGTCCCTCGCAAAGTCCATTGACCAGCGGGTATCATTTGTATCCTGACAAAGAGATTTTTGAAATCATTGATCCCAAGACCGGTGAAGTCAAAGGTGAAGGCGAGGATGGGGAGATTGTTTATACTTCGATTGATTCTCGGGGCAGCAGTGTTTTGCGTTTTCGCACAGGTGACTTTGTGAAAGGCGGTATTCGTTGGGAACCTTGTCCCCATTGTCAGCGGACTGTGCCGCGTTTGTCCAGTGATATTACACGGATTTCCGACGTGAAAGATGTTCACATCACTAAGGTCAAAGGGTCTTTGGTGAATTTTAGCAATTTTTCGGTGTGCCTATCGGAGTTTAAAGAAATTGAAGAATGGCAAGTTGAGCTTTGTAAAAAAGATAATGATCCTTTTGAAGTGGACCAATTGATTGTTTATCTGACGTGCAAAGAATCTGTCAATCAATCTCAGTTGACGGATGCGGTCAAACAGAAATTATTGAACATGACAGAAGTGTCACCCAATCAGGTTGTTTTTATCCCGATTGCGGATATGGTCAAACGGTTGGAATTAGAAACAGCGAATAAAGAAAAACGGATCATTGACCGTCGACCCAACGTTTAAAAAAGGAAAATTATGGAACGTATTGCGATTGTTGCAGGGTTAAGAACACCTTTTTGTAAAATGGGTTCAGCTTTTAAAGATATGAGCGCTCAGGAATTGGCAGCGTATAGCGTGCGTGAACTTTTGCAGCGCAGTGGTGTGGACGCGAAACATATTGATGAAGTGATTTTTGGTAATGTTGGTCAACCCTCGGATGCCGCCAATATTGCTCGAGTCATTGCTGTCTTAAGCGGTTTGCCGTTTACGACACCGGCTTTTACGGTCAATCGCAATTGTGCTTCGGGTATTGAATCGGTTGTGACGGCCGCGTTAAAAATTCAGAGTGGTGAAGCTCAGTTTATTTTGGCGGGTGGTACCGAATCGATGAGCAATTATCCATTTTTGTTCACTCGGCAATTGCAGGATATATTATCGGACTTGAATCGGGCAAAAGATTTTGTCAGTAAGTTAAAAGCTATCGTGCGATTGCGCCCTTCATATTATGCGCCGCGCATTGGTTTGCAAATGGGGTTGACAGATCCGTCGTGTGGATTAAATATGGGACAGACAGCGGAAGTCTTGGCTAAAGAGTTTGGCATCACCCGTCAAGAGCAAGATGATTTTGCTCTGCTTAGTCATCACAAAGCCGCGGCTGCCCGTGATATTTTGAAAGAAGAAATGATTCCGTTAATTCCCAGCCCAAAATATAAAGCAGCAGTTGAATCGGATAATGGCGTGCGTGAACAGCAAACCAGGGAAGCTTTAGCCAAATTAAAACCGATTTTTGATAAATATAGCGGAACGGTTACGGCGGGAAATTCCAGTCAGGTGACTGATGGTGCGGTCGCAATTTTTGTCATGTCCGAAAGCCGCGCCAAGCAATTGAATTGTAAACCATTGGGTTATTTGAAGGCTTTTACTGTCGTCGGTGTTGAACCAGCGCGTATGGGAATTGGACCGGCGCACGCGATTCCGCGGGTTTTGAAAAAAGCCAAAATGACATTAAAAGATATTCAGGCCATTGAAATCAATGAAGCGTTTGCGGTACAAGTTTTGGCATGTTTAAAAGCGATGGAGTCAAATCAGTTTGCTGCGGACTTTGGATACAGCGGATTATTGGGCAATGTCGATCGAGCATTGCTTAATGTCAACGGTGGCGCCATCGCCTTGGGGCATCCAGTTGGTGCGACCGGCAGTCGATTGATTTTGACAATGTTAAAACATATGAATCGCAATCAATTATCAACAGGCTTGGTTTCTTTATGTATCGGCGGCGGTCAGGGCGCGGCCGTTATACTGGAGCGTTAATGGGAAAAGCTGTCTTTTATCACTTAGATCAGGATGTGGCGACCATTGAATTTAATGATCCCCAAGCTAAGGTCAATGTTTTGACTGCTGATGTTTTGCGGCAGTTCAATGCATTTGTAACGCAGGCCCAGAATGATGCGAAAGTCAAAGTTTTGATTATCCGCAGTGGCAAAAAAGATGTTTTTATTGCGGGGGCAGACATCAAAGAAATTGAAGGGATTAACACAACTGATATTGGTATGCGCAAAGCGCAGTATGGTCAGAATATTTTTAATCATTTGGAAGATTTAAATATTCCAACGGTGGCAGTGATTGACGGAGTGGCTTTGGGCGGCGGCTGTGAGTTGGCGTTGGCTTGCAAATATCGAATCGCGACGTTTAATGAAAAAGTCAAAATTGGTTTGCCGGAAGTGAATCTGGGTATTTTGCCTGGATTTGGCGGGACGTATCGTTTGCCGCATTTGCTTGGCATTACGCAGGCTTTGACTATAATTTTGGGAGCTAAAGTTGTTTCTGGTGGGGATGCTCTTAAAATGGGACTGATTGATCGATTATTGCCACAAGTTAATTTAGACGAGGGATTATGCGATTTTGTCAATCAAATCAAAGATTCGGCACAAAGAAAGGCGCTGTTTCATCGTCGAAGTAAAGGGCTGAAATCTTTTATGGACAATAATCCGATTGGCCATGTTTTGGTTTTTGAACAGGCTGCGCGAAATGTTCGTCAAAAAACAAAGGGGTTTTATCCGTCGCCATTAAAAGTTTTGGAATTGATGAAAGAAACGTTTATGGCGCCACGAGAGAAAGCGCTGGAGTTGGAAGCGAAAGCTTTTGGTCATTTGGTTGTCGGCGATGTTTGTAAGAATTTAATCAAAGTTTTTTATTTGACGGAGCATTATCGAAAATGGATGCCGCCGCAATGTGCTGATTTAACGCCGCGCGTAATTCAGAAATGTGGTGTTCTGGGGGCGGGTGTGATGGGCGGGGGGATTGCGCAGATTTTAAGTTATTATGATATGAACGTGCGCGTTAAGGATATCAATTTTGATGCTTTAGCCAAAGGTCTACAGGCTGCGGCTAAAATCTTTAATCAGATGGTTCAGAGAAAAAAGATGAAGCCTTCTCAGGCAACAGCTAAAATGCTTAAGATTGGGACAACGCTCGACTATACTGGGTTTGCGGATTGTGATTGCGTGATTGAAGCTGTTGTCGAAAATATGGAGGTGAAGAAAAAAGTTTTTGCACAGTGCAGCCAAAACGTTGCCAAGGATGCTTTGCTGTTTACCAATACTTCCGCTTTATCTGTTAATGAAATGGCGCAAGCCGTTAACAATCCCAGTCGTTTTATGGGATTTCATTTTTTTAATCCCGTGCATCGTATGCCTTTGGTGGAATTGATTACTGGCAAGGAAACTTCTTGGCAAACCATTGCCGATGCTTTAGCTTTGGTGCGTCGGATGGGTAAAACTCCAATTTTGGTTAAAGATTCACCGGGCTTCTTAATTAATCGGATTTTGTTGGCGTATATTAATGAAGCCGGGTTTTTGCTGCAAGAGGGTGTTCCGGTCTCGGTGATTGATCAATTGATGACTGATTTTGGCATGCCGGTTGGCCCATTGGCTTTGTCTGACGAGGTCGGATTAGATGTGGGCATTAAAGTTTTATATATTTTGCAACAAGGGTTGGGTGAAAGATTTAAACCCGCAGAAATTTTTGTTAAGGTTTTTGAAAGAAAACTGTTGGGTAAAAAATCAGGCAGTGGTTTTTATGTGCATCGAACCGGTGGGCGTTCTCCCAATAAGGTTATTGAATCTTTGTGTGCGATTAAGCCTGTGGCGGCGCAACAATATAAAGAATTAAGGGATCGCTTATTATTGGTGATGATTAATGAAGCGGCGCGATGTTTAGAGGACAAGATTGTTGATCAGCCAGGTACCATTGATGTGGGAATGATTCTTGGAACAGGATTTCCGCCGTTTCACGCGGGGCTTTTGCATTATGCTGATCAGTATGGTATTTCGAATATTATTGATGCTTTAAATTTCTTTAAAGAGCGTTTGGGCGTTGATCGGTTTACGCCGGCAGATTATTTAAAGAATTTGCATTTGCAGAAAACGGGTTTTTATTCAGGAAAGAATTAAGGGGTTGGTCATGTTTAAATGGATAACAAATTGGCAGAACATGGAACGCAGTCGGCGATTGTCTTTTATTTTTGGTTTTATGATTATTGTCGGCTTGTTGATTATTATTGTAGGGTTATTGGCGAATATTAAAGTTACCCCTTATGCAATATATAAGAATAAAAAAATTGGTTTTTCTATCAAGTTTCCTTCGTATTGGAAACCTGTGCTTGATCCTAAGAATGGCGCGATTGTTATTTTTATTGCACCTAAAAAAGATTCCTTGTCGGTCTTTCAAGAGAATTTTAATGTGTCAATTAAAGATATGCCTCAGGCGATGACAGCGGATTTTCTAAATAAGCAAATTGTAAGTCAAGTGGTTGGAACTTTTGGTGAACAGATGGAAATCAGTCAATCTTTTCCGGTTACGTTGGGGGGCAAGAGAGGGTATCGGTTTACTTTTTCTGGATATGATCCTAAGATAGCCAATCCAATCCAGTATGTGACAGTTTGGACAATGGTTGGGACAAGAATTTATATTTTAACGTTTACAGGCTTAAAAGAAGATTATTCCATTAACGAGAAAAAAGTTAATACAATGATTAAGTCGTTTAGATTTATCCAGCCTGAAAGAAATCGATAGTTTACGTTTAATGATGATTAAACAAGAAATTCAAGAGTGTGAAGGAACTCAGCCATTATGTTCTGTTTTTGGCCAATGTGGCGGATGTCAATATCAAAATATTACTTATCAGCGCGAGTTAGCGCTTAAACAAGAATATTTGCAAGAGCTTTTTTGTTCGCAAGGAATGATGGGAACAGATCATTTGATGCCAATTGTGGCTTCTCCGGCGGAGTATCATTATCGTTCACGACTGGACATGAAATTTCTAAAGATTCGTGACGGCAGAACATTTATGGGTTTTTCGCCGCTCAATGGGAAATGGATGATTGAAGTTGATTCGTGCCCGATTGCCATGCCGGCAATTTCTAATTTTTTGCCCCGATTAAAACAACAAGCCATTGAAAAAATTCCTGCTAAATATCGTAACGCGAATTTGGTTGTTAAAACTTCAGAAGATGGCCGCGTTGTCTGGGGCGGGATTGGACGGCGCTCATTAAAACTTGAAGAAAAAGATTTTTTATGGACGCAAATTAGTGGAAGAAAGATATTTTATGCTTTGGATACTTTCTTTCAGGCGAATTTGGCTATTTTGCCACTTTTGATGCAAGAGATTAAAGATTTAAACGTTTTTAATGCAAAAACAACTTTTTATGATTTATATGGGGGTGTAGGTTTATTTGGAATTTGTTTTGCTGATTTAGTCGGCAAAGTTGTTTTAATTGAAGACAATATTCATTCTGCTAAAATGGCGCAATATAATAAAAGCTATCATGGGTTTACAAATTTTGAAATTATTGCCGGTAAAGTGGAGGATATTTATCCGGATTTGTTAAACCAGCCATCGACTGGCCCGCAGGTCGCTTTGATTGACCCGCCACGTCAAGGATTAGCTTTATCGGTGGCATTAGCGATGGCGGCAGCAAAGAATATCGATCGCTTATTGTATTTATCCTGTCATCCGGAGTCTTTGATGAGAGATTTAAAAGTTTTTAGGCAAGCCGATTGGGAGATTTGCAAGGTGATTCCTTTTGATTTTTTTCCTCGGACGCAACATATTGAAACGCTGGTGTTGTTAAAACCCAAAAGTAATTTATGATTGTTAAACAAAGAATTCCATACTCAAGATGTGTTTTGGTTTGCGTCAATGATCGAAAAGGCGAAAAACCCAGTTGCGGTGATCAGCAAGGCGAAGCAGTTTTTCGTCAATTGCGAGCAGTAGCTAAGCAGCGGGGGTTACACCCACAGGTTAGAATAACGCAAGTTAAATGTTTGGGCCAATGTGCTGCTGGTGTGACGGTCATGATTTATCCTGAGCAGGTATGGTACAGTGGGGTATCGTTGGAAAATGTTAATGAAATTGTTGAAGAGATATTCGCAAAATCGTTGGGATAGCTGTTATAATTTGAAATCAGTTTTATAAAATATAAATCGATTAACAAGACAAGTTGATTTTTAGAAAGGTTTTTATGAAAAATCTCAACGCTGTTTTTAAGCCTCAAAGGATTGCTGTCATTGGCGCGTCTGCTGATCCCAAAAAGATTGGCCACCAAATTCTTAAGAATATTATTGAAGGAGGATATCAGGGGGAGATTATCCCGATCAATCCCAAAGCGACGGAAGTTTTAGGCCGGAAGGCTTTTGCGTCATTAACACAAGTGCCTTGGGGTGTCGATTTGGTTTTGATTGCGATACCGGCGCCTTTGGTTGTTGCCGCGATGGAAGAATGCGCTCAATGCCAGGTGCAGGCAGTGGCTGTGGTTACATCAGGGTTTGGAGAAGTTGGGAATATGACAGAAGAACTTAAGCTTAAAAAAATTGCTGATGATCATAACATTGCTTTGTTGGGCCCGAATATTTTTGGTGTTGCTTATGCGCCGACGCATTTGAACGCGAGTTTTGGGCCTAAAGATATTTTCCCGGGCAAAATTGCTTTTATCACTCAAAGCGGCGCGTTAGGGATTGGGTTGATGGGGTGGACTGTTATGAAAAAAATTGGTTTGGCTGCTTTGATTAATGTGGGCAACAAAGCCGATATCGATGAACAGGATTTGATTGAATATTTCAATAAGGATGAGAATGTGAATGTGATTTTGTTATATATGGAAGGGATTAAGGATGGTAAAAAATTCCTTAAAACTAAAATTGAAAAACCAACTGTTATCTTAAAAGTTGGCCGTTCTACGCGGGGGGCAAAAGCGGCCGCTTCGCATACGGGGTCTTTGTCAGGGGCAGATCGAATTTATGATGCGGTTTTTAATCAGCTGGGTATTTTGCGGGCCAGTACATTTACGGAAGCTTTTAGTTGGGCGCGAGCTTTATCCCTGCCTTTACCGACGGGAGATGATACCGTTATTATTACCAATGGCGGTGGAATCGGGGTTGCGGCGACTGATGAATGTGAAAAGTTTGGTATTAAGATTTTGGATGATCCAAAGTGGTTAGAGGCCAAGTTTCGTTCGACCATGCCGGATTTCGGTAGCACAAAAAATCCTATTGATGTGACTGGTGGCGCAGGACTGGAAGGTTATCGGCAGGC
This sequence comes from Candidatus Omnitrophota bacterium, assembly GCA_020632555.1. Classification (GTDB taxonomy): domain Bacteria; phylum Omnitrophota; class Gorgyraeia; order Zapsychrales; family JANLHA01; genus JADLGJ01. Next base: position 33,975 of record JACKFI010000006.1, on the reverse strand, counting down.
ACTTAAAATCGCGTTTGCTGAAGACCGAATCAAATCCGTTATTGTTTTGTATTGTGAAACCGCCGTAACGGATCCGATGGACATTGCCAAAGTTGTTAAAGAGTGTTTTGAAGAAGCTGGCCGCAATAAGCCGGTGGTCGTTTCAATGGTCGGTGGTGTTTGGACGAGAGACGCTTTGGTTTATTTGAATCAGAATTGTATTCCAGCGTCGAGCTTGGTGGATGTGGCTGTGTCGGCTTTAAATAGCATTTACAAGTGGCGCGATATCAAAATGCGTTCTATCTCTGACGTGGTGTTGGCAGATATTCCAACAGAGGTGAAAATAATTTTTGAGCAAGTCCGTGCACAAGGTCGGGAAATTTTGATGGAACATGAAGCCCGCAAAGTTCTTGAATTGTGCGGTGTTCCTACGCCAAAGTGGGCTTTTGTTAATGATGTTGAAGAAGCCGTTGCGGTTGCTCAAGTCCAGAATCTTTATCCGTTGGCGATGAAGATTGCTTCGCCGGATATAGTTCATAAGAGCGATGTCGGCGGCGTTGCGATTAATATTCGTGATAAAGCCGAATTGCGTGAGAAATTTACTGCGATGATGATTAATATTAAGAACAAACAACCTCATGCCAAATTATTGGGAGTTAATTTGATCCAAATGGCCAGTGGTATTGAGTGTATTGTTGGGATGACGACAGATCCTCAATTTGGTTCCGCCGTGATGTTTGGTTTGGGAGGGGTTTTTGTTGAAGCTTTGAAAGATGTTGCGTTTCGAATTGTCCCATTTGATGCTGTGCAGGCAGAATGTTTAATCGGTGAAATCAAATCAAAAAATATTTTAGATGGTTTTAGGGGCATGAAAGCTGATCATTCATCGATTATTAAAACACTATTGGCCATTCAGAAATTAGCGCCTTTTGTTAAAGAGATTGACATTAATCCCTTATTAACGAATGTCAGTGGGTCTTATGCTGTGGATGCGCGTATCGTTTTAGCTGCAAAAAAAGTGTAAGGTCTAATGAAAATTCCGTTTGCTTAGGTTGCATTTGTGTCGACCAGCTCGTATACTTTAGGTAGAAATCTTGTAAGTTGTTTGTTAACAGTAAAATATATCATTTGCGTGATTTGATTGATCTTTTTTTAGAAAGGAATATCTCATGAGTATGTTTTCTAAGGATATCAGCGAGGAAAAGCGTAAATCCTTGGAATTTGCGGAAGATGCTCGTGAAAGCGAATGGAAGTACCCGAGTTTTGTTCTCAAGTTATTTCATGGCCAATTAGATTGGAAGTTGATTTCGCCATTTCCGATACAGCCTGATGTCGACAAGAAAAAGGGTGATGAATTTTTAGAAAAGTTAAAAGCAGTCCTTACCGCAGAAATTAATCCGCAAGAAGTTGACCGCAGTGGAACAATTCCTGAGCAAGCGTATAAAGCCTTGGGGCAGATTGGCGCCTTTGCGATGAAAGTTCCCCAGGAATATGGAGGCTTGGGACTAAGTCAAACCAATTATGGCCGCGCGATTCATTTGGTCGCCAGTTATTGTGCTTCGACGGCCGTATTATTGTCTGCGCATCAATCGATCGGAGTGCCTCAACCATTGAAACTTTTTGGCACTGAGCAGCAAAAGAAAAAGTATTTGCCGCTTTTTGGCCAGGGAGCAGTTTCGGCTTTTGCTTTAACTGAGCCGGGCGCTGGCTCTGATCCTCGGAATATGACAACAACCGCTACCCCTAGCGATGATGGAAAGCATTTCTTAATTAATGGTGAAAAGTTGTGGTGTACCAATGGTCCGATTGCTGATGTTTTGGTGGTTATGGCTGTGACGCCACCGAAGATTGAAAATGGTAAGGAAAAGAAACAGATTACGGCGTTTATTGTTGAAACCAATACGCCGGGTTTTGAAACGGTGCATCGTTGTCAATTTATGGGTTTGCACGGAATTCAGAATGGTTTATTGCGGTTTACCAATGTTAAAGTTCCTCGCGAAAATATCGTGGTTGGGGAAGGGGAAGGCTTAAAAATTGCTTTGATGACCTTAAATACCGGACGATTGACTCTGCCAGCAGCTTCTGCTGGGGCGATGAAATGGTGTATGCAAGTGGCTCGTCAATGGTCGGTTGAGCGTAAACAATGGGGCAGTGCGATAGGTGAACATGAAAGTGTGGCTTTAAAGCTGGGTTATATTGCGGCACATACGTTTGCTGTTGAGTCAATCAGTGGTTTAACGGCTGCCATGGCGGATGATAAAAATAAAGATATCCGATTGGAAGCAGCCATTGCAAAGTATTTTTCAACGGAACAGGCTTGGATAGTGGCGGATGAAACTTTGCAGATTCGGGGAGGACAAGGGTATGAAACAGAGGCATCATTAAAAGCTCGAGGGATGAAGTCGTGGCCGGTGGAGAGGGTTTTGCGTGATTTGCGTATTAATCGGATTATTGAAGGAACTTCAGAAATTATGAGATTGTTTATTATTCGGGAGGCTTTAGACCCGCATTTGAGTCGTGTCAAAGTTTTGTTAAGCACAAGAACAAGTTTAGCGCAGAAATTAAAGGCTTTTCTGTCGGCGGCGAAATATTATCCATTGTGGTTGTTCAAATTGTATTTGCCAGTAAGCAGTCATGATTTGGGAAATTTGCCGCCGGTTTTACGCGATCATATTTTGTATGCGCGGCGAGCCAGTCAGCGCTTGGCGCGGGTGATGTTTTTTGCGATGTTGAAGTATCAGCAAAAACTTGAGGCCAAGCAAGGAATTCTTGGTCGTTTGGTTGATATTGGGACTGATCTTTTTGCGATTGCGTCAAGTTGTTCATATGCGGTCGCGTTAAATCATAATAAAGCCAATGCTGTTGAATTAGCTGATCTTTTTTGTCGTGATGCCCGTCGACGCATTGAAGCAAATTTTAACCGCAATGCCCATAATCATGACCGTCAACATGTTCAAGTCAGCCATCAGTTGATGCAAGAAAAATATGCTTGGCTTGAAACGGATATTCTCTTTTAAATTATGGTTAACATCGTTATCTCCATCGTTCAAAGGTATAAACTCTTAAAAGAAATTCCTCTTTTTAAGAATGTGGGTTGGTATCCTTTACAGCGCATTGCGCGTCGTGTTCATATTATTGAATTCAAAAAAGGTGAGATTATTAGAAAAGAAGGCGATCCTCCAGATGCTTTGTATTGTTTGGTTTCTGGACGGGTGCAAGCTTATTCGGGTGCCGGTGGCGGGCGAAGAAAAACCGATGTCGAATTCTATCGGCGGGGAATGCCGTTTGGGATAATTTCTTTTTTCACGAATGAAAATCATTCCTCCACATATGAAGCAATCAATGATTCGACCATAGTCAAAATTGATAAAGCGGATTTTGAAGATATCTTGAAGTTTATGCCGCAATTAGGAGTCGAGCTGAGCCATTCTCTGTCAACGCAATTGCGTAGCCGTATGTTGCCAACTAAGGAAAATGTTGAGCATCGGATTATTGCCGTTTACAGTCCAATTCATCAAACTGGGAGTTCAACGTATGCGACAAATTTGGCATTGGAGCTTGAGAAACAAACGCATCGGAAAGTGATTTTGGTCAGCATTAATCCTGTGGATAAGAATCAGCCAGCGATGGCTAATGACGACGCGGCTCCATTTTGGTTAAAACCACCGGTTGCATTGCGAGATATTGCTGATAATTATGAAAAGCTTCAGGAGAGTATTGTTCGAGGGCAGTTAAATGTTGATATGTTAAATGTTGTGTTTGAAGCGGGTGATCAGGTTTTGGTCGAATCCATCAGTCATTTTGTTACGACTTTGGTTTCGGATTATCATTTTGCGATTGTTGACCTGCCGACGGAAAAAGATATGATTGTTGTTAAAACATTGACCCAGTCGGATGTTGTTCATTTGCTGACCAAAGATAAACCTGATGATCTTAAAGCGATTAGTTTGATGATTACTGAACTGACCGATCGAATGAAGGAAAATTTTAATCCTGACTTTCTAAAAGTGATTGTGACCAGCAATGAGAAAATCGCGCCAGTGAATCTTTCAGAGATTAGCCATGAAATAGATTTCCCGGTGTATGCACGGTTTCCTTATATTAATCCTGAAGGATTGAATACGGTTTTAAATTGTGAAATGTTGACGATTCGTTTGCCTTGGCCCAATAGCCCTTATGCGATGGAAGTGCGCCGAATTGCACGGCAGATTAGCGGCGTTTTAGTGGGATTAGCTTTAGGAGGCGGCGCCGCTTTGGGTGTCGCTCATATTGGAGTTTTACGGGTCTTGGAACAAGAAAAGATTCCTATTGATATGATTTCTGGAAGCAGCATGGGGGCGTTGGTTGCGTCGTTTTGGGTGACAGGTAAAGATTCTCAGGGGTTGGAAATTTTGGCTCGGGATTTTGAAAAGAAATCGGAAATGATAAGATTGCTTTGTGACCTTGTGATATCTCCTGCCGCTTTGATCGGTGGAAAGAAGATCGTTCGTTGGCTCAAAAGCCGGGGTTTAGAAGGAAAAACGTTCTACGATACACGTATTCCTCTTAAAATTATTTCTTATGATATTTTACGTCGAGAGGAACTTGTTTTAGAGTCGGGATCATTGGCGGATGCCGTTCGGCAAAGTATTTCAATCCCGGGGGTTATGGAACCGGTGAGGATGAAAGATCGATGGGTGATCGATGGGGGTGTATTAAATCCATTGCCAACAAATGTTTTGCTTCAAGGGGGAGCTAAAAAAATCATTGCGGTTAATGTTTTGCAGTCGCCAGAGCAGGTTATGAAAGGGTATTTGGAAGAACAGCGGCAGAATGCTGTTGATGACCAGGTGACTTTCTTTTCTTCACCGAAAAAATATCTTATGATCAAAATCGGAAGATTTTTTGCTCGACTTTTTAATCCTAATGTTTCTGATATTATTGTTCGAACTTTGCAAGCGTCTGAATATGTCATTGCTTTAGAAAGTGCTCGTTCCGCGGATGTTGTCATTCATCCGGATTTGAGTTATATCAATTGGTATGAGTTGGATAAGGTTGAGGAGCTTATCAAACGTGGTGAGCAAGCGGCCCGCGCGGCTTTACCGCAAATTCGAAAAATGTTGGAAGAGTAGTTTTCCCGCCGAGCGACTTTAAATAGTTATTAATAATTCAGATGGCCTGTGTTAGAATATTTTCCCTATGAGAAGTGTTCCAAAGATTATTTTAAAGGTTGGTTCTCGTGCTAGTCCCTTGGCGAAGGTTCAAGTTGACGAAGTCTTTGCTTTATTAGCGAAAGCAAAGAAACAGATTCAGTATGCGCTGACAACTTTTGCGACAAAAGGGGATTTGGATAAAAAAACATCCTTATTGAAAAATTCTGACGACAATTTTTTTAGCGATGTATTGGATGACGCGGTACTGGCTGGCACAATTGATATTGCTATTCATAGTGCTAAAGATGTGCCCAAAGTTTTGCATCCAGGGTTAAAGATTTTTGCTTTAACCAAAGCTTTAGATGAAACTGACGCTTTGGTTGGTCCTTGTCCTTGTTCTCAGTTGCCGCAGGGCAGTCGTATTGGGACCAGTAGTCTTTTGCGTAAAGAGCAAATTTTAACAATAAATCCAAATCTTAAAATTATTGATATTCGGGGGACGATTCAAGAACGTTTAAAATTGCTTGATGCGGGCAAGATGGATGCGCTGATTGTAGCGACGTGTGCTTTAAAACGATTGGGTTTGCACAAGCGGATTAAAGAAGTTTTGCCATGGGAGGGAACGCCGCTACAGGGGCAATTGGCTGTGGTTGGGCGTCAGGGCGACGAGGAATCAGAAAAGATTTTTTCAAGCATTGATATTCGCCGTCAGTATGGCAAAGTTTTTTTGGTTGGTGCTGGGCCGGGTGATCCTGAATTGTTTACGCTCAAAGGTGTGCAAATTCTTAGGAAAGCAGATATTGTTTTTTATGATTATCTTGTTCATAAAAATGTGTTGGATTACGCTTTGACCGCGAAAAAAGTTGATGTCGGTAAAAGAAAAGGTGAGTCAACGATTTCCCAGAGAGATTTGTCCCGGCTTTTGAAAGAAGCGGTTATGCGGGGGCAAATGGTTGTGCGGCTTAAAGGGGGGGATCCTTTGATTTTTGGCCGAGGTGCTGAGGAAATTGAATACTTGCGAGCTTATCATATTGAGGTTGAAGTGATTCCCGGCGTGACTTCTGCGACTGGGATTCCGTCGAGCTTGGGGATTCCGTTGACAGCTCGTGATTTTTCATCATCAGTGGCATTTTTAAGTGGACATGGGCAGTCTGAATTGAAGAATTCGCAGGATTTGATTCCAATACCGCAAGCGCAGACATTGGTTTTTCTGATGGGTTTGACCAAGTTGGATGTGATTGTTAAATCTTTGTCTGTGCGGCAGTGGTCATTGAATACTCCAGTTGCGATTATTTCGCGTGGGACGCAGGTTGATGAAAAAGTTTTAGTTGGTGATCTTTCCAATATTCAGCAGAAAATGAAACAAAATCCTTTGCCTCAGCCAGCTTTAATTATAGTCGGGCAAACAGTTTCACTGTTTTTGGCAAAGTGCCAGCAAAAGAAAAATATTTTATATCTTGGAACATATCCTGAAAAATATCATATGATGGGCCGGTTGATACATTTTCCAATGATAGCCATTGCTGGTGTTAAAGTTAAGAACGCAAGGCATTTTATCAAAGCTGTTAAATTAGCGGATACTATTCTTTTAACCAGTCGTTGCGGTGTTAAATATTTCTTTGAATTTCTTGCCGCGCAAAATTTCTCTTTGGATATTTTGCGAAGAAAGATTTTTATTGTGATTGGTGCTGATACTGAGAAACAATTGAATGTTTATAATTTTTCAGCAACTTTGGTCGCTCATGATGAAACCAGCGAGGGATTGTTTAAAGAGATGAGAAGGTCGCTTTGTTTGAAAGGTCGGTCGATTGTTTTTCCGAGGTCGTCGATAACAAATCCCTATTTGCGTCAACAGCTTGCAAAGTCCGGTGCTGCGATTACCGAAGTTGTGGTTTATGAAAATACCAAGCCGCCATATCGCAAGTTGCCATCTGAGGAAGTTGAACAGATTATTTTCACCAGCCCATCAACGGTACATAACTTTCTTGCTGATTATGGCAAAATTCCTTCGCAGTGGACTATCTTGGCTAAAGGACGACGAACTCAGAAGTCTTTGCGTGAGCAAGGATATCTTTCCGAAATTCTTGTCCAGGATTAGAAGCTATATTATACTGACTGCCGTAAAGGAGATGAAAACTTGATGTCAAGATATCGTTTGTTAAGAAAAAACAAAGCAATGCGTTATTTGGTTGAAGAAACGCGTTTAAATGTTAATCAACTTATTCAACCATTTTTTGTTATTGAGGGCAGTAAGAAAAAAGAAACCATTGTGTCGATGCCGGGTATTTATCGTTTTTCCGGTGATTTGCTTTTAAAAGAAATCGAAAAGTATATTAAGCTTGGCGGCAAGGCTGGTCTTTTTTTTGGACTTCCAAATAAAAAAGATGACTTGGCTCGGGGCGCCTATAGTGAAACGGGTGTTGTTCAAAAAATGATCCGTCAGGTGAAAAAGAATTTTCCAAAGTTTTTAATTATGACTGATATTTGTTTATGCGCATATACTAAGCATGGGCATTGCGGAATTTTCGATGGAGAAAAAATTGATAATGATAAATCGTTGCCGCTCTTGGCAAAAATGGCATTGTCGCATGCTGGGGCTGGCGCAGACATTGTTGCGCCATCAGATATGATGGATTTTCGTATTGCCGCAATTCGGAAAGCCTTGGAAGACAATCATTTTAAGGATACAGCGATTTTGTCGTACGCGGTCAAATATGCTTCAGCTTATTATGGTCCGTTTCGAGAAGCGGCTGATTCCAAACCATCATCCGGAGATCGCAAGACATATCAGATGGATTATGCCAATAGTCGCGAAGCGCTCAAAGAAGCCAAGCAAGATATTGTTGAAGGGGCTGATATGGTGATGGTTAAACCGGCTTTGGCTTATTTGGATATCGTGAGTTTGTTGCGGCACAGTCTTTCAGTACCGATTGTGGCATACAATGTCAGTGGTGAATATGCGATGGTTAAAGCGGCGGCACAAAAGAAGTGGATTAATGAGCGGGATATTGTTTTGGAGAATTTGACCGCGATCAAGCGTGCGGGCGCAGATATTATAATCAGTTATCATACCCAAGAGATTCTTTCATGGACCATAAACGATCGATAGAACATTTTTCCGCCGCTCAAAAAGTGATGGTTGGCGGAGTCAATAGTCCGGTGCGCTCATTTAAAGGCGTTGGGGGCAGTCCTTTGGTTATGGAATATGGCAAAGGCAGCCAGCTTTTTGATGTTGATGGGAATGCGTATACGGATTATTGCTTATCATGGGGTGCGTTGATTTTAGGGCATAGCCCGCGTAATGCCATTCTTGCCGCGAAAAAAACTCTTGAGAGGGGAACGAGTTTTGGTGTAACGACTCGTGCGGAAATTGATTGTGCGAAATTTATTGGTCATGCTGTTGCGTCGATTGATTTGATTCGTTTTGTTAATTCTGGGACTGAAGCGACAATGAGTGCTATTCGTTTGAGCCGGGGATTTACGAAAAAGCAAATGATTGTCAAATTTGATGGGTGTTATCATGGGCATTCGGATGATTTATTGGCAACGGCAGGTTCTGGTGTTGCTAGTCTTGCACAATCTTCCAGTGCGGGTGTTCCTGAAAGTCATCTTAAGAATACATTGAGTCTTCCATATAATGATGTTGAGGTTTTGATTAAAACAATTGAGCGGTATGCTAATGATATTGCTTGTGTGATCATTGAACCTGTCGCTGGAAATATGGGTGTTATCCCGGCGAGAATAGAATTTTTGAAGACTTTGCGGGATTTGACTAAGAAATATAATATCGTTCTTATTTTTGATGAAATCATGACGGGTTTTCGTAGCAATTTAGGTTGTGTTCAATCAGATTACGGTATTGTTCCGGATGTGACATGTTTGGGAAAGATTATTGGTGGTGGTTTTCCGATTGGAGCTTATGGTGGGCGAAAAGATATTATGAATTGTTTGGCACCTCTCGGGGGAGTTTATCAGGCTGGGACTTTTTCTGGGAATCCGGTGGTTTTGCGAACAGGTTTGGCAACGCTAAAACTTTTGAATCCGGATTTTTATCGAGTTTTAAATGATAAATGCGAAACTTTTTCTCAACAGCTCAATGATTTTTTTGTAAAAAATGCTATTGCGGTTCGGATTTCTCATTATAAAGCGATGATGAGTTTTCGTTTTTCTGATCAAATTGTTGAGAATTATGCGGATGCCCGCAAAGCTGCCAATGATGAAATTTATCGAAAGCTTTTTTGGTATCTTTTGGAAAAAGGAATTTATATGCCGCCAGCAGATTTAGAGGCGTTTTTTATTTCTGGCGCGCACACAAAAAATGATCTTGCTCAGTTGGGCAATGCTCTTAAAGAATTTTTTTTAAAATAGAATGCTGCATAATAGGGGAGGGCTTAGATGATAAAGTTATCAAAACAGGGAATTTCTGGCTTTTTTTTGTTGTCTTTTATTTTAATGTCATCGGGTTGTGTGCCGTTGGTTATTGGCGCAGCTGCAGGGGTTGGTGGATATGCGTGGGTTAAAGGTGAACTTGCCAATGATGTGAATGTTAGCGCTGAACATTTACGCCGCGCGGCTAGTCGTGCGGTGCGGGATATGAAATTAAAGATCAAAGAGGACAAGGGGGATCGTTTAACGGCTAAGATTGTTGCGGAATTTTCTGATGGGACGGATGTTAATATTAACATTACGGCCAAGACGGAACGATCGGCAACCATTGCGATTCGTGTTGGGCTTTTAGGTGATAAAGAAAAATCTCAAATGATTTTTGCCGCTATTCAAAAACGTCTATAGGTTGCTTTATGAAAGGGACGTTTGGTTTGCCTCGTTATATTTGGTTAATTCTTGCTGGTTTGTTTATGGCTTTGGTTTTGTATAGTTCTACTCAGCCGACTCCGCAAGTTTCTGGGATAAGCCAATCCTTTGTTGATCATATGCTGAATTATGCGCATATTCCTATATATTCTGTTTTGACGTTTTTATTGTTGTTTTCTTTTTGTTCTTTTGATTTTCGTCGTCAAATCGCGGCATTTGTGGTTGCTGTTCTTTTTGGTATATTAAACGAATGGGTTCAGCAGTATATTCCTGGAAGATCCTGTTCTGTTGATGATGTGCTCAATAATGCTTTGGGTGCGTTATTGGCAATTGTTATTGCACAAGTTTTTTATAAAAAATCTATTGAAACACTGGTCTAAGAAGTTAAGTGGTATATAATGTTGCCAATGGGAAATCCCGCTGTCAATGCCTCGATTAGCGTGATGCAAGCAGTGCCTGAGAAATGGCGTGCTTTGCTCGATCAATTCGAAGATGTTCTTGCCGTTAATATTTTTATCGTTGACACCGCTGGCAGGGTTGTTGTGCCTTTGGGAAATAAAGGTGCTCAAGGTGGTTTGGGTTCTTCTTTTCTTAAAAAAACTTTTGCTTTTGATTGGGATGCCCAGAATAGTGTTGTTTTAGCAAATTTTGAGCAGGGTGATGCCTATTTGCAAGTGGTAGATCCTTTTGATTTGCATGTTTTTGCTGTTCCTGTTGCTCCCGCCGATGATCAAATTCATTTCTATTTAGTTGTTGGGCCAATGATGCTTTCTTCGCCATGGCCGGATGAAAAATATTTGGCTTTAGCCCGGCAATTGGCTGTTGCTGATGATGGATTTTTGGAAGATATTCACTCTGTTGCCCAGATGTCCGTTGCGGTGGTTGGCGCGATTTTGGATTTATTGGCGGAAGTGCTTAAAGATGTCATTGGGTTGGAATTGGAGAAACAAAAACTGCACAATGTAGCTCTGGGTTCTGGTGTTGTGCGTCCGGAAATTATTGATGCTGCGCAGGATATTTTTGTCGAAATTCAACAAGATGAGCTTTTGGTTACAATTTTGGATAGCGCGATCAAGATGGCGAATGCTCAAGGTGGTTCAATTATGGTTTTTGATGATGAAAGCCAGGAGTTTACTATCCGTGTTTCGCGGGGTTTAGAAAAGAAAAAGAATATTATGCAGGCTCGGATAAAAATGGGTGAAGGGATTGCGGGTTTGGCAGCAAAAGGTAAGGTGCCTCTTTTTATAAATGGTACAGATTGTGATGAGGCTTTGCGTCCATTTTTAAAACGACCTGAAATTAAGCATTCAATTGTTATTCCTTTGGTTGTTGATGAGAAGGTGATTGGAGTTTTAAATCTTTGTACGAAAAGTGAAAATAATGACGCTGCTGCTGAGCATATTGTTCAAGATGTTCATCAACTTTCTCGATTCATTACCACAGCCCTCCACAGTTTATAATTATTCATCAGTTTGAGGATTTTTCTTGGTGCAGTAAACAATCTGCCCACTCTTCATAAAAATACATGATTATATTGTACAAAAGCTCAGAAGTTCCCTATAGTACTTCTGAGCACATGCTCAGAAGTACCTGCCGGTTCTTTTGGGCCCTTGCTTGAATGAAAAGGTGGGTTTTGGGCAAGGTTGCGGTTGTGGTGAATTTTGAAAATGGAGGTGTTGAGTGAATCAAGGGCGTCCGAAAAAAGTTCGGTATATACAAAAAATGCCGTTGGTGCGGCAATTTAGTCCTCGGGGTAAGCCGGGCCGGCCAGAGGAGGTGGTTTTGCATATTGATGAGTTTGAGGCATTAAAATTGACTGATTTTCAGATGTTTTCTCAGGGCGAAGGTGCTTTAGCTATGAAATTATCTCGTGCGAGTTTTGGTCGTGCTGTGCGAGAGGCTCGAAGAAAGATTGCAGATGCTCTTGTTAATGGGAAAATTATTAAGATACAAATGGGTGATGCTCAGATTGGTGTGCGTCAGCGCGAATTTACGCGCGATTCTCTGGGGAAAAGGCCTGGAGTTGACATCGCACCGCAAATCAAGAATTTGGTTAACGCAACACATGGTCTATTGGTTACGAAAGATAAAGATGTGCTGTGAGCCCGTAGCAGCCACGATATTTTTATAAAAACATGTTATTTTGACATGTTAACAACTTCCTATAATATATGTTATGTAAACTAATTATGCAGTCAATAAAGGGAGGCTTGCAGATTCATCAAATGCTTGTTTTTAGTCTTTTAATGATAAAACATCCGGTTCTTTTTGATGCGGCGTCATGGCTTCAACTTGAGTTGTTGTAATTTCTAGTAAAACAAAGTTAGCATCTTCTGGCCCGCTAAAATATTGTCGAAGCATGGGTATGTAATTCCAAACGTTTTCCTTTTTTTCTAAATTATTTGAAACTTTAGCCAAACCGCTAATTCTGGCAAAGCTCATTTTGCGGTCAATGAAACAAAATTCAACCTTAGGATTGGCTTTGATTTGGTTAATTGTTCGTGAATGTGACAAAACCGCCAGTAATAAATTTCCGTCTTCATCTAAATATGGCATCATCGGCCTGGCTTTGGGTTGATCGCCCTGCGTTGTGCTCATTACGCCATAGCCAGCATCTTTGATCAAATCAATAACTTCTTGTTTTGTCATAAGACGATGTTTACTCCTTATCTTTTTAGATTATTTAATGTTTTTGCTGAAACTTGGCTGATTTTAATAATTTCTTATTGTTTATCTTAATGATTTCAGCCATGATTGAAATTGAAATTTCTTCTGGTGTTTGCGCGCCAATGTCTAAACCCGTGGGAATGTGAACTTTTTTAAAGAATTTTTCAGCAATATTGTCTTTTTTAAGCCGATGGAAGAATTTGATTTGTTTGGCTTTGCTGGAAATAACACCTAAATAGGCCATATTCTTGGAAATGGCTGTTTTTAGACATTGGTAATCGTATTCATTGCCTTGCGTGACAATGACAATATAGGTTTTTTCGTCAATAATTTGTTGATTTAAAGCTGTCGCGTGATCATCGAGAATCACTTTGTCGACGTGCCCAAAACGTTTTGTGTTAGAAAACTCTTTGCGATTATCAATGATTGTGACTTTGAAATTGAGCAATTTTCCTAAGAATGACAATGGCAAAGCAATGTGTCCAGCGCCACAAATGATCAGATGTTTTAATCCCGCAAACGGTTCAATAAAGACTTTCATTTGCCCGCCACAAACAGATTCGCCTTCTTGGCCAAAATAATTGTATGTGACCGTGGCGGTTTGGCCGCTATGGATTGCTTTGCGACATTCTGCGATCGCAGCTTTTTCATTGCGCCCCCCTCCAATGGTTCCGTCAATGGTTCCGTCGGCCAGCACAATCATTTTGGCACCGGTTTTTCGAGGTGTGCCTTTGGCTGTGGCTGCAATAATGGTGGCAAAGGCAAAACTCTGTCCTTTTTGTGCCGCCGCAAATGCTGTTTTGATAATCGGATCCAAAAGCTTTGTCCTTTTTATTTATTTCCTTCTATAGAGGCCTTGATAATCTTTTGTTCTTCTATCGGACGGTCTGCTCTATCACGGGGGGTATTGATAATTTTTTCGACGACATCCATTCCCTCAATGACTTCGCCAAAAATCGTATGATGATTATTCAGATGAGGTGTTGGAACAGCTGTGATAAAGAATTGACTGCCATTGGTTGCTGGTCCAGAGTTAGCCATAGCGAGCAAACCCGGTTTGGTAAATTGGACATCAGGAGAAAATTCATCTGCGAATTTTCCGCCCCAGAGGCTTTCACCGCCCATTCCGGTTCCCGTAGGATCACCACCTTGAATCATAAAATTGGGGATGACGCGATGAAAAATAAGCCCATTGTAGTAGCCTTTTTTAACTAAACCGATAAAATTCTCGCAGGTTTTTGGGGCGACGTTGGGGTAGAGTTTGATTTTTATCATTCCTTGATTTGTTTCTAATACGACAATTGGTTCACTCTGTTGCTCTTGGGCTTTAACGCCACAAGCACAGATTAATGTTAAACTTGTTAACAACATGATGGTTTTGAGTACGGACATCTGAATTTCTCCTTTGTTTGGTTATTGATATGGAATTTAACACATTATGGTTTGGGATCAGCTGGATCAGATTTTAGTGGTTTGATTGATTCTATTTCTTGTTTAGCTAAAATATCTGGCGGTAAAGTTAAAGCTCCATCTGTTGATTTTTCAATAATGGCATTGTTTTTAGTTTGTTGGTCAATCAATGGCACTGTTGCCGGAGCCTCGATATTTGCGGGTATTGCTTCTTTGAGTTCTTTTTCCGGTGATTCTGAAATTGGCGTTTCTCGTGATAATTTGTTGTGCTGCTCCCCTCCCTGCTGGACGACATTGGAGGTTGAAGGAGGTTGGGGATCTGGATTTTCAGAAGATGATTCCCAAACGGGTTGTTCTGAAGTTTTGGAGATTGTTTCAACATCAGTGTGTTGCTCAAGGGCTGCTTGTGGATTTGGGAGTGCGTTCCCTGGAAAAATATTGGGCAAATCTTTAAGTCGACTGACTAAATCTTCAATCTTTTGATTTTTATCAAGAATTTGATTTTCCAATGCCCGAATCTTTTCTTCCAATTCGGATGAATGTTTTCGTGCTAATTGAGTTGACGCTTGGGCATCATTGATGGCGGCTTCTGATGTTAAAACTTCAATCTCAAATTTCTTAATTTTTTCTTCAAGTTGAATGACGCGTTTTGATTGTGTTTGAGTTTCTGTTTGAGCGATTGTGATTTCGCCTTGCAAAGCCGTTACTTTGTCTTTATAGTCGCGGATTTCTTTCTCTAGAATATCTTTAACTTTATTAAACTCTTTTTGATTCTTTAACTCGTTGTTCAGTGTTTTTTCTGATTTCTCAAGCAGCATGCTTTTTTCAATAAAAAGGGCTTCTAATTTGGTATATTCTGCTTTGAGTTGAGTTTTTTCGGATAAAAGTTCATCATATTTTAATGATAATTCACTTTCCGTTATTGTTGGGAGTGGATTGGTTTTGGCAGTTGTTGCTAATTGGTTTGCTTGATTTTCAGCTGGAGATACAGGTTTTTTAAATAGTTCCGGGAGAATGATTTTGTCTGATTCTGGTTTTGGATTTTCAAGACCTAAGCGTTCGAGCAAATCTTTGGGGGAAAGTTGAGGTGCTGTTTCTTTTGTTTTTGGAGGTGGAGGGGATTCTTTTTTCTTTTCAGCAAGCATAATCCAAGCAATTGCCCCCGTGCCAATCACGAGAATCAAAATGAGCATATAAAAGAGCATCATAAGAAACAACCTTTAAATTATCTTTATAATTTCTTTAGTTATGATAGCTGACATTGGAGATATAATGAAAGCCATGATTAGTTTAATTCTTTTAAGCGGTGGAGTAAGCTCCCGTTTTGGTTCACCTAAAGCGCTGGTTGATTGGAACGGCTGCTCTCTTATTTCTAGTTTGCAAGAGCGGCTCATTTTAACGCAAATCGACGAGATTATCATTGTTCTTGGTGCTCATGTTCATCAAATTAAACCGCAGGTATTAAACCATAACAAGATTAGGATTGTCTATAATAAAAATTACAATTTAGGCCAAACGTCTTCATTAAAAATTGGGTTGCAACAGGTTTCAAACGCGGCAGAAGGTGTTGGGTTTTTGCCCATTGATTTCCCGTTGATTTTATCTCAAACCATTGATGATTTGGTCAGTGAGTTTTTAAGTAAGAGACCTTTAATTCTTATCCCTTCATTTCAAGGCCAAGCGGGTCATCCTCCCTTCTTGGACATCTCATTGCGTGATAAAATTCTCAATTTGCCAGATTATAATGGTCTTAATATTTTTTTAAAAGAACATCACCGGGGTGTTCGCTATTTTGATGTTATTGATTCGGGCGTTGTGAGTTCTTTCAACACGCCTGATGAATTGAAGGAACTTCGCAACAAAGTCGCTTAAAATTTTTTAGGCTCGACCGCTTTGTGCTATTTAAAAACAATCACGGTCCCAGTATAAACTGTTCGAATGCGTGTAATTGAACTGGGTTTGTCGGTTTGGACAATATTGGTTATCGCATCTGCTCCAAGCACAGAGACTTGACGTTTCATTTTCTCAATAACTTCTTCCATGCTGTTGCGCCGTTCGGTGTTGACGGTTACATGGCCAATAACTTCGTAGGGGACAGTAACGGTTTCTAGATATTGAATTTCAGAAGCTGCGGGTTTGTTCTGACCCAATGGAGCCATAACAATTTCTTGCGCGTCAACGCCATAGAATGTACAACCAGATAAGGTGAATAAGAGCATCAGCAGAATAAGGTTAAATTTTTTCATTGGGATATCTCCTTTGAAGAATGTGTTGATAAAGGATCATTTAAAGTTGCCAGTGCTGCAATAATTTTAGCTGGAGTAATGGGTAAATCTTTGATACGGACACCGCAGGCATCTTCAATGGCATTGGCAATAGCGGCGGATGTTGGTAAAAGTGACGCCTCCCCCATTCCCTTGGCGCCGAAAGGCCCTTCGGGATCATTAGTTTCGATGAGAATTGAATGCATTTGCGGTGTTCCGATGGAGCGTGGGACACGATAATTGGCAAAATTAGGATTGACCACGCGGCCATTCTTAAAACGTAAATCTTCGGTAAATGTATAGCCGATGCCCATGGCTAAAGACCCTTCAATTTGTGCTTCAACAGATTGAGGATTGATGGCCTTGCCGATATCGTGAGCGTCCCATATTTTTAAAACACGCACTTCTCCGGTTTCAATATTCACTTCCACTTCCGCGATTTGAGCTTCAAAACCATAACTGCCGGAAACATTGCCCTCACCGGTGCGAAAATCAATGGGTGTTGTTTTGGGATTATAACTGCCGCGGCCAATAATTTGTTTTCCATAATTAAAGGAATAGCACAGTTCCAAAGCTTTATCGAAATTCATTAAAACGGTATTGGTTTTGGTATTGCGAACTTCCTCAGCGACCAGATCCAGATCTGCAATATTGACTTTGTATTCTTGAGCGATGATTTCTAAAATTTGCATTTTGGCATCTTGGCCGGCACGTAAAGCGGCATTTCCAGAGATAAAAGTGACACGGCTGGCAAAACTGCCAGTATCAAACGGAGTGATTTCGGTGTCGCCGGCTTTGCATTTGATACGTTCGTATTTGACCCCTAAAGCGTGTGCGGCAATTTGAGATAGCGCGGTATTGGATCCTTGACCGGTGTCGGCTGCTCCGGTGAAAAGATAGACGGAACCATCTTCTTCGACTTTAACAATGGCTCCGGCACTTTCGTGGGATTTGTACATCTTGGAACCCATCACGTCGGCCGCGATGCCAATGCCAATTCCTCGACGAAGATTTCCGGTTTTGTGGTAATTTTTATTTCCGTGTTTGTTTGTCCAGTCTGCGGCCGCAGAGGCTTTTTCAATACATTCTTTTAAGCCATTGGTGGTTAAAATCATTTTATTGACAGTGACCATGTTCGGGGTGGTGATATTCTTTAATCGAAATTCAATAGGGTCTAAACCTAAATCTTTGGCCAGCAAATCCATATGAGATTCAATAGCAAACCCAGACTGGACACCGCCGAATCCGCGCATAGCTCCGCTGATAGGGGTATTGGTATAAACGCGGTAGCCGTTAATGCGAAAATGTTGAATTTTATAAACCATAAAGATGCGCATGATGGCCGCGGCCATAACCGTGGGCCCGTAACTGCAATACGCACCGCCGTCAGCAATGACCTCTCCGGTCATGGCGGTCAATAACCCTTCTTTGGTGACTCCGGTTTTGACTTTATAATACATCGCGTGTTTGCGGCGCGAGAATGAAAATTCTTCTTCACGGTTATAGCAAATTTTAACAGGTAAGCCCCCTGCTTTTTTTGATAAGAGGCACGCGGCAAAATCCATTGGCAGCATTTCGAGTTTGCCGCCAAAGCCTCCGCCGACAGCTAGCTTGATGACGCGCACATCATTTAAGTCCATTTTTAATGTTTTGGCCAGCGCTTCGCGGCATTTGAATGGGGCTTGGCTTGAGGCCCACAAAGTGATTTTATTAGAAAATGTTTCCCATTGTCCGACACAAACATGCGGCTCAAGCGCGGCCATAGCGGCGGCGGATGCATAAAACTTATCTTCACGAACATGAAAAGATTCTTTTAAAGCGCGTTGTGGATTTCCAAAATTAACCGGGAGAATAACACCGATATTGTTCATCGCATCATGGATTTGTGGCGCACCGGGTTTCATGGCTTCTAAAACATCGGTCACAAAAGGCAATTGTTCATACTCGACGTCAATTAATTCCAGAGCTTTCAGTGCTGTTTCTTCATCGACCGCAGCGACAGCTCCGATTTCATCGCCGATGTAGCGGACCTTTTCGGCTTCTAAAGCCATTTGGTCTACGGTGTGTGGAAAGAAATATTCATTGGAACCATATTTGATATTGTAGGTGTCTTTCGCCGTAATGATAGCGTGAACACCGGCAAGCTGCTGGGCTTTGGTTGTGTCAATCTTTAGAATGCGTGCATGCGGATAAGGACTACGAATCATTTTGCCGATTAGCATATTAGGGAAACTGACGTCAAAAACATATTTGGTTTGACCGGTCACAATTCCTTTGCCGTCAATGCGAGGCACACTCTTTCCGACGGGGTTGAGATTGATGCGATTTTCAGATGAATTGGTTGAGATGCTCATAAATGAGGGGTTAGCCGCTGGGGGTTAGGGCCCAGTGACTATTCTTTTAATTTTAAAAATTCTTCGTATGTTAAGCCTTTGGCCATGGTTGACTTAAATTTTTCTTTTTTTTCAGAGTTGACTTTAGCATTTGCTGTGCCGTTTTGCAGGCACTCACCGGCCTTGCGGACAGCATCAAAAATCTTGGGATAACCAGCACAACGGCAAATATTGCCATCGAGAGCATATTCAATATCTTCTTGTGTTGGGTTAGGATTTTTATCTAAAAGAGCTTTGGCTGACATGATCATTCCCGGGATACAAAACCCGCATTGAACGGCACCGTAATCGACGAAAGCTTGTTGAACCGGATGTAGAGTATCTTCGTCGGCCAAGCCTTCGATGGTTGTGACTTCTTCTCCCTCAAGGTCGGCAGCCAGTGTAATACAGGACAAAACGGATTTGCCATTGATGTTAACGGTACATGTTCCACATTCACTTTCTTCACAGGCGGTTTTTGTGCCTGTGAGTGAAAGGTGATCACGCAAAACTTCCAGTAAGGTTTCATGGCCTTTTAAATCGAGGGAATATTCTTTATTATTGATCGTAAGTTTGGTCATTGATTTCCTGAATTGCATTTTTTAAACTGATTCGAAAAATGTGTTTTTTGTAATCGTCGCTGCGTTTATCATAAATTTCTGTATTCAAGTGGTTTAGGGCTTCAGTCGCCAATTTAGGGTGCGTTGTTTGGGTATTTAGAAAATCTTCTAAAATATGGTCGCGCTGGGCAAAAGCAATGCCGTTATTAATGGTGACGCGGGTGTTCGACCAGCGTTGCTGGTTTATATGTGTTTTGATACAAACGGCCAAGAGCGGTATATCGACATTGGCAGACTTCTTGACGCGGTGGTAAGTCACATGGGCCGATTTATCAATTTTGATGGAAACATGAGAAAAGATTTTATCTGATTTCGCGGCGTTTTGAAAGAATTCCTCGGCTGTCATGATTTCTTCCTTGCCGTCTTGATTGATAAAATGCATATCCGCTTCTAAAGCAACCATCACGCAGCCTAATTCTGTCCACGTGTACCGGCAGGTTAAATTGCCGCCAACGGTTGCCATATTACGAATGGGGTTGGTCGAAATATTTTTACAAACAGTCCGTAAGATTGCGGTGTTGGCTTGTAAGTGCGGTGAATCATAAAGGTCGCTGATAACAGCCATCGCTCCGATGATCAGTTTGTCATTTTGAAGAGATATTTTTTTAAGTTCATTGATTTTTCGCAAACTGATGATATGTTCGGGGGTTTTTGATCCTTTGCGCTTGAGCAATTTAAGGCTATTGATCAGAAACGTCCCCCCTGCTAGAACACGGGCATTGTTGAGTGTCGCCTGTAGCTTAGCGGCTTGCACAGTTGTCTGGGGGGTATGAAAAGTCAAGGGTCTTAGTAGCATATGTTCAATATATTAATCAGTATTTGTGTGTCGTCAATCTTTCTTTTTTGTTAGGTCATCGATTGCCATTTCCACGACAGCCAAGTCCCACCCGTGATTTGCGATTTCATGTTTTAATTGATCCGCTGGCTTCTCGTTTAACAAGTTTGTGTTTTTTAAGTATTCTTTGAGGATTTTGAGATTGAAGAGTTGATGAACATTGAGTTTCCAACACAGTTGTCGGGCAATGACTTCTTTATTGATGAAAAAAGCAATAATCGCCCAGAGCATTGGTAAAGATAAAACAATCAGTGAACCATAGAATTGTGTTGCTGGCGCTTTGCCCAAAAGATACGCTGAGGATCCCCAAAACACATCAAAAAGATAATGCGTGGTAATGACAGCAAGGATGCCGAAACGCAAATAAATATAGGATAAAAAAAGTCCCAGGCAAGTGACTTCTAAGCCGCGAAACCACATTGGAAAAACCGGATAACCACTATGACCATAGCCCCAAATGATAGAAGAGATTAAGCAGGCTAAGAGTGTATTCCTAAAGAATTTCTTGCCGATGCTAATACCAAATAAACGGAAATAAATTTCTTCAGATAATCCAGCGGTGATTCCAAAAATAAAAGCGGCGAGAAAAGGAAAGTAGCTTCCTGATGTTTGGGTCATCCAGCTGTATTGTGTCCAGACACCTAAATATCGTTGGCCAATTTCAAAAGCGACGGACTGAATGCCAATCATAATTGCCGCACTCAAATAACCGATGCCAATAGCGCTGGCAACATTGCGAGAAAAAAACGTCGATTGCAAATAGTGCAAGAAGGCGCCTTCTTTTCTGTTGGGAAACATCGCATGATGCAAGGCTTCGCCTGCCAGGCAAGGCATAAGGATTGACAAAACGGAAATAAATGTTCGAGTGATGGTTGTTGTGATATTTAGCCACAAATAGGATTTCATTGAAATGGTGGTCGGGTAAGCAAATAGAACTTCTTCAAAATTATTTCCATAGGATATGAGATAAGTCAGGAAAGCTCCGACGGCTAGAAGGATGGCAAATCTTTTAACGGAGTGCATGACCAAACTATTGCGGTGAATAATGACGTAAAAAACCGAGGCGGTTAATATGATATAAAACAGAATTGTGAAGATAACGGAAAGATTGTTGCCTACTGTTTTGATGCTGGCCAAATAGCGGTGATATTGATCAGGGATTTTCAAATTGTTTTTATAAAAATCGACGACTTCATCGCCGCTGATGGTGGCACCGGTTTGTAAAATTGCCCAGCCTGTTTCTGGTTTTCGGCTCCAGGGGATTTTGACGTGTTGGTGTTCCCAGGAAAAAGAAAAATCGGTCCTTCGTTCATGTTTTTGGGAAATGTTGGCATGCATGATCCAAAGTTTTGGGTCAAAATCAAATTTTTTTTTGAGGAAAGCAACAGCTTTTTCGCGGGCTTGCTTTTCTGTTTGGTCAGGGCGATAAGCGTTTTCGTCAATTTCATGAAAATAACTTGTAACCTCCCCTGTTGCGGCACTGAGTTTGATAAAATATTCTTCCTTTTGGTTTTCTTTAAAAAAACGCACAGTCCAGTAGAACAATTCAAAATTATAGTCATTGAGAAATTCCAATTCTTTCTTAAATCCGATAGCTTTTTGTAAATATTGATCTGATCCATTGCGACTATCAAAAACAGTGGCTGTGCTGTACTTGGCCAGGTCTTGGGAGGTAAGTCCGATTTCATCAATGAGGTATTTTGAGGCTAGTAAAACAGCGTGAGGACGGCTGATGGATAGGTCAATAAAGGAAAGTTGAGGCGCAGTGAATGCTTGCCAGGCCCCAATGGATAATAAGCTTAGAATGCAAAACGTGATCCAGGATTTCTTTGATATCAAGGGCATAAGATTTATAAGAGGTGCAAAACTTCTTTAGGCAATCGTTTTAATTCCTCGGATCCAAGAATTTTGATTGACCAGCGTAAAATTTTTAATTTTCTTTCCAACCGTTGATCTGGGGTTGTAATATTTTTGAGAGTATTGCGTGACAAGAATAAGACTTTGCGCAGGGTGTTAAAAATGATTCGCGCGTCGCGGCTACTGTTTTTACCTGTAGCGATAATGTCATTGAGAGCCGTTTCCGCGATTTCATTAATCGTGAGATTATAATGATCTAGCTTGAGGATAAGTGCTGGAACCATCGCGTCAAAATATTTGTAGCGGTCTAATAAACATAAAGTGTGCATGATTTCGACTTCAACAAATGGAGAATTGGTTCGATTAATTCGTCGAGTCAAATCTTGCTCAATGACTAGTTTTTCGCGACCGACTGTTGTTTTGCTGTACTTTTGTTTGAAGACCCGAATAGCCGCGGTGACTTGGTAAAAATTGATCGCATCATCATTAATTCGCCCAACAATGGCCTCTTTGGGTTCATCAGAGTATTCTTTGGTGTACCCATCCAAAATTTGGGCATCATCAAAAACGCCTTGTTGGCCTGCCAGATCGGCATAGAGAGTTGAGGCTGAAAGTATCGATATGAAGAAAAATAAAAAGGTTTTTTTCATTTTACAAACTCCATTGAGAAATTAACGCTATTGGCTGAATGAGTCAGTTGACCAATTGAAATTCGATCGATCCCAGTTTTTGAAATATTAACGATGGTTTTTAAATTGACGCCGCCAGAAGCTTCCAGTAGAATTTTGCGGCCACTTTGGTTTCTTAGGTTAACTGCGTGTTTAAGTTGCGCAATCGTCATATTATCTAAAAGGATGATATCAGGTTTGGCTTGCAAGGCTTCTTTAAACTGATGAAGCGTGTCTACCTCCAGCTCGATTCGTTTTTTTGTTTTACGGCGCAATTGAAAAATGACATCGCTAAAGGTTAAGTGATGCTGTTTGGCCAGCAGGTGATTGTCTTTGATAAGAACCATGGCTTTAAGGTCCCGACGGTGATTCTCCCCTTCCCCACAGCGGACAGCATACTTTTCAAGATCACGTAAGCCGGGAGTTGTTTTACGTGTATCTAAAATCTTGACTTTTGAATTGGCAATTTTTTGAACAAATTGATTTGTTAGAGTTGCTATGCCGGAGAGATGGCCCAGAAAATTTAAAGCAATGCGTTCACAAGATAAAATAGAACGGGTCGACCCTTTGAGAAAGATGACAGGTTCATTTGTTTTGATCTTTGCTCCATCTTTTTGATATATGAAAATTTTGACTTTTGGATCAAATTTTTTGAAGACAGCTTTAACAATTTCGCTTCCACAAATCACAGCGTTTTCTCGGCTTAAGATATAACCTTCAGAAATCTGATTTTTGTTGACCAGGCATTTGGTGGTTACATCGTCATGGACAAAGTCTTCATCCATTGCGGTTTGGATGATGCGGTCAACTTGTTTTTTTATATTTTTCATTTTAGATTTCTGAGAACTTCATTGAGCTCACTGATTTTTTGCTTAAGTCCATTAAGGCGGGCTTGTTCTTTCTCAATAATATCTGCCGGAGCTTTGCTGACAAAGTTTTCATTGCTCAAGCGTTGTAAAATACCGGCGGCAGATTTTTCGCTGGTCAGGATATCTTGACGCATTTTTGTTTTCTCTTTTTGAATATCAACAAGTTCTCCCAGTGGTAAAACGAACTTTATCGAATTGACCATGCCGACTACTGCGTCTTGGATTGCAGGCAAATCATCATGGAGTTGAAAACTTTTGAGTTTCAATAAGGATTCAATGGTCCCTTGATTATTGATGAGCAATGATTTCTCGATGGTATTGGTGGTAGCAAAATGACAGTCGATGTGCTCATTGGGTTTGATATTCCACTGAGCTCTGATATTACGAATTTCGGAAATAATTTTGATCAATGTGTCCATTTCTGTCAGCGCATTAGTAGTGAGGGCATTTGTTTGGGGTTGCGGCCAGGATGATAATGACAGCGGTGTATTGCTTTGAGTTAAATTCTGCCACAACTCTTCGGTTACAAATGGCATAAAAGGATGCATCATTTTTAACGATTGTTTTAAAATGAAAAATGCGGTTTGTTGAATTTTATCGTCAGAGAATTTATTTTTGATGATCTCCAAATACCAGTCGCAGTAATTTTTCCAGAAAAAGTCATAGATGAGATTCTCAGCTTCTGAAAAGTGATACTGCTCAATAGCTTCGCTAACGGCTGTCAGTGTCAAGCCAAATTTGGCAATGATCCATTGGGATGGTAAATCTAAGTCGCTGGACGTTGGAGGACGGACGATGGTTTTATTTTCTGGTTTCGTGTTAAGCAATACTAATCGGGATGCATTCCAAATCTTATTGGCAAAATTACGACCGCCTTCAAACTTTTCTTTGGAAATAAATAAATCCTGTCCGGAGTTCATAATCAGACTAAAACGCAGTGCATCGGCGCCATATTCGCGAATGATTTCCAAAGGGTCTAAAGCATTGCCAAGGGATTTGGACATTTTTCGTCCTTTGGCATCACGCACTGTGCCATGAATATAAACATCTTTAAATGGTGCTTGTCCCATAAATTCATAACCAGCCATAACCATACGCGCGACCCAGAAGAAAATGATTTCCGACGCGGTAAACAAAGAAGCGGTTGGATAGAAATAATTTAAATCATCCATCGGGTGGTCAGGGGTTTGGGATTGGGGGTTAGTTTTTAGCGAAGGCCAACCAAACGTGGCAAAGGGCCAGAGCCATGATGAGAACCAGGTGTCTAAGACATCTTCATCTTGTTGAAGGTTTGTCGTGCCGCAGGATGGACATTTTTCCGGCGTGATTTCGCTAACGATCGGTTCAGGACAGGTTGCACAATACCAAACAGGAATGCGATGCCCCCACCAGATTTGTCGGGAAATGCACCAGTCGCGGATGCCTTCCATCCAGTTGAGATATACCTTGGTCCAGCGATCGGGATGAAATTTCACCGTGCCTTCGATAACCGCTTTGAGTGCTGGTTGGGCCAACGGCTTCATTTTGACAAACCATTGTTTGGACAGATACGGTTCAACCACAGTGTGGCAACGATAGCAATGGCCGACGGCATGCGTGTGTGGTTCAATTTTTGTTAATAGTTCCAAATTTTTTAATTCTTCAACTAAAGCTGATCGGGCTTTGAAACGATCCATGCCGGCAAATTTTCCGGCAGCCTCGTTTAAGATGGCGTCGGGATTCATGATATTGATGAATTTTAAGCTGTGGCGCGTGCCCATCATAAAGTCATTGGGATCATGCGCGGGTGTGACTTTGACAGCGCCGCTGCCAAATGTTGGATCAACCAAATCATCAGCAATAATTTTAATTTCTCGATTAAGAATTGGCAGAATGAGTGTTTTGCCGATTAAGTTTCTATAGCGTTCATCAGTCGGATGAACAGCGACAGCCGTATCTCCCAGCATGGTCTCCGGCCGGGTTGTGGCGACTGTGACAAATTGATTATTAAGATCTTTGAAGGGATATTTGATGTGATAAAGATGGCCTTGTGTTTCTTGGTGCTCGGCTTCTTCGTCGGACAAGGCGGTTTGACAGCGCGGGCACCAGTTAATGATATATTTGCCGCGATAAATCAAACCTTTTTTATAAAGTTCGACGAAAACATGTTTAACGGCTTGGCTGTAGCCTTCATCCATCGTAAAACGCAAACGTTGCCAGTCGCAGGAAGAGCCGAGTTTTTTCAATTGATTGATGATGGTGCCGCCATACTCTTCTTTCCACGCCCAGAGCCGTTTGAGCATTTCTTCGCGGCCAATGTCGTGGCGAGTTTTGCCTTCTTTAGCCAATTGTTTTTCAACAACATTTTGCGTGGCAATGCCGGCATGATCGGTGCCAACCATCCAACAGGTTTCAAAACCGTTCATGCGTTTATAGCGCGCGATGATATCTTGCAGGGTATTGTTTAAACCGTGCCCCATGTGCAAAATGCCCGTCACATTGGGTGGTGGAATGACAATGGTGTATGGCTTTTTGTTGGGGTTTGGTGTGGCATGGAATGTTTGATGTTTTTCCCAATAGCTGCACCATTTGGTTTCGACTTCGGTAAAATTAAAACGTGGCGGCAATTCAGGCATAGAACAGTATATTTCCTTAATATCCTGATCTCATTTTTAATTTGAGATAGGAATGGTGGTTGTATTATTTTTTATCTTTTAGCAATTTGTATTCGATCGAATCGGTTAGAGCTTCCCAACTGGCTTCGATAATATTTTCGTGCACGCCCATGGTCGTCCATGAATCGTTTTCATCTTGGGATTCGATGAGAACGCGCACCTTAGCGGCGGTGCCTTCTTTAGAATTTAAAACACGGACTTTGTAGTCGGTCAAATGCATTTGTACAAGGTCTGGATAAAATTTAGACAAAGCTTGGCGCGCCGCTTTATCCAGCGCGTCGACTGGTCCGTCACCGGTCGCCGCGGAAAATTCTTCGTGACCTTGCACATTTAATCGGACTGAAGCTTCCGCGAACGTGCGTCCGTCAAAACGTTTTTCAGTGGTGACCTTAAAACTTTCTAATGTGAAGAAGGCCGTATATTTCTTCAGGGCCCGTTTCATGAATAATTCAAAAGACGCATCCGCTGCTTCAAATTGATAGCCGGCATGCTCCATTTCTTGGAGTTTCTTTAAAAGTTCTTGAGATTCGGGAGATTTCTTGTCTAAATCAATGTTGAGTTTTTTGGCACGCAGAATAATAGGCATTTTCCCCGCTAATTCTGAAGTGACAAAACGGCGGTGGTTGCCGACGATGCTAGGCTCGATATGTTCGTAGGCCAGAGGGTTTTTTAACATTGCGTCAATATGTACCCCTCCCTTATGCGCGAAGGCAGAATGTCCCACAAAAGCGTGATTATCGGCCAGTTTCATATTGCTGATTTCACTGATAAAGTAAGATGTTTCGGTCAAAAGTTTGATTTTAGCATCGGCAATGGATTTGCGTTTCATTTTGGTATGCAAAATGCCGACGATGGTTCCTAAATCAGCATTGCCGCAGCGCTCGCCTAAACCGTTAAAAGTTCCTTGCACCTGAACAGCTCCCTTTTCAATGGCGGCAATAGAATTGGCAACAGCCATTTCCAGATCATTGTGGGTGTGAATACCCACTGGAGTTTTAAGCTTTTTTCTGACTTCAGCGACAATTTTACCGACCTCAGCCGGCAAAGTTCCGCCATTGGTGTCACACAGTACAATGCAATCAGCTTTTGCTTTTTGCGCGGCGAGAATTGTTTTTAAAGCGTATTTAGAATTGTGCTTGTAGCCGTCAAAGAAATGTTCAGCGTCGTAAAAAACTTCTTTTTTGTGTTTCCTTAAGAATTCGACCGATTCAAAGATCATCTTGAGGTTTTCATCTAAAGTGGTTTTGATAATGTCGGTGACATGCAAATCCCAGCTTTTTCCAAAAATGGTGACAGTTGGAGTTTCAGATTTGATCAATTCTAGTAAATTAGTATCATCGCCGGCTTTGACATTTGCTCGTCGGGTTGAACCAAAAGCCGCGATTTTGGCATGTTTTAATTTGAGACTCTTAACGGCAAGAAAATAATCCCGGTCCTTGGGATTGGATCCCGGCCAGCCACCTTCAATATAGTGAACACCCAGTTGATCTAAGCGTTCGGTGATTTTGAGTTTGTCATTGACCGTAAACGATATCCCTTCGGTTTGAGAACCGTCGCGTAAGGTTGTGTCGTAGATGGTGATCGACTTTGTCATAAACTTCCTTTCTTGGAACGCTAGCCATAGGTGAAAACGGCCAGTGTCCAACAATGCTTTTATTCTTCTAAACTAAAAGCTTTGTGCAAAGCTTTAACAGCTTTTTCCGCTTGTGTCTGGCCAATGATACAGGAAACACTGATGTCAGATGTTGTAATCATTTCAATATTGACTTTGTGTTCAGCCAGCGTTTGAAACATTTTTGCTGCGACCCCGCGATGAGAACGCATGCCGGAGCCAACAATCGAAATGCGCGCGATATTTTTATCGTGCAAGACTTCACCGGCTTTTAATTTTGCGGCAATAACAGCGGTCGCTTTGAGAGCTTTGGCCAGATCAGTTTTCAAGACAGTAAAGGAAATATCAGTTTGACGGGTATGGCCGACGTTTTGAACGATGGTGTCAACCATGACGCCAGCATCAGAAATTTCCGTGAAAATATCCGCCGCGACTCCCGGCTTGTCTGGAACATTGCAAATTGTGATTTTAGCCTCGGCTTTATTGCAGGTGATGCCGCTGACAGCAAGATCTTCAAGTTTTTGCGTATTTTTAATAATCATGGTTCCTTCCTCCTTTGAAAAGCTTGAACGAACATGTATGGGAATATTAAATCTTCTGGCCACTTCAATGGAACGGGGCTGCATAACTTGCGCGCCCAGAGAAGCCATTTCCAGCATTTCATCAAAAGTAATTTCCTTGATCTTTTTTGCTTCTGGGACAATGCGCGGATCGGTTGTGTAAATGCCTTCAACGTCGGTAAAAATTTCACAAACTTGGGCTTTGATGGCAATAGCCAGCGCGACTGCTGTTAAATCCGAACCGCCGCGGCCTAAAGTGGTAATTTCATTGTTTTTGGTCATGCCTTGAAAGCCGGCGACAATAACAATTTTATTTTGTCGCAGGGCTTTGCGGATCGTGCGCGCGCTGATTTTCTCAATTTTTGCTTTGGTATGTGTGTTGTCCGTTACGATGCCAACTTGCGAACCGGTAAAAGAAATGGCATCTTGGCCGAGCTCTTTGATTGCCATAGCAACTAAGGCGCAAGAGATTTGCTCACCGGTGGCCATGAGCATATCCATTTCGCGCTCTGGTGGATGTTCGGAAATATTTTGCGCCAATTGGACCAAATCGTCAGTTGTATCGCCTAGAGCAGAAACGACAACAACGATATTATTCTTTTTTGTTTTTGTTTCGACAATCCTTTGGGCGACGGCTTTGATACGCTCGACATTGGCTACAGAAGATCCGCCAAATTTTTGAACAATGATCGGTTTACTCATTTTAAACCTATACTCCTCTCTCGATGTTCTTTCGCATGAAATAATTCATAAAATCTTCGCCATTTTTAAATTTTAGCCCCTTAGCTTTGCAGGCAGCTTCTGTATATGTTTCTGAACCGTCGGGAGTTATTCCCGTCCCAAACATCACAAAGCCAACCGGCTCTCTGGTATGTGTGCGGAGTTTGACTGGCGTTGGATGATCCGGTAAGACAACAATGCGGACATCGCTGGCTTTTTCAAAATGATTTAAGATTGGGCCGACGATGAGGCGGTCAATATGTTCAATACAATGAATTTTGGCTTTATAGTCGCCATTGTGGCCAGCTTCGTCGGGTCCTTCAATGTGAATGAACACAAAATCTTTGGTTTTTAATGAGTCAATTGCGTATTGGGCTTTGCCGCTGTAATTGGTGTCGTAGTAGCCGGTGATGCCAGGAACGCTTAAGACGTCTAATCCAGCCAAACGGCCGATGCCATTGACTAAGTCTACGGCAGAAACAATGGAACCCGCAATATTAAATTTTTCCTTAAAAGACGGCAAATGCGGCCGTGTTCCCTGCCCCCAAAGCCAGATGTGGCTGGCGGGATTTTCTTTAAGGTCAACACGAACTCTGTTAATGGGATGTTCACTTAAGATTCTTGATGCTTTCTCCATATATTTCAAAAGTGATGTGGCCGCGATTCCAGCTGGTAAATATTTTTTAACATCTTGATTGATGATGTCATGCGGTGGCACACATTTGACTTTGACAAAATCTTCGACATTTCTAACTTTCATCACCAGCAAATGACGATAACTTTGCCCGGGGTAAAATGTGATATCAGGTTCATCGATTTGTCTATTAACAGCATTGATCAGTTCTTTTGCTTCGGGTGTGGGAATATGTCCGGCACTGTAATCGGCCATTTTATGATTAACAATGGTCACGAGATTGCAGCGAAAAGCGATTTCATCATCGGCGAGATTGATCCCAAGATTTGCTGCCTCCAATGGAGCACGTCCGGTAAAATGATCTTCGGGTTTGTATCCCAAGAGCGATAAATTCCCAATTTCTGAACCCGGCTTAAAATTGTCGGGAATGGTTTTGATTAGACCGGTCATGCCATGTTTAGCCAAATAATCCATATTGGTTCGATGAGAAGCTTCCAATGGCGTTTTATTACCTAGTTCTTCGATGGGGTTGTCGGCCATGCCATCTGGAACAATCACGATGTATTTCATAGCTTTTTCCTTAGACTTCTTTGCGGTGAAGTTGTTATCGTGCAGATTTTTTCCTAGACAAAATGGAGGAATCGGCACACAGGTTTTTTCTTAAAGCTAAAACAAGATTTTTGGTTAACTGCGCACGTGAATGCGAGGTGTTCTGTATTTGTGCTTGTTGATTCAAAAGATACGCTTTGTAACCGCCTTTTAATGTGTTAGCGACGACCAAATCACAGTGTGTGTTTGTGATTAATTTTTTGGTTTCGGCAATAACGTTCTGTTCGTTTTTAAAATCTTCGAGCTTAAATCCGACTAAAAATGTTTTAGGTGCTAAAGTTTTTAAAGTATTGATCAATTTTTCTGTGGGTACTAATTTCAAAGTTAAAGTTCTTTGATTTGAATCAAGTTTTGAGTTAAATGGTTGTTTGAGCTGGTAATCAGAAACGGCGGCATTATGAATAACGACATCGTATTTCTTTTTAAGCTCAATTTTTAATAGGGCTGCTAATTCCTTATAAAAATAAAATTTTTTGACCTGTATTTTTTGTGCTTTTAGCGGATGGGTTACCGGTCCTTCTAAAACTGTAACGTGCGCGCCGGCTCGGCTTAAAGCATGCGCTATTTTTCGCCCGAGTTCTCCGCTGGCGCGGTTGCTGATAACTCGCATCGGGTCAATGCTGACCCATGTTGGTCCGCTGGTGATCAGGACTCTTTTACCCAACAAAGATTTTAGTTGGCTGGAGATGATCATTAGATCCCGACTTCTTGTAAAATCTCGGCAATGTCAGCATTTAATGTCACCGGTTGTCCAACATTTTTAATGGCGATGTTGGGATCTTTGAGGCCATGGCCGGTTAAGGTGCACACAATACGAGCGCCTTTGAAATCTTTGAAATATCCTTGGCGATGATATTTGAGAATACCGGCAACGGGTGCGGCTGAAGCGGGTTCAGCAAAAACACCCTCGGCAGCCAACCGTTTATACGCGGATATAATTTCTTCATCTGTAACAGCATCAATCAGCCCCTGGGATTCATCGCGGGCGGCCAAAGCGGATTTCCAGCTTGCCGGATTTCCAATCCGAATTGCGGTGGCAATGGTTTCAGGTTTTTCCACAATACGGTTTAAAACAATGGGCGCAGAGCCTGCCGCTTGAAAGCCCAGCATTTTTGGCAAAGTTTTTGTTTGGCCGGCGGCGCGATAGGCTTGATAACCTTTCCAATACGCCGTAATATTGCCGGCATTACCGACTGGAATCGCATGAAATTCAGGAGCGGCTTTTAAGCTGTCACAAATTTCAAAAGCTCCTGTTTTTTGTCCTTCAATGCGAAAGGGATTTAAAGAATTAACCAATTCAATCGGATACTTTTCGGTGATTGTTTTAACCAAATTGAGCGCGTCATCAAAATTACCGCGAATAGCAATAACTTTCGCATTGTGAATCATCGCTTGCGCGAGCTTTCCTAAAGCGATATTCCCGTCGGGAATCAAAACCACGCATTTGAGGCCGCATTGGGCGGCATAGGCCGCGGCGGAAGCAGATGTGTTGCCGGTTGAAGCGCACATAATGGTGGTGGCTCCTTTTTCTTTGGCCTTGGATATGGCCATCGTCATTCCGCGGTCTTTAAATGAGCCGGTGGGGTTGAGGCCTTCGTATTTCAAATAGATTTTTAAACCTATTTCGTTAGAAAGGCTTTCAGAAAAAATCAGCGGTGTGTTGCCTTCGCACAATGTCACAATGGGTGTTTTGTCATTGACGGGTAAAAATTGCCGGTAGCGTTCGATAATGCCCTTATACATAATGATACTTTCGTTTTATTTTAATTCTTCCATGCGTATAGCGACGGGTTTGGATTTAACAATACCTTGTTTGTGAATTTTATCCAGCGCGACACGTACCATTTTTTCTTGGGCTGGATCGGTCAACATAATAACTGGCAGAGCTGAAGCCCAGTGATCGTGCGCTTTTTGTGTCACAGAATTGATGCTGATTTTATGCTTACTGAGAATCCCTGTGATTTTAGAAAGGATGCCAACTTTGTCAGGGGCCATAAAGCGAATATAAAAGCGCGTTGAAATGTCATCAATTTTGCGAATCTTGGTTTTAGGAGCTTCACGATAAATATTGGCTAAATATTGATTTGCCGGGCAGCCTACACGCGACGCCAATTGGAATAAGTCGCTGATAATTCCAGAGGCCGCGGTCATTTGACCGGCTCCCTCTCCGGACAAGAGAATGTCTCCGATAGGGCTGGCATTGATAAACATCGCGTTAAAAATTCCGTTGACGTCAGACAAAGGGTGTTTTTTGGAAATGAGAGTTGGATGCACCCGGGCTTCAATTTCGCGTTTGGCTTTTTTGGCGATAGCTAATAATTTTATGGTTAAGCCTAAGCTTTCGGCGTGTTCAATATCATGATGTGAAATTTGTGTGATGCCTTCAGTGTACACTTGCTCGGCATTGATAAATTTCCCCATGGTTAAAGAAACTAAAATGGCCAATTTTGATGCTGAGTCCATTCCATTGATATCGAGCGTGGGATTGCTTTCGGCAAAGCCTTTGGCTTGGGCATCAGTTAAGGCTTGACCAAAAGTCAAGTTCTTTTGTGTCATTCCGGTGAGAATATAATTGCAGGTGCCGTTGATAATTCCGTAAAGGCTTTTAAATTTATGACCAGCCAATCCCTCCGTCAGCATTTTGATTAAAGGAACGCCCGCCATGACGGAGGATTCAAAATAAATATTGCGATTGCATTTTTGCGCTTGTTGGAACAGTTCTTTACCGTGCAAAGCCAGCAGAGCTTTATTCGCGGTAATCACATGTTTGTCGTTTTGCAGTGCTCCTAAGGCAATTTGCCGTGCGGGATTGACGCCGCCGATCAATTCGATGATCACGTCTATTTGCGGGTCATTGATAACACTCTTATAATCGGTGGTCAAACCGGTGGTGCTGTCTAAACCAGTTATCGATTTTTTTTTGATGCTACGATCGCAAATGGTTTTCAGTTCAAATTCGATATGGAACTTGTCTTTAAAATAACTTTTGCGTTTTTGCAGGAAATTGACAACGCCGGAGCCGACATTGCCGTATCCGATAAGCCCGACTGTGATTTTATTCATTGTGTTCTATGCCTTTTTCATGACCAAAGTGTTCGATGAGTTTTGTGAGTACCGCCTGTGCTGGCAATTCAAGTTCATCAAATTGGATACGTGTTTCGTAAATGATATTTTTGATTTTTTCTTTTGATTCTAAAACCGTGCCTTTCAAATGGACGAACTCTGTTAAAAACGGAGTTTTAAGTTCAATGCCCATGCGTGTTCCAGCAGAAAAAGCTTTAGCGGTTACTAAACAGAGTCCACCCAAACCAATGTTTTTTAGTTGGGAGGCATTATGCCTGACCAATGGATCGTTCAAGTCAAAGTAGGACAGCAAAAAATGTTTGTTAATGCGTGGATATTTTCGCTTTTCCGAAAATGCTTGGTCAGTCATATGATCCCCTTTTGTGTGCGAAGATAAGAGTAGGCAATTTGACTAGTATCTTCGGCAATCTTATAAAAGTCGGAGCGGTGAGGTTTGAACTCACGACCTCTTGAACCCCATTCAAGTGCGCTAGCCAACTGCGCTACGCTCCGTAAAGTTTGCATCGCTGTATGACATATATTGTAAGAGATCGTAAAACAATAAAGACCAAAATCTGTCTTTATAAGAGCTCGATTATACTATATTCCCCAAATCCTGCAAAGAAAAACTTCGACGA
>JACKFI010000005.1 GCA_020632555.1 Candidatus Omnitrophota bacterium | reverse complement strand
CAGGCTGGGCTTAATAGTTTTACACTCACGGCAAAGCAGTGGATCGAAAAAACGAATGCCGTCGGTTTAATTTCAAAATCTGGAAGATACGGCGGGACTTTTGCCCATAAAGATATTGCGTTTGAATTTGCCTCGTGGGTTTCGGTAGAATTTAAACTATATCTGATTAAAGAATTTCAACGTCTTAAAGAGGATGAGCATAGCCGGCTGAAACTGGAATGGAATTTTCAGCGTACTTTAGCTAAAGTCAATTACCGCATTCATACGGATGCGATAAAAGACAAAATGATTCCATTGCAGTTGACGAAGCAGCAAGTTCAGGCCGTTTATGCTAGTGAAGCTGACCTTTTGAATGTTGCCTTATTTGGAATGACTGCGCAACAATGGCGTCAATCTAACCCAGGCAAGGAAGGTAATATTCGTGACTATGCCAACATTGAACAGTTGGTTGTTCTTTCTAATCTTGAAAGTATTAACGCTGTGCTTATTCACCAAAGTTTAGGTCAAAGTCAGCGGTTGCAGCAACTGAATGGGATTGCAATAACGCAAATGAAATCATTGTTTGGGAAGAATGTATTAAGAACTTTAACGTAATAGCAATGACAATCAAAACCAAAGTGCTTTTTGTCTGTCAAACCTGCGGGGCGCAGGCTCCGCGTTGGATTGGCAAATGTCCCGCCTGTGAAGGGTGGAACACCTATGTCGAGGAAATGATCACGCCGATTTCCAAAGAAGGCCGCGGCGGGGTTGTGTTTAGCGATAAACCGGTGAAGTTTAGCGAAATTTCGATGACCGAGCAAAAGCGGTTTACGACGGGCATAGCTGAGTTTGATCGTGTTTTGGGCGGAGGCATTGTGCCCTCGTCGGTAACTTTGATTGGCGGGGACCCGGGTATTGGCAAGTCCACTATGGCTTTGCAAGCCGTGTGCGCCTTAAGTCGCCAGGGGTATAAAGTTCTCTACGTCAGCGGCGAGGAATCAGTTCAACAAACCAAGATGCGGGCACAGCGTTTGGGTGCGGATACTTCAGATAGCTTATATATTGTTAATCAAGTCGATTTGAACGCGATCAAAGAGTATTTGGCTAAAATGAAACCACAGATTGTGGTGATTGATTCGATTCAAGTGGTGTACCATCCTGATATTCCGTCGAGCCCGGGCAGTGTTAGTCAGGTGCGCGAATGCGCGGCGATTTTGACGCATTTGGCCAAAACAACCGATATGTCGGTATTTATCATTGGTCACGTGACCAAAGAAGGAACTATCGCCGGCCCGCGTGTTTTGGAACACATTGTGGACACGGTTTTGTATTTTGAAGGCGAGCGTTACAACGCGCATCGAATTTTGCGAACCATTAAAAATCGTTTTGGCTCGACCAATGAATTAGGGGTTTTTGAAATGACTGGCGGTGGTTTGTTGGAAGTCACGAATCCATCGGAAATATTTTTAGCAGAACGTGCAGTACAAACATCTGGTTCGGTTGTGGTTCCGATTTTAGAAGGCACGCGTCCCTTTTTGGTTGAGATTCAGGCTTTGGTCAGTCGTTCGACTTTTGGCGTGGTGCGGCAAAAAGCGCAAGGATTCGATCCTAATCGTTTGGCTCTCTTGGTAGCGGTTTTAGAAAAGCGAATGGACATGAATTTGCAAGATAAAGATATTTTTCTTAATGTCGTCGGTGGGGTTAAATTGATGGATCCAGCAGCGGATTTGGCCGTGGTTTTGGCAGTGGCTTCGGCTTTGTTGGATAAACCAATTAGTTCACAAGCGGTTGTTTTTGGTGAAGTGGGATTATCGGCGGAAGTGCGCAGCGTCAGTCAAGTTGGATTGCGCATTAATGAAGCCGAAAAGTTGGGATTTAAAGATTGCATCTTGCCAAAGAATAATTTGAAGACCAACGTGGGTTTTGAAAAGACGCGTTTGAATTTATTGGGTGTTGATAATGTCCGCGAAGCATTAGAGAATTTGCAAGGGATAGCTTAATATCCCGCGCTCAAACAGTGATTTTTGTTTTTTCTGGAATTTTGAGGTTAACAAAAATCAAACTCGCTCGGGATATTAAGCTATCTCTTGCATACGAGTAGGAAAGGATGAGTAATGACATTGCTTTTTATTCGCGCATTTTTTTTGTTGATCAGTGCTTTTGTCGGTTCTTATTTGGGATCGATTAATAATCAGGTGATCCTTGGAGCATGGTTTGGTGCCGCAGCAGGTTTGGTTTTGATTCTTTTAGAGTTGAGTTTGCGTCGGGTGTCGGTGCGCGGTTTGTCCAGTATGGTGTTTGGTCTTTTGCTGGGCATGGTCATGGCCAAATTGATTGCTGACATTATGTTGCTATTGCCTTTGGGCGAGTCAATGCAGTCGATCATGCGCGCGGTTTTGACCATTGTGTTTTCTTATTTGGGCGCGGTGATGGCTTTGCGCGGCAAAGATGAATTTAGCGTAATCATTCCCTATGTGCGTTTTCGCCGGCAAGAACTGTCTGAACAAGTGATTATTTTAGACACTAGCGCGATCATTGACGGACGCGTATGGGATATTTACAAAACCAATTTTATTACCGGCCGCTTGGTTGTACCGCGTTTTGTTTTACAGGAATTGCAGAATTTGGCTGATTCGAATGATGAGCTCAAACGTCAGCGTGGTCGACGCGGAGTTGAAATTTTGCGCAATATGCAAAAAGATGCCGCTTTAGATGTTCGGATTCATGAGGATGATATTTCCGGGATTACCGAAGTGGATGCCAAGTTGGTACGTTTAGCCAAGATTATGGAGGCACGAATTTTTACCACCGATTATAATTTGAGTCGCATTGCCGCTATTCAGGGTGTTGTCACGATTAATGTTCAGGATCTTTTAAACGCAATTAAGCCGTCGATTTTTATTGGTGAGGAAATGGATGTTCGTTTGGTCAAAGAAGGCAAAGAGCCCGATCAGGGATTGGCTTATACTGAAGATGGGACGATGATTGTGGTGGCTGGTGGGCGGTCTTTGGTAGGCAAAAAAGTTCGCGTGATGGTCACTTCGATTTTGCCGACGCAAGGAGGTCGGATTATTTTTACAAAATTAGCCACTTAAACTGATCTTTGCTTTAGAGACGGAGATTATTGATGAAAACATATGTTATTATTCCTGCCGCTGGCGCCGGAACTCGTTTTGGCTCAGATACGCCTAAGCCTTTATTATTGCTCAAGGGTAAAGAAGTTTTGATTTATTCCTTGGAAGTTTTTGAACGTTGTGATTTGGTTGAAGGTGTTGTGGTTGTCGCTCCGCCGGAAAGTGTGGCCGAATTCGACTGTGTGATTAAGAAATATCCGTTTAAGAAATCAATTCAAGTTACCGCTGGTGGTCAAAGCCGCTATGAATCCGTGAATAATGGTTTGAAGCTCTTGAATCCCAATATCGATTTTGTGCTGATTCACGACGGAGCTAGGCCTTTGGTTTCCTTGAAAGTTATTGAAGAGGCAATTAAAACGTGTTATGCCACACAGGCAGTGGTGGTTGGTGTGCCGCTTAAGCCTACAATCAAGCGTATTGATCCTAAGGCCAAAGAAATTGATGCGACGTTGGATCGGACGATTCTTTGGGAAGCACAAACGCCGCAAGTTTTTGCGTATGAACTTTTAACACAGGCGCATCAGCAAGGGGCGGGATTAGATGTTGAGATTACCGATGATGCTTTTCTTGTTGAGCGATATGGGGCTAAGATCAAAATGATTGAAGGCGAATACCGCAATGTCAAGATTACGACACCAGAAGATTTGAAAATAGCCGAGGCATTATTGAGTTAAGTCTTACGGTTCACATAATAGGATAAGGACGTTGGACGTTAGACGCTGGATGTTGGGGTTGATTAGCGACCAGCCACTAATCCCTAACCCCTAACCCCTTTAAAAATATGTTCAAAACCGGCATAGGATACGATGTTCATTGTTTGGTCAAAGGGCGCAAGCTTGTTTTAGGCGGCGTGCCTATTGCTCATGACAAGGGCCTCGACGGGCATTCGGATGCGGATGTTGTGTTGCACGCGATTTGTGACGCACTGTTAGGCGCTTTGGGGCAAGGGGATATCGGCGAGCATTTTCCTAATACTGATCAACGTTTTCACAATATTGCCAGCATTGAGCTTTTAGAAACCGTGTATTTGTTGGTCGGCAAAATGGGTTATGTGATTGAAAATATTGATACGGTGATTTTAGCACAGGAGCCTAAGATCAATAGTTATAAATCGGCGATGAAAACAGCTATTGCCAAAGTTTTACAAATTGATGAAGGCTGCGTAAATATCAAAGCCACCACCACTGAAGGCTTGGGCGCGCTGGGTCGCAAAGAAGGCATAGCCGCTTATGCGACGGTGCTCTTGCGCAAACGCCGAAGAAAGAAAACGTGATGTATCATAAAGGATTAGTCTCAGGTCGGTGGTTTACTTTTACATTTGTTGAACAAATGGCTAATGTCGGCAGTGATGTCGGTCGAGCTTTGAATTGGAAAGCAAAGAATAATTTGCCTAATAGTCAAAAAGCATTTGAACGGGCTTTGGAGTTATTGGACCTGACGCTGATGGATCGCAAGAACAAGGGTCGTTTTAGAGAAGTGGCGCGAGTTCGCGAAGCTCTGGTAGATTTTCTTGTTGGGAAGAATGAGTATTCATCGACGCAGGAGGTATGGAATAAGTATTTCTTGCAATTTGCTGTGGCGGCGAGAAAGGGGCGGTAGGTGAGATTATGATGGGATTATTGATTTTTATTATATTTTGGATTGCGGTGGTTTTCTTTGTCGCTTTTGTTTTTGCGTCGGAAGTTAAGGCAACACAGGATCGCGACCCGGCGGCCAAGAACAAGTGGGAAGTGTTACTGTTGTATCCGGGTTTGCACGCGGTGATTGGCTATCGCATTGCTCATTTTTTGTGGACGAAAAAGATTCCTTTTGTTCCGCGGGCGATTTCGCAAACCATTCGTTTTTTAAGTGGTATCGAAATCCATCCCGGTGCGCAAATTGGGCAGGGATTTTTTATTGATCATGGTATGGGGGTAGTCATTGGCGAAACAACCATCATTGGTAATAATGTGACTTTGTTTCAAGGCGTGACTTTAGGCGGGACAGGAAAGGAATGCGGCAAACGCCATCCGACTTTAGGGGACAATATTGTCGTCGGAACTGGTGCCAAAGTGTTGGGGAATATTTTGGTAGGTTCAAATTCCTATATCGGCGCGAATGCGGTGGTGTTAAAAAATGTTCCACCCAATACGACGGTTGTCGGCGTTCCGGGCCGTATTACTCGTCAAGAGGGCCGTAAGATTGATAGCGAAATGGATCATGGTCATGTGCAAGATCCGATTATGATGCATTTGAAAGATGTTATTCGTAGGCTTAAGGCCGCCGAGGAAAAATTGGGCATTCATCGCACTGTCCAAGAGGAGCAGGACAGCGACATTGATTATACGATTTAATCTGATAAATAAAGGAAGGTTGTGTTAAATGACCTTCCTCGCTCAGACAGTCCTCGCACCAGTCGCTTATTCAAAGTTTAAAAGGCTTATAAGTAATCGACTGGGCTGCGGAACTCGCGGGGGAAGGCCATTTAATATAACCTTGAATTTCAAATAAAACTGAAAGCATTAAATGTCCATACAAATTTACAATTCATTAAGTAAAAAACTTGAAGATTTGGTACCACTCTCTGGCAAAACCATTCGCATGTATTCCTGCGGTGTGACCGTTTATGACAAATGTCATTTGGGGCATGCTCGCAGTTTGTATATTTTTGATGTGATTCGCCGCTATTTGAAATTCCGCGGGTATGATGTTTATTTTGTTCGCAATATCACTGATATCGACGACAAAATCATCAATCGCGCTAATGACTTGGGCAAGACTAGCGAAGAGGTTTCGACGCAAAACATCAAAGATTACTATGACGATATGAATCGTTTGGGTGTTGAAAAGGCTGATATTGAGCCGCGCGCCACCGAGAATATTGCCGAGATGATCAAATATATTTCGACTTTGATTGCTGATGGTTATGCGTATGAATCGCAGGGTGACGTTTATTTTAATGTTCGCAAATTCCCCGATTATGGCAAGCTTTCTGGTCAAAGCGTGGAACATATGCGCGAGGCCGTGCGCATTGATAAAGGGGATAAGAAACACGATCCCTTAGATTTTGCGTTGTGGAAGAAGTCAAAAGAAGGCGAACCATTTTGGGACAGTCCTTGGGGGGCGGGTCGGCCGGGTTGGCATATTGAATGTTCGTGCATGAGCCTTAAACATTTGCAGTGTGAAACACTGGATATTCATGCTGGCGGCCGGGATTTGATTTTTCCGCATCATGAGAATGAAATCGCTCAATCAGAAGCTTATACCAAAAAACCATTTGCCAAATATTGGATTCATCATGGTTTATTGACCATTGACGGACAGAAAATGGCCAAGTCCTTGGGTAACTTTATTACCGTCGAGGATGCGCTCAAAAAGTATCCAGTGGATGATGTGAAGATTTTCTTTTTGATGTCAGCGTACGGCAGCGCTATTGATTTCACACAAGAGAAAATGCTGGAAGCTCATAAAGCAATAGAGCGTTTTGACATTTTGTTCTGGAAGGCTAGCCACATTCTAGAGAAATATTCAACACTCAAGATGATTTCTGTGGATTTTGTCGAGCGTCACAAAGCTGATTTTATTGCCGCGATGGACGATGATTTTAATACGCCCAAAGCTTTGGCGGCATTGTTTAACTTTTTGGCCGAAACTAATCGTTTTATTGAGAGTCAACAAGAGAATCCGCAGTTTGCCGATACTGTTTATACGGCCGTTGAGACGATCGAGAGTTTAGGCAGAGAAGTTTTGGGATTGTTCTTGCGCGAGCCGCAAATAAAGCTTTCTCCTGATGAAGAGCAGCTTTTGCAAGCTCGCACGTTGGCCCGGCAAAACAAAGATTTCAAGAAGGCTGATGAACTGCGAGATGCTTTAAAGGCCAAAGGAATTATTGTTGAGGACACCAAAGACGGACAGACGTGGAGATTTGCATGAAAGGTCGATTTATTTCTTTTGAAGGTTCGGAAGGTTCGGGAAAGAGTACGCAAGCGGCCATGGTATTTGAGTATTTGCAAAAAAGAAATATTCCCGTTCTGCTTTTGCGTGAGCCCGGCGGCGTTAAGATCAGTGAAGCGATACGCAAGCTTTTGCTGGACGTGAAGAATACCGATATGACAAAAGAAAGTGAAACATTGTTGTATATGGCGTCGCGCGCACAAATGGTTGAAGAAATTTTAAAACCCGCTTTAATGCAAGGCAAGATTGTTTTGTGTGACCGGTATTTGGATTCGACCATCGCTTATCAAGGGTTTGGCAATGGCGTAGATGTGGCAGCGATCAAAAAGATTGGTGCATTTGCCACCCAAGGCGTAGCCCCGGACTTGACATTATTGTTTGATATTCAAACGGAAAAAGGCTTGGCGCGCACCAATGCAGTTAAAGATCGCATTGAACTGCGCTCTGTGCAATATCACCGTC
Source organism: Candidatus Omnitrophota bacterium (assembly GCA_020632555.1). Lineage (GTDB taxonomy): Bacteria > Omnitrophota > Gorgyraeia > Zapsychrales > JANLHA01 > JADLGJ01. The sequence goes on along the minus strand of JACKFI010000005.1, from coordinate 78,816 downwards.
GGGTACGCAAAGGATATTTGGCTCTCGCCAAACAAGAGCCGCATCGCTTTCGCGTGATCAAAGTCAATAAAGGCAAGGACGAAATCTTCAAAACCGTACGTCATTATGTGGACGAGTTTTTAAAAAAGTAGGGACAGCTCCTGCTTTTTTAAAATAAGAACTCCCCTTAATTCTGCTTTTGGCAGACGAGCCTCTTTCTACGTAAAGAGATGAAAGATGAGTTAAGAAATATTAAGGGTCAAGCAGTAGTCTTCCCCTCTTTTGTTAAAGAGGGGATTGGGGGAGTTTAAGAAAGTTGGGAAGTTGAGTTAATGATGTTAAATACAGATATAGTTAATCATGATATCTTATCGCGCTTTAGCCGATTATTAAAATCCGGCCGCATGGCGCATGCGTATTTATTTGCCGGCCCGCAAGGCATTGGCAAAAGTGAAACAGCGCTCAGTATTGCCAAGTTGCTTAATTGTCAACAGGTCGCGGCTGGCCAGCAGACAGAGGCGTGCGAACAATGCTCGGCGTGTTTGCGCATATCTTCTGGGAATTATCCGGATATTCATGTCTTGGATTGCGGCGACGCGGAATCCATTAAGATCGCGCAGATTCGCGAATTGATTGCGCGTTTGCAAATGCGCGCCTTTGAAGGCACGATCAAAATTTGCATTATCAAAGATATCGAGAACATGACAGCTGAGAGCAGCAATGCTTTATTAAAAACACTTGAGGAACCGTCTAAAGATACTTTGATGATTTTGACCACGTCGGTTCCAGAAGAGAATTTGCCGACGGTTGTGTCGCGCTGTCATCTGATCAAATTCTTGTCTGGCTCGGTGCCGGCTGTGCGTCAGCAGTTAATGGAGCAGATGAGATTGGATGCAGCTGTCGCGCAGTGTTTGGCGCAGTTTTCCCAAGGCAGTGTTAGCAAAGCCAAAGATTTGTACGAAAAGAAATTTGTTGAGTATAAAAACCAAGTGATTGACAATTTGATTTTGCAAGAAAGCAGTGATCCGTATTTGAAAAAGATTTTAAGCGATAAATCGCAATTGCAAGTTGCGTTAACAGTTCTTTTGTCCTGGTTTCGGGATTTGTTGATTCTCAAATCCGGCGGTGGACAAAAGCATTTGGTTCACCCTGATCGTTACGATGAGCTATTAACGCTCGAGAAAAAATATTCATTTGAGAATGTCGACGGTATTATTGAGGAAGTGGTTCGGGCCTTGGCGCTTTTGGGCGAGAATCTCAATATTAAAATTCCGTTCATTCTATTGCGGGAGAAAATATGGGCAAGATTATAGAGGTGCAGTTAGGCGAATACCGTCCGGTTGGGTTTTATGATCAAAATGACATCGAATGCAATCGCGGGGACTATGTCATTATTGAACAGGATCGTTCGATGGAGTTTGGGCATGTCTTGACGGATACGACGACAGCTTGTGCGGGTAAGACAGATGCCGCTGCTGGAAAAATCATTCGTGTTTTGACCGAAGGAGACAAGAACCAATTGCAAAACAATCGGCTCAAAGCGCAGGATGCGGTCAATGCGTGCATTCGCAAGATTAGTGAACGCAAGCTGGATATGCAAATTGTCAAAGCGGAATACACCTTTGATTGCAGTAAGGTGATTTTCTTTTTCACCGCCGAAGGCCGGGTAGATTTTCGCAGTTTGGTTAAAGACTTGGCCAAGATTTTTCGCGTGCGCATTGAATTGAAACAAATCGGCGTTCGGGATCGGGCCAAAATCATTGCTGGTTATGGTGTCTGTGGGCGGGAATTGTGTTGTTCATCGTATTTGAAGGGGTTTCATCAATTATCGATCAAAATGGCCAAGGAACAAGGTTTGCCGTTAAATCCCACCCGTATTTCTGGCGTGTGTGGCCGGATTAAATGTTGTATGGCGTATGAATATTTGGCTTATCGGGATTTAGCAAGAAATCTGCCGTCGATCGGCGATAAAATTACTACGCCCGAAGGAAAGGGCAGCGTGCGCGATGTGAATATTCTTAAAAAACTGGTGTTTGTGGATTTGGGTGAAGGCAAAATGACCAAGGTTTCTTTTGCGCCGGCAAAGGCGAGCAGTGGGGCTGATGATGAAAAATAAATTCTATATTACAACACCGATTTATTATGTGAATGCTAATCCGCATATTGGGCATGCGTACACAACCATTGCGGCAGATTGTTTGGCCCGTTTTTATCGAGAACAAGGGCATGATGTTTACTTTTTAACCGGCACGGATGAACATGGACAAAAGATTCAAAAAGCCGCTGAGCAATTGAATCTTTCACCTAAAGAATTCACCGATTGTATTTCGCCTAAGTTTAAGGAATTATGGCAAACGCTCAATGTTTCCAATGATGATTTTATTCGTACGACAGATGCGCGCCACATAGCCGCGGTGCAAAAGTTTTGGGAAATTCTCAAAGCCAAGGATGAAATTTATGAGGGGGAGTATGGCGGCTGGTATTGTGTTCCGGATGAAATGTTTTGGATGGAGTCCCAGTTAGTCGACGGAAAATGTCCAGATTGCGGCCGTGCGGTCGATTTTATTAAAGAGAAGAATTATTTCTTTAAACTTTCCAAACATCAAGATTGGCTTTTGCAATACTTGAAAGAGAATCCCGATTTTGTTTTTCCGCAGACAAGATATAACGAAGTGGTAGGTTTTTTGGAGAATAATAAACTAACAGATTTGTGTGTTTCCCGTCCTAAGTCCCGTTTGAATTGGGGGATTGAAGTTCCTTTTGATCGAGAGCATGTTACTTATGTCTGGTTTGATGCTTTAATTAATTATATTAGTGCAATTGGTTTTGTTGATGACAAAGCTAAATTTGATACGTTTTGGCCGGCGGATATTCATATGATGGCCAAAGACATTATTCGTCAACACGCGATTTATTGGCCGATTATGCTCAAAGCGGCTGGTTTGGCTTTACCCAAACAGATTGTCGCGCACGGTTGGTGGAAAATGGGCGAGATCAAAATGTCTAAGTCTTTGGGCAATGTTGTTGACCCGATAGAAATGGTTGAGAAATATGGTGTGGATGCGTTTCGTTATTTTTTGATGCGTGACGTGCCTTTTGGCGGTGACGGAAACTTTTCGACGGATTCTTTTGAAAAACGTTTCAACGGGGATTTGGCTAATGATTTGGGTAACTTGGTTCATCGCACGGCCAATATGATTTCAAAATATGTTGACGGCAAGATTCCGCAAGGAACGGCGTTAATATGGCCAGAGGGTATTGACAGTCCGATTTTGGAAAAATTTGTTGTGCAGGGTGGACAGGCCAGTGATTTGATTAGCAAGTTGGCGTTTAATCTGTATTTGGCAGAAGTTTGGGATTTGATAGGGGCAGCCAATAAATTTGTTGAACAGATTAAGCCCTGGAATTTGAAAAAAGAAGGCAAGCAGGACGAAGTGATCAATTTCCTGGGGATTGTTGTTGCTGTCCTTAAGTTTAGTGCGCAAGCGATTGCTCCGATTATGCCGTCGACAGCAGAAAAGATTAAAGAGCAATTTAGCGGGGATGTGATCAAAATTGGCGAGCCGCTTTTTCCGCGGGTAGAATAACTATATTTTCTTCCTTATTTGACCCAGTCTGCAAGGGGAGGGAAATCATTCTTGGATGAACTTATTGTAAACATTAGATGTGTATAGAGGATTTATGAAAAAGATATTATTCTTTCTTGTGTGTGTAATTTTGTTTTTGAGTTCCCCTGTATCTGCAACAGAGCAAGTCAAGGAAATCTTGTATTATTCTGATGCTCGGATGTTGTATATTGAGGAGTTGCCGCTGGAATCATATTTCAATGCAAAGAATATTCGTCCAGATTTTTCGTCCATAGTTGGTGATGTTTGCACATCTGGTCGGCGTGGATATCAGGGATATTGGGATATAGAGAATGGGTATTTGTATTTAACGAATTTATTCAGGCCATGTTCGGAAGATGTAAGTAGCAAGTTATTGTTGTCCACAATATTTCCGGATCTAGAATTACCTATTAAGGCGATTTGGTTTAGTGGTGTTTTGCATGCACAATATGAGGAGGAAGTTCTAGAATTAGTATTTGAAAATGGCAAATTGATTAAAGAGTCAGTCAATGATTCACTGAATTCAATACGTGCAGTAGAGCCTAAAATGAATAGTCTTCTAGAAAGTCTGTAAACTGAAATTAGGTTAAGCGTCACCCACCATAAAATAGAAATTATAAAATTATGAATTCTCCAACTCTCACATGGTCCAATGGTGCGGTTAAGCTGATTGATCAAACGCTGCTTCCGAGTACTTTAAAATATATTATCTGCCGTGACGTGAAAACATTGTGGCAGGCGATTAAGACTTTGCAGGTTCGCGGTGCACCGGCATTGGGTGTCGCGGCGGGGTTTGGTGTTTTATTGGGGATCAAAAATTTTAAGGGTTTTGATCGTCAAAAGTTTGAAAAAGAATTTCTGCAATTGTGTGATTATATTGGTTCATCGCGTCCGACAGCGGTGAACCTTTTTAATGTTCTGACGCAAATGAAGCGGGTTGTGGCTGCACATCCGCAGGCTTCGGTCAGAGAGTTGAAAGATTTATTAAAAAGAGAAGCTTTGGCTATTTATCAAGAGGACCGTCGGGTTTGTCGGCAAATAGGCAAGAATGGTCAGAAACTGATTAAGTCTGGCGGAACATATTTAACGGTTTGCAATGCTGGGGCTTTGGCAACGGTGGATTATGGAACGGCCTTGGGTGTTTTTTATGCGGCTAAAGAAGCGGGCAAAACGTTTAAAGTTTATAGTTGTGAAACTCGTCCGCTTTTGCAAGGGGCTCGTTTGACGTGTTGGGAATTATTGCGGGCAAAGATTGATACGACACTGATTTGTGACAATATGGCGGGGGCATTGATGCAGCAAGGGAAAATTGACGGAGTTTTTGCTGGCGCGGACCGTATCGCGCTCAATGGAGACGCGGCCAATAAAATTGGAACTTACAGTTTGGCGGTTTTGGCCAAGTATCATAGGATTCCATTTTATATTGTCGCGCCGCGTTCGACTTTTGATTGTCAAACCCCGACGGGCCAAGGGATTGTGATTGAACAACGCAAACGCGAGGAAGTTGCAACGTTTGCTGGTGTGGTGACAGCGCCGAAAGGAGTCAATGTTTTTAACCCTGCTTTTGACGTGACGCCGCATTCATTGATTGAGGGTATTGTGACCGAGAATGGAATATTGAAACTTCCCCTGCCTAAGACGGGAAAGCCCAGCTTTCTTAAGAATAAGGATGCGTTTAGATGAAAGTTAGGTGTTCGGGCGAGTTGGCTTTGATCGATTGGATGCGCAAGCATTGTGTTTGCTCTTCGGCAGTTAAGACGGGTATTGGCGATGATACGGCGGTTTTACCTTTGAATACAAGAGAAGATTTGCTTTTGACGACAGATCTTTTGGTCGAAGGTACGCATTTTACAAAATCAACATTGCCGCATCTTGTTGGTCGCAAAGCTTTGGCTCGGAACTTGAGCGATATTGCGGCCATGGGGGGAACACCGACCTGTGCGGTTGTTTCTTTAGGATTACCGACCAACACTCCAACGACGTATGTGCGAAAAGTTTATCAAGGTTTGAATCGTTTGGCTAAAGCGTTTTCTGTGAGCATTGTTGGTGGTGACACTGTCAAGAGCCGGACTTTTGTGATTAATATTGCTTTATTAGGTAGGGTTGCAAAAGGCCGAGCGATTCTTCGCAGTGGTGCTCGAGTAGGAGATCATATTTTTGTTAGTGGCTGTCTGGGGGGTTCTCTCAAGTCGGATCGGCATTTGACATTTACTCCGCGGATTGCTCACGCACAGTATTTGCTAAAGAATTTTTGCCCGACGGCAATGATTGATATTTCTGATGGTTTGGCTGGGGATTTGGGGCATTTATTAGAAGAGAGCCGTGTGGGCGCGGTCATTGATGAAGAGAAAATTCCTTTGCATCGTGGCGCGAGTCTTAAGGCGGGACTGTATGATGGCGAAGACTTTGAATTGCTTTTTACTGTGCGGCCTAATCAAGCAGATAAACTGTTAAAGCAGAACAATAAATCATTTTTTCGAATTGGCGCGATCATCAAAGATCAAAACAAATTATATGTCCGTCAAAAGAATGACGACATCCGATTGATACCAGCACAAGGATTCACTCATTTTTAATGAAATCACTGTCGATCACAACGTATACTCCTGATCAGACGCAAATGCTCGGGGAGTGTTTAGCTGCTCAGTGTAAAGGCGGGGAGATTATTTGTTTATCGGGCAATTTGGGCAGTGGCAAGACGACCTTGGTGAAAGGAATGGCGCGGGGGCTTAAAATCGACGAGAACAAGGTGAATAGTCCGACTTTTGTGATTATGAATGTGTACGAAGGGCGCGTATCTTTGTATCATTTTGATTTCTATCGTTTGGAGGACCCTAAAGAAATTGGCGGTATTGGGTATGATGAGTTTCTTTATGGAAATGGCATTGCGGTGATTGAATGGTCAGAGCGTTTTGGTTCTCTGATGCCGCCGGAATATTTGGCTATTGATTTGTCGGATGAAGGAGAACAAAAGCGTATTCTCAAGTTCACCGCTCACGGGAAACGTTATCAAGATTTAATGGGAGCATTGCAGAAATGAAAGTTTTAGCTCTGGAAACATCTTCTAAGCGCTTTAGTTTGGCAACTGGTGACGGTCAACAGATTGTCAAAAGTCGAACGATGGTGCTGAATAAAATATTATCTGATTCTATTATTCCGGCGATTGACCGCATTTTGACTGATTCTAAATTGACTCTGGCGAAGTTGGATGCGCTGGTGATTGGTTTGGGTCCGGGTTCTTTTACCAGTTTGCGCGTTGGTATGGCAACGGTCAAAGGTTTGGCTTTTGCGGCGAACAAACCGGTGATTGGTATTACCAGTTTGGACGCGATTGCTTTTAATGTTGGCCAAACGGACCAGCAGATTTGTGTTTTATGCGATGCGCGTCGCAATCTGGTTTATGCGTGTCTTTATGAAAATGTGAAGGGTAAGCTTAAACGAAAAAGTGAATATTTATTAACACCTTTGAGTGCTTTGCTTGCTAGAATACAGACCAAAACAATTTTTGTTGGTGACGCGGTGGCCTTATATCAGGCAGATATTGAAAAGTATTCTGTCGCAAGTGATCAGAAAATTATTGTAAATTTTGCCGCGTCAACCAAATCATATCCCAGCGCGAAGAATTTGATGGCCTTGGCGCAAGAGCCTTTGAAAAAGAAAAAGTTTGCTGATTTAAATAAATTGGTTCCTTTGTATTTGTACCCGGAAGATTGTCAGGTGCAGCGATGAAAAAATCTCCAGAGCCATTTCTTTCGTGGGTTGAAATTGATTGTGCGGCTTTGCGGCACAATTTTAAAGTTTTAAAGAAAAATGCTGTCGAAATTCTACCGGTCATTAAAGCTGACGCTTACGGACACGGGATGATTGCTGTCGCCGATGTTTTAGACCGATTGGGGGCTAAAATTTTTGGTGTTTCCGATGTCGTTGAGGGCATGGAATTGCGGCGATATGGTTTTAAAAATGATATTTTGCTTTTGGAAAGTCCTTTGCCGGCCTTTGTTGCGGATATTGTGACGTGCGGCTTAACACCGTCGGTATGCACCTTGGAATTGGCGCGGGCTTTGAATAAAGAAGCGGGCGACCGAGGACAAAAAGTTAAAGTTCATATTAAGGTTGATACGGGCATGGGACGGCTGGGCGTTTGGCATTTAGAAGCCGCCGAATTTATTCGTTTGGTCAGTGGTTTTCCTAATCTCATTGTTGAGGGGGTATTTACACATTTTCCTTTGGCAGATAGCGATTCAAATTATACTCGGCAACAATTAAAGCATTTGACGAATCTGACAGAGGCATTGGGTGATTTGAAGCAATGCGTTCGTTATATTCACGCGGCTAACAGCGTGGGTTTGTTGGCAATTCCACATAAATTGCGCGGAGGTTTAGGTGGTATTTTGAATATGGCACGGCCCGGATTGATGTTATACGGACTTTATCCTCGGGAAGAGTTGCGCAAAAAAATTAAATTAAAACCCGTGATGAGTGTTAAAACACACGTGCTGTATGTGAAGATTTTACAAAAGGGGCGCGGGGTCAGCTACGGGCATACCTATGTTGCTAAGAAAGATCGTAAAGTCGCTACCTTGGCTATTGGTTATAGCGACGGCTATTTTCGCAGTCTTTCAAATAAAGCGTACGTATTGATTGCGGATCAGCGTTGTCCGGTTTTGGGCAATGTGACGATGGATCAGATTATGGTTGATGTGACGGCTGTTAAGAAAGTTAAAGCCGGGGACATTGCGGTCGTTCTTGGAGCAGACAAGAAAAATAAAATATCAGCTGAAGAACTTGGTGTTTTTGCTGGCACGATCAATTATGAAATTGTTTGCAACTTGGGCAATCGTTTAGAGCGTGAGTATCATTCTTAGCGTTTTTTTAGAATTTTGTTCGAATCAAATATGCGGCTAATCCGGTAAACAGAACCGGTGCCAGCCAGGCGGCGACAATTGGCCATAAAACTCCGCCTTTCCCTAAGGCAATCCCCACAGAATTAACGACTGCATAGAGAAATGCCAAACCGATAGCAAGGGCAAGAGCGGTAAATGTTTGTGCTTTGCGTCGACCGACCATCAGGGCCAGCGGCAAACCAGCTAAAACAATCACAATAATCGAAAATGGTTTGGCCATTTTAGCGTGCAAGTCGACATGCAAATTATTGATGGCTTTCAGCGCGCCGCTTTTTGAAAAACGGCTGATGTATTGATAGAGTTGACGGCTGTTCATCGCATTGACGTTTAAGCTTTGACGTAAGAAATCCTGTGGGGATTCTTTGATGTCCATCAGTTTTTCGCCGACAGATTTGATGGCCGCCTCGCCGCTTGTTTGGTCGAGGATGGTGCTGATATAAACATTATAAAATTTCCACGCGATGCCCGTCCAGCGGCCTTTGAGGGCCATGGTTTTTTCGCGTAATTGCATATGTTCATTGTATTCATGAATGGTGATGCCTTCCATTTCATAGGTGTTGGGGTCATAAGAATCAATGCAATAAAGGCGGTTTTTAAAACCGTAATAGGTTAAATATTCGATTTTTGCCATTGTCTTTTTTATGCGGTCAACTTCTAAGATGATGTGTTCGTCGCGGATTTTCTGCGCGTAAATTTGCGCTTGGGGAACATAGCGTTCATTGGTAAATAAGACAAGTCCGGCGATAAAGATGGCCAGAAAAATGGCTGGCCGGGCGATGCGCCAAAAATTCATGCCGCTGGCGCGCAAAGCGATGATTTCATTGTGATTATTAAGGCTTGAATAACAAAACATTACCGCGATTAAGAAAGTGATGGGAGATGTTTCAACCAAAATCGTTGGCAAACTGGCCAAATTGTATTGCAAAATAATCGGAATTGAAACTTTTTGCGCGATAAATTCGTCGAGATTGCTGGTGGTGTTGATGAGGATAAACAAAAGTGAAAACATCAAAGTGATGACCAAAAAAACAAAGGCGATGGAAGAAGTGATGTAGCGGTCAACGATGCGCATGTTATGTCCTTAATAAACGGATGTTGAGAATAATTGCCGCAAAAAAACCAATAGCATTGGGAACCCACATGATCAGGTGCGCGGGGGCGACTTGCTGTAAGCTTAAAGCTTCACAACCCAAAGACATCAGGTAGTATGTTACCGCCAAGCCGATCACGATAAAAACATTTTTCGCGCGTTTGTCTCTTTTGTTTGTGATGATTGAAACCGGAAAACCCAAAGCGATAAAAATTAGCGGAGAAAAGGCCCACGTGATTTTGCGCCAATATTCGGTTTTTAAATAAGATTTTTTGATCGACAGGTTTTCCAGTTGTTTTTGTTCCGCCAAGAGCTCTCTTAAAGACATGCCTTTTGGTTTTTTAGTGATTTTCTTTTTACTGTCCGTTGACAAATCCAAAGTCATAAAGAATTTCTGAAAATTGAGTTTGTAGAAATTGTTGGGATTTTGCAGGTCTGGTTCATCGGATGTGCCGTCAATGAGTTTAAGAAGGATTTTGTCCTGATCCGGCACAGGACTAAATTCTCCTCTTTTGGCGACGATGGTTCGTGTTGGCTTGCCGTTGGGTTGAGGTTGATAAATGGTAATATTGTAGAATCGATTATCTTCAATGCGATGAATAAAAAGAATTTGTTTTTCAAAGGCTGTAATAAAAACACCGGGTTCTAAAAGCGCGGTGGGGTTGCTGGTTCCCAGTGTTTTGAGCGCGACCCGTTGCGCGTGATAAGAATATGGAATGACACGATCAGTTAAGATGAAAAGCAGCAAGCTAAAAATAATGCCGATGGTCAAAAAAGGGACAAAGAGTTTTAAGAGATAAATCCCGCTGGCACGGATGGCGATGATTTCATTGTCCGCGGACAAGCGGCTAAAGGCCAGAGTGATACCCACCAAACACGCCAGGGGTAAGGTGTAGCCTAAAAGCGTTGGCACGGACAAAAGAAAAACTTTCCCGATGATCGCGGCGCTGACACCTTTATTGATGACCAAATTTGCTAATTGAATAAGATTACCCAAAAGAAAGACAGACGTTAAGACGCCCAAAGCTAGAAAAAAAGGGAGAATGCATTCGGTTAAAATATAGTTGCGAAGGATTCGCATTATAAAAGTTGTGTTATTGCTGTTTATTGTTATTTTGTGTTTGGGCTTGGGCCGCGATTGCTATGGTCAATACGTTTATTGTTTTTGCTTGGGCGGTTTTTAAAACTTTAGCCGCTTGCGAAACCGTCGCTCCTGTTGTGTACAAATCGTCGACGAGGAGAATGTTTTTGTGACGGAACGTATTGGGACGATTCATTTTAAATGCGGCCTCTATGTTTGTCCAGCGTTCTTTTTGGCTTAAACGGGCTTGATTGGGGGTGTGGCGGACACGGATCAAATTGTCATTGATCAAAGGGATGTTGAATTCTTCACTGAGCATGCGCGCGATCAACAGGCTTTGATTGTAACCTCGTTCGCGTTGGCGGGTAGAGTGGAGAGGAATGGGAACAATCAAATCATGCGCGGAAATGTTTAAGTTGTAATGTTGAGAAAAAACATTGATTTGATGAAAGAAAAAATGACGCAAGCTGGTTTTGTGGCCATATTTGAAAAGATGCAGCAGCTTTTGCATGGTGCCAATATAGAGAAAGACGCCCCAGGCTTGGTTAAATTCCAAAGGCATGGTTTGGCAATTGCGACAAAAATGGTGGGCAGGGTTTTCCAGCGGGCGTGAACAGCGGCGGCAAAAAGGGGGGTGGTTTTTTTCGAGTTTGCTTTGGCAGGCAAAGCAAAGCTGTGGTGTTTTCTCCAGCGGGCCCAAATGATTTTTGCAGAGAATACAACAGGCGGGGTAGACAAGATCAGTAAAACCAGCCAAAAGATCTCGAATCACGATTGTGATTCTATCACCACGGTACCATATTTGTCCATTACGGATAAATTCTTTGAAGCAAAAGACTTTTATGCGTATAATAGCTCGCGTTTGATTAAGAAATAAGAATTTCTGGTATTAACAAAGGATAAAGCAATGCTCAAAAGACATTTGGTTGGTTTAGTGATGATGACTGCTGTATTGAGTGGTGGATTATTTCCCTCAACAGGTTTTTCTTATCCCAGCGCGGTTACTGTATTGGATACCCAAGAAATTGTTAAGTTGAGTGACACGGCTTTGGCAGCTTTGTATGTTGATGCCGTTATTGAACTTGAAGCGATTGAGATGTTTCACAAAACCTCCGGGTTTAGCCCCAAAGAATATCAGGAGTATAAAAATTTATTACGTTTTCGTTATGAACTTAAAAGTGAGCTTCAGCGTCGCAAGCTTGATGTTCCCGCGATTGAACAGCAAGTTAATTAAGAAAGGGTTGGTATGACACAGAGTATACAAGAGGACAAACAACGCTTATTTGCTATTTTGAAAAAGGAGGCGTTTTTCTTAGGAAAGATTATTTTGTCATCAGGCAAGGAAAGCGATTATTATCTGGATGCTCGGCGGGTAACACTTAAAGCTGAAGGGGCTTATTTGTGCGCGAAGATTATTTTGGATTTGATTAAGAATGATCAATTCGCGGCTATTGGCGGCCCGACCTTGGGCGCGGATCCCTTGGTCGGAGCTTTGGGTGTTTTGTCTTTTGAAGCTGGCCGGCCGTACAATACTTTTATTATTCGCAAAGCACCGAAGTCACACGGTAAACAGCAGCAAATCGAAGGTCCGATTATTCCTGACGGAGGCACTGTGATTTTGATTGATGATGTGGCCACGACGGGTAAAGCTTTTATTGAATCTTTAGATGTGCTGGACAAAATGGGAATTAAGGTCAAGAAATGCGTTTGTCTGATTGATCGCAATGAAGGCGGACGCGAAGCGCTCAAAGCGCGGGGCTGCGAATTGATTTCCATTTTTAAAGCTGAAGAATTTTTAAAATCATAAACGAAGGGAATAGCAATGAGTCTAAATAGTGTAAATATCATGGGCAATTTGACGCGTGATCCTGAATTGAAATATACGCCAGCAGGCAAATCGGTATGCAGCATGTCGATTGCTAATAATCGGATTTATACAAAGAACGGAGAAAAGGTTTCTGAGGTTTCGTATTTTGATGTGGAAGTGTGGGGTGTGGTCGGTGAAAATTGTGCCAAGTATTTGACCCGCGGCAGTGGCGTTATTGTCGAAGGACGCTTAAAACAAGATCGTTGGGAAAAAGATGGCAAGACCCAAAGTCGTGTACGGATCTCGGCTAACAATGTGCATTTTTTGGCTAAGAAAAAAGATGATTCTTCCGGCGGTGGATCACAGCCCATTGCCCGCGGAGAAGTTGCAGAGAATATGCCGCCGGCTGAGTCCATTGCCTGGGATGAATAAGAGGGCGGGAACCATGCACGCTCGTATTCGCAACGTCCCATAAAAGGTTATTTAAAATCATTTTGAATGGAAGATTAGGGATAATATTAATGCAGAAGATTATTTTGGCGTCAGCTTCAGCTCAGCGTAAAAAGTTATTGGCTATGGCTGGGGTAAAATTTCGTGTGGTGCGCAGCGGTGCTGAAGAGTTGCACAAAATTACCGCCAATTGTTCGGGTTTGGTTAAGCATAATGCTGTTTTGAAAGCACAAGATGTCGCCAGTCGTGTGAAAGAAGGTTTGGTGATCGGCGCGGATACCTTGGTTTATGCGGGTCATCGACGGATTATTGGTAAACCCAAAGATTTAGCAGATGCGAAACGAATTTTGCGTGTTTTGTGTTCTGGCCCGCATTGGGTTTATACGGGAGTTGCGATCATTGACGCGTCGTCGGGGCAGATGATTGTGGATTATGAAAAAACCAAGCTCTTTATGCAAAAACTTTCAGACGCAGAGATTGCGGCATATCATAAACATACGAATCCATTGGATAAGGCTGGTGGTTTTGATATTGAAGGCCGCGGCGGGCTTTTTATTCGGCGTATTGAAGGGTGTTACAGCAATGTGATTGGTTTGCCTTTACCGAGATTGCGAGTGATGTTAAAGACGTTTGGTGTGTCAATATTGTAATCTGCTGAGGTGAGGTTAGGTTAGACATGAAGAGACTTTATTCGTTATTTTTTGTTTTGATTATGTTGGCTGGTTGCACCAGTGAATACAATCTGGCGACTGGTAAAGAAGAGCGATTGCTTTATGGCAGTGAAAAAGAAATCAACTTAGGCAATGCGGTTGCCGCGCAAATTGAAAAAGAAACAAAATTTGTTGCAGATTTAGACATTAACACAAGAGTTCGCTCCATCTTTGACCGTTTGGTTAAGGTTTGTGATCGCAAAGATTTGGTTTTCACCGTTAGGATTATTGATGATGAGACGGTCAATGCTTTTAGTATTCCCGGCGGTTATGTTTATATTTATAAAGGTTTGCTTGATAAATTAAAAGACGATGATGAAATTGCTGGTGTTTTGGGACATGAAATTGGACATATTACTGCTAAACATTCTTTAAAGCGTATTCAGAAATCTTACGGATATACTTTGATGCAAATTGCCAGTATCGGCTCGGGTGATGCCGAGTTAGCGCAAGGAGTGAATGCGATTTTGACAACACTGTATTTTGCTTATTCGCGCGAAGATGAATTTGAAGCGGATGAATTAGCGGTAAAATATACGCGTAAAGCCGGGTTTGATCCCAGTAAGATGACGGCGGTATTAGAAGTTTTACAGGCCGAAGAGGAGAAATCTTCACTGCGTCAGGTTAATTATTTTCGCACGCATCCGTATCCTAAGGAGCGAATGGCGGTTGTTAATAAAGCGGTAACTGGTGAAACGAGTTTTCGTGATTATTTAAACTTAATCGGAAGTGACAACGAATGATAAAATTTAAAAGATATTCTGCTGGATTTGTGTCGGTGTTTCTTTTGTTCTCGATTTTGCTTTTTAGTTCAGGATGTCGTTCTCGGGAAAAAGAGAATCTCGCTTGTTATAAAAAGCAGTGTTATGTTATTGAGTTAGCTATCTCCGAGAAGGAAAGGCTAAAAGGATTGCAAGAGCGAGAGTATCTGGACAAGAATGCAGGTATGCTTTTTGCTTTGGATGGGCGAACTGTCCGTAAGTTTTGGATGAAAGATACCCTGATTCCTTTGGATATGTTGTGGCTCGATTATACGGGACAAATACTTTATATTGAACACGCGGCTGTTCCGTGCGAAAAAGATCCTTGCCCGACGTATGGACCTGACGTGCCGGCGTCTTATGTTTTGGAAATCAGTGCTGGCCAAGCCGCGCAGAAAGATATGCGTGTTGGTGAGCGTATTACGTTGGTATTAAAGAATGTGAACTAAACCCGAATTTTGCATTTCACTTTTTTGTGCGCAACGTATCGTTTGTGTTGTAATGCAAAATTTGGGATAAAATAATAAACAATCATAGTAATAAAAAAGCCAGCTGATTATGCTGGCTTTTTTATTTAATACAATGTTTTTTGTTCTTAAACTTTTTTGGGTTTATAAATATGTGTGCTTTGGCCAAAGAAGCTTTCTGCCGTTTCCATCATGGTTTCCGATAGCGTCGGGTGAGGATGAATGGACATTTTTAAGTCGGTGGCCAATGTTCCCATTTCCACCGCCAAAACTCCTTCGGCAATCATCTCTCCGGCACCCACTCCACAAATGGAAACACCCAAAATCCGTTCGGTTGTAGGATCAATGATCAGCTTGGTCATGCCGTCAGTGCGATTAAGTGTTACCGCACGTCCTGAAGCGCCCCACGGAAATTTAACCACTTTAATGGCTCTGCCTTGAGCTAAAGCTTCTGGTTCGGTGATACCGCACCAGGCGATTTCTGGATCGGTAAAAACAACAGCCGGAATAGCCATCGGTTCAAAGGCGACTTTGTGTCCGGCAATAGCTTCGGCGGCGACGCGTCCTTCGTGGGATGCTTTATGCGCCAGCATCGGGTCTCCAGCAATATCGCCGATCGCATAAATTTTCGGATCAGTTGTTTGACGCTGGGCATTGACTTGCACAAAACCGCGATCGGTTAAGGTGACCTTGGTATTCTCTAGTCCAAGATTCTTAGAATTGGGTTTGCGGCCGATAGAGACCAGCACTTTGCTGTAATCTTCGCTGGATGTTTGTCCGGCTTTGTTTTGAAACGTGACCCGAATGCCGTCTTTGATTTCTTCCATTTTACTGACTTTGGTTTCAACCTTGATTGCTTTAAAGTGTTTCTTCATGCGGTTTTCGAGAATGACACCCAAGTCACGATCAACCCCCGGCAAAAGATAGGGCATCATTTCGACGATGGAAACCTGACTGCCTAATTCGCAATAGACAGTTCCTAGCTCCAAGCCGATATATCCGCCGCCTAAGACCAGTAGTTTTTCGGGAATATCTTCAAGGTTAAGCGCGGTGGTAGAGTCAAGAATGCGTGCCGATGCCGGAGCAAAAGGCAATGTTACCGGGATTGAGCCGGTTGCGAGAATCGCGTTTTCAAAAGATAATTGCATGGAACTGCCGTCGGTTTTTTCAACAGTCAAGGTCTCAGAATTGAGAAAAGTCGCGCGGCCTTGAATGAATTTGATTTTGCGCTGCTTGCACAATTGGCCCAAGCCGCCGGTCAGCTGTGAGATAACTTTATTTTTCCAAGCTCGTACTTTGTCCAAATGAATTTTAGGTTCTCCGAAATCGATACCGATTTCTTTAGCTTCACGGGATTCTGAAAGAACTTTGGCGACATGCAACAGAGCTTTTGAGGGAATGCAGCCACGGAACAGACAGACGCCGCCGGGATTGACATCCAGGTCAATCAAGGTGGTTTCAAGGCCTAAATCTGCGGCTAAAAAAGCGGCCGCATATCCGCCCGGTCCGCCGCCGATAACAACAAGTTGGGTGTGTTCATTTTGTGACATAGAAAAATTCCTTTTTTAAAAAATTATTTACTGTCTAATTCCATTAAGAAGGGCTGTTCAATCGCATCAGCAACCCAGCGTAAGAATCGTGCGCCATCTGCTCCGTCAATCAAACGGTGATCATAAGAGAGGGACAAAGGCAGCATAAATGCTGGTGAAAAATTACCGGTTTGATCATATTTGGGTTCCATGCTGGCACGAGCCACGCCGAGAATAGCTACTTCTGGCCAATTAACGATCGGAGAAAAGTTTGTTCCGCCAACTCCACCGAGATTGGAAATGGTAAATGTTCCACCGCGCATATCATCAATGCTTAGTTTTTTGTCGCGGGCTTTTTCGGCCAGCGTATTGAGTTCTTGAGAAAGTTCAAGAATGGTTTTTTTGTCGACATCACGGATCACCGGAACCAGCAGCCCGTTGGGAGTATCGACGGCAACACCGATAGTGTAATATTTTTTATAAATGATTTCACCGCTGGCCATATCCACGCTGGCATTAAATTGAGGAAAATTCTTTAAAGCGGCAGCGATGACCTTCATGAGGAAAGGCGTAATAGATAATTTGCGATCAGGTTTTGAAAACTTTTTGCGCAGTTTTTCTAAATTGGTGATATCGGCTTTGTCAAATTGGGTGACATGAGGAATCGCGTTCCAAGCATGAGACAAATGTTCCGCTGTTTTACGTCGGATATTGTTCATGGGTTGTCGCTGTGTTTCGCCCCATTTGCTAAAATCAGGCAACGGGATGACTGCAGCAGATCCGCTTGTCAATGATGGTGCGGCGCTGATTAAGCGCTTGGTATAAGCTTTGACATCGTCTTTAGAAATACGTCCGCCGGGACCAGTTCCTGGAACTTCGCCGATATTGATACCCAGTTCGCGAGCCAAACGGCGAACAGAAGGTGCTGCTGAAACTTCGGTTTGTGTTAAAGGTAACTGGGCGACAGATACCTTTGATAGTGGCGGCGTAATTGTTTTTTGTACGGGTGTAGTAGTTGTGGTGGCTGTTGCAGCAGGTGCTGCAGCAGCTACGGTGTTGGTTGAAGCGGGTCTTGGAGCAGTTGGCGCTGGTGATTTTGTTTCTGCTTTTTGTGGTGCGCTGGCGCCAGCTTCAATTTTCATAACAATTTGTCCAACATTGACCTTCGATCCTTCGGTAATCAAAATTTCTTTGATCACACCGGCAATTGAAGAAGGGACTTCGATGGTGGCTTTGTCTGTTTCTAATTCCAACAGAGCTTGGTCTTTTTTGACAGTTTGACCGACGGTGACATTGATTCGTACCGCGGTGCCAGAGGTGATATTTTCCCCGACTTCAGGAATTCTAAATTCAGTCAGCATAGAAAGATCCTTTGTTATTTTATTGTAGGGAGCGGTCGCGACCGTTCCCTGCGGATTATTTTTAAAATATACTAGGCGATCAAACCGTTCTTCATATGAATCTAGCTAATCATGGGATTTAACTTATCCGGATTGATGCCCATGTCTTTAGCAGCGGCTTTGAGAATATCCGCGCTGATTTTCTTCTCTCGGTATAAACTGCCTAAGGCCGCGTAAACAATATGTCGGCTGTCCATTTCAAAGAAATTGCGCAAGGCTTTGCGGCTTTCGCTGCGCCCAAATCCGTCAGTTCCCAGTGTGACTAATTTGCGGGGAACCCAGCGGCTAATGGCATCCGGCAAAGTTTTCATATAGTCGGATGCCGCGACAAAGACACCATCTTCTTTGGCTAATAAACTGGTAATGTAAGGAACCTTGGGTTGCTCCAGCGGATTGAGTGTATTCCAGCGCTCGACGTGCAATGCTTCGCGGCGGATTTCATTATAGCTGGTGATGCTCCAGACATCGGTGGCGACATTGTATTTTTCTTCTAGAACTTTTTGGGCTTCCAGCACTTGATTCATAATCGCGCCACTGCCAAATAATTGTGCGCGCAGAGTTGAACCTTTTTTCGCGGAAGCTTTAAATTTATACATTCCTTTAATAATGCCTTCTTTGATGCTTTCAGCTGTGGCAGTAGTCGACACAGGCATAGCTGGCATCGGATAGTTTTCATTGCCAACGGAAAGATAGTAAAAGACACTGTCTTGTTTTTCATACATACGGTAAATGCCATGACGAATGATGACAGCCAATTCATAAGCAAAAGCCGGATCATAAGCTAAACAATTGGGCACAGTGGATAAAAGCAAATGACTGTGTCCGTCTTGGTGTTGCAAGCCCTCTCCATTTAAGGTTGTGCGGCCGGATGTCGCGCCGACGAGAAATCCGCGGCAGCGCATATCAGCGGCAGCCCAGATCAAGTCGCCGATTCTTTGCGGGCCGAACATCGAATAGTAGGTGTAAAAAGGAACGGTGTTAACCGCTTGAGTTGAATACGCGGTGCCCGCGGCGATAAAGGAGGACATTGCCCCTGCTTCATTGATGCCTTCTTCGAGGATTTGTCCGTCGGTGGCTTCTTTGTAGTAGAGCAAGCTGTCTTTATCCACAGGTTCATACAATTGACCGACATGGGAGTAAATGCCGCATTGACGGAATAAAGCCTCCATTCCAAAAGTGCGAGCTTCGTCAGGTATAATCGGAACAATGAGTTTGCCCACGGTGCTGTCTTTTAAGAGTTTGGTTAAGATGCGCACATAGGCCATGGTGGTTGAAACTTCGCGGCCGTCGGTGCCTTTATAAAATTCTTCAAAAAGTTCTTCGCAAGGCGTTTGCATCGCTGTTGATGATGTTCGACGTTGTGGGATAAATCCACCCAAGGCTTCCCGGCGTTCTTTGAGGTATTGCATTTCTTGGGAATCTTCTGCCGGACGGAAGAATGGTGTTTTGGCAATATCCTCATCAGAAATAGGAATGTTGAATCGTGAACGAAATTCTTTAAGTTCCTCGGCATTAAGTTTTTTCTGCTGATGAGAAATATTTTTACCTTCGCCGCTTTCGCCCAAGCCATAACCTTTGATGGTTTTGGCAATGATAACGGTCGGCGCGCCCTTGAAATCGACAGCGGCTTTATAAGCGGTATAAACTTTATTGGGATCATGGCCGCCGCGTTTCATTTTTTGTAAAGATTCATCGGAAAGATGTTTGACCATATCCAAGAGTTTAGGATCCGTGCCGAAGAAATCTTTGCGGATATAATCGCCGGTTTCGACGGAATATTTCTGATATTGCCCATCGACCACTTCGCCCATACGTTTGGTCAGCAGGCCATCGGTGTCTTTGTCTAAAATTGGATCCCAATCGGTGCCCCAAATGACTTTGATGACGTTCCATTGCGCGCCGCGAAACAGGGCTTCGAGTTCCTGAATCATTTTGCCGTTGCCGCGAACTGGTCCATCCAAACGTTGCAAGTTGCAATTGATGACAAAAATCAAATTGTCCAGTTTTTCACGGGAAGCCATGGTGATGGCGCCCAAAGTTTCTGGCTCATCGCATTCGCCGTCGCCGATAAAAACCCAGATTTTGTGATCATCTTTGGCTTTTAGGCCGCGATCTTCAAGATAGCGGTTAAAACGGGCATGATAAATCGACATAATCGGGCCCAAACCCATGGAAACCGTGGGGAATTGCCAAAAGTTTGGCATCAGCCATGGATGAGGATAGGATGATAATCCGCCGCCGGCAGCTAATTCTCGTCGGAAATTGATCAAATGTTCTTCTGTCAAGCGGCCTTCAACGAAAGCGCGGCTATAGATTCCCGGAGATCCGTGGCCTTGAAAATAAACGAAGTCGCCGCAAAAGTCTTTGGTTTGTGCGCGGAAAAAATGATTGAAACCAACTTCCAGTAAAGTCGCGGAAGAAGCAAAGGTTGAAATATGACCGCCGATGCCGTTTTCAGCTTGATTGCCGCGGATGACCATGGCCATCGCGTTCCAGCGAATAATGCTTTTGATGCGGCGTTCAATTTCGCGATTGCCTGGGTAAGGCGGCTGTTTTTCGGGAGCGATGGTATTGATATAGGGCGTATTGACCGCAAAGGGAAGGGTGACGCCAGCTTCTTGAGCTTTGATTTGCAATTGCTGTAAAATCCGATGGGCTTGTTCTTTGCTGCCATGTTTTAAAACATAATCCAGAGACGTAAGCCATTCTTGGATCTCAATTTCGTCTACTGTTGCTGAACTCTTTTGTACGCCATCGCCCATAGGATCAACCCTTTCTATATGGTAAAAATAGACAAATTCTTAAATGAAGGTTCGTATTTTATATGGGAATGCCAAGCTTGGCAAGGGATAAAATATTAGAGGAGGCCTAATTTTTTGGAAAGCAATACTGGCATTAAAGTTTTGGGTATTGTTTGAATTGTTCTATTGGTTATCAGTGCCGTACATGCTTTTCCTAGAAGGGAATGAAAGGAAAGCAGTACTGGCACTTGCTTCTGCTAAAGGATAGTTTTGAAAGCTAGAGAAAGCAAGTGCCGAAGGGGGGAAGCGGTCTCTTCCCCCGCAACAAAAGCTTAAAAGATACTTCTTCGACGCTACTACGTTATAAGTTCCTTCAAGTTAATTTGAGTAGTTTAGCAGAATATCCGCAAAAATCGGGTATTCTTTGCCAAATTTTTTGCCACGGCTCCCTTGTAAGGAGCCGTTTTTGTTTGTTGCCGCCTTTTTTGACCTCTGGGTTTGGCGGAATATAAATCAAACTTGGAACGAGACGGATCGTGTGTCGCCTTTCCGAACGGCTGAAACTAACGTGCTTGGGTGAGACAAGTTTTACGATTGTTCAAGAATCCTGAGCGGTGCGAGGGAAGTTATAGCCAAGAAAGGATTGTGGTCGACCTTAAACGGCAGGAGATCCTCGGCTACAATTCAACTTGGTGTTAGATGAGTTATTAAAAAGCAGGAAAGCATCTGCTGCAAGGGGTGAATTATGTCTTTTAAAGTAAGAGGCGCTTATGGCAAGTTTTTCAAAAATATTCACGGACGCATTAACGCCAAGGGAAATTTTGTTCCCTACAAACAAAAGGAGTCGAAAAGTGAAAAATATCGGAATTTACGCACGTGTTAGCACTCAGGATTAAACGTCTGCGCAACAGTTGGAAGTTCTTTGTGAGTATTGCAGAAAAGTAAATTGCCAAGTTGTTGATGAGTATATCGACGATGGCGAAAGTGCCATGAAACAAAACCGTCCTCAATATCAACGCTTACTGGAAGATGCTCGTCGGCGTAAGATTGATGCGGTTCTTGTTTATAAATTAGATCGGTTCAGCCGGATCCTGAAAGAGTTGGTCAATACGATGGGCTTGTTGAAAGAATATGGCGTTGATTTTATTAGCTATTCAGAAAAGGATTTTGATTCAACCACGGCGAGCGGCAAGTTGATGTTTCATATTGTCGCGGCCTTTTCACAGTTTGAGCGAGATATGATTTCTGAGCGAACCAAATTGAAACTCACTCACTTAAAAGCAAAGGGTGTAAAATTGGGGCGGCCACAAAAAGTCAATGTGCAAGAAATATTCGATTTAAGAGTCCAAGGAAGATCGTTAAGTCAAATTGGCTCTGAGGTAGGCTGTGATAAGTCAACGGTCTCTAAGCTATTGAAAAAAGGTAATTCTATGCCACAGCAACGGGAGTGTGCAGAACACGGGAGGTGATTTATGCCGGGAAGCGCGACACTTGAAATCGGAAATTTATCAACCGAGGTTCAACCGCGATTACAAGTCACTCTTCGTCAGCGAAAATATTTCGCCAATAGATTTAGAGGGATGAATCAGTATAAGGCCGCTCGGTCTGCAGGCTATTCAGAAACTTATGCGAGAGATCATGCCAACAAGATCGAAATGTCGGTAAGAGTCGGTATGGCGGAATTATTAGAGCGGGCGGGAATTACTGATAAACTTTTGGCAGAGAATTTAATCAAAGGTTTTGAGGCGACAGGTCATTGCGGCAAGGATTTAGTCGAATATCCTGATTGGGGGACGCGACATAAATTTCTTGTTCTAGTCTTAAAGCTAACAGGACGACTTGTATAGCCTTCTTCGTGGGTAATGTCAAATAAATTGTGTAAATTGGGTTAAGGGTTTGGCCTTCCAGTTTGTATTTAAACGATAAAAGACAGCATAAATGATGCGTTGAAGGCTGTCATTGTTGTTAAAACAGGACATCGGCCGAGTCCGGCGCCTGACTTCACGGAACGAACGTTCGATAACATTTGTGGTGCGAATGCGCTTGCGAATAAAGCTACGAAATTCTTTTTTGATAGGAATCGTTAAAAAATTAAGAAGTTCTTCTAAATCTTTTTCAAGAGACTTGATGACATCAGGGTATTTTTTATTCCATAAAAACTTAAAATCCTTGAAGCGTTTAAGGGCGATGGCTTTAGATTGTGCGTTGTAAATTTTTTGCAAAGCTTTGACGACTTCATTTTGATCTTTCTTTTTAAGAAGTTTGGTAATGTTTTGAAGTTTGTGGAACCAACAACGCTGATGTTTGACTTCTGGGTAAACGATAGCCAAAGCACTGATGAGCCCTTTGCCACCGTCGGTAATTATCAGCTTGAGATTTTCACCTTTGAGCCCGCGATTAAAAAGATAATTTAAAAAAGATTCGCAGGCGTCTTTGGATTCTGATTTGACGATACGAAAGTCTATAAGCTCGCGCTGGCCGAAAAGCGTAATACCGTAGGCGGCTAGAACAGTTTTTTTGATGGATTTAGAACCATAGCGCACAGAGATATTAATGCCGTCGATAAAGATAAATTGATATTCATCAAGTAGTGGGCGGTTGTGGAATTCTTTGACTAATTTATCAACAGCTTTTGTTACGTTGGAGACGGTTGAAGCCGAGATGTTGATGCCCAGTAAAGGTTTTAAGACATCTTTAACATTGCGGGTCGAAACGCCCAGCAAAAAGCAGTTGATGATCGATTGATTGACCGAGTCTTGACGACGTTGATATTTGTTAAACATTGAAGGCTTAAAAAGTCCTGAACGGCAGCGAGGGACTTGGATATTTTCAATTGGACCGAAAGCCGTATCCATGTTACGCAGGTAATGGCCGTTACGGTAATCGAGGCGGTTTGGCGTTCTTTGGTAAGATTTTCTTTGCTGATATTGGATCATTTCTTCCTCGAGGGAGATTTCAAAAAATTCTTTTGTCATGGATTTAGCAAATTTGTTTATATCTAGCCAAAAATTGGCGGTGTTTGTTTCGGCAAAAAAATGCTTGGCAAATTGCCATCTGTGTCTAAAATTGCCTGTGAAGTTAGCGGTTTTCATGGGCGTATTCCTTTCCATTTAAAGATTGGTCTCTTTTTTGGAAGGATACGCCCTTTTTACCGCTAGTAAACGAATTTACACAATTGAGTGTACATCACCTTCTTCGTGGCAACCCTTGACAATTCGATATTGTTATGATATCATTTAAATATCAGTTCGCGCTCTTTAAGCCAAAATCAAGATATCATAAATCAAAAAGGAGAATGGTTATGGAAAAGATTAAAGAGGTAAATGCTTGGAAAGTAAGTGGTTACATAATGATAGGTATTTTGTTGATTATAGGATACCTCTTTTTTACAGGAGGCATACTTGATAGGCATGCTAATCCAATATTAACAATTTTCAGTATAGCCATTTTCCTAGGCATTGTTGGAGGGCTTATTGTTGTGCAGCCGAATGAGGCAAAAGTGCTTGTTTTTTTTGGTAATTATATCGGAACTGTCAGTGCCTCAGGATTATGGTGGGTCAATCCGTTAACTTTAAGAAAAAGTGTTTCTTTGCGGATTCATAATTTAAATAGTGAAACGCTGAAAGTGAATGATTTAAAGGGTAACCCCATCGAGATTGCTGCGGTTGTTGTTTGGAGAGTTGTTGATAGCGCCAAAGCCCTTTTTGACGTTGAGAATTATCAGGAGTTTGTCAAGATTCAATGTGAGACAGCCATTCGGGCCTTAGCTTCGCAATATTCTTATGATTCCACAGAAGAAAAAAAGGAGTCTTTGAGAGGAAATCAGGCCGAGGTTTCAGAGGAGCTGCGTAAAGAAGTTCAAGCTCGTTTAGAGATTGCCGGGATTGAGGTTTTAGAAAGTCGGATCAGCCATTTAGCTTATGCGCCAGAAATTGCACAGGTTATGTTGCGCCGTCAGCAAGCAGATGCCATTATTGCGGCACGGGCAAGAATTGTCGAGGGGGCAGTCGGGATGGTTGAGCATGCCATTCAACTGCTGAGTCAGAAGAAATTGATTGATTTAGACTCAGACAAGAAAGCGCAGATGACCAATAATCTTTTGGTTGCACTTGTTTCTGAACATGAGGTCACCCCCGTTATGAATACGGGGACTTTGTATTCGTAATTTTTTGAGAATTATTTGAGGCTCTTTTATGAGTGAAAAAAAGAAATTTCTTTTAAGGGTTGATAAGCCTGTCTTCGAGGTTTTGGAAAAGTGGGCAGCCGATAATTTTAGAAGCGTCAATGCTCAGATTGAGTATATTTTAGCGGAAGCCCTTAAAAAGGACGGCCGCGCATCGAAGGATAATAAAGAGCAGGAGGGATAATGGGCAAAATTACAGAAAAGATTTTTCGTGTTGGGAAGGAAGATATCCCTTATCCGTATTATTTAGGGATTATTGCGGCTGCGGTGATTCTTTTGGGGCGGCATTATAAGAATGCTGTCGAATTAGTTGTAGTGCTGGCTTTTATTTTCGTTATTTTCATATTACAAAAGCGGAGTCTTGCTAGTCGAAAAATCACAATCACGGAAGAAAAAATTCATTATCAATCCAAAGAGGCAGTCGGGTCGATTACCAAGGAGATAAAATTTAAAGATGTAAAAGCGGTGTCAATCCGTCGCACTAAAAATGTTTTTATAACAATAGAGGATGATGCTCAAACTATTAATATTTTTGGTATGGAAAAGATGGACGAGATATCTCAGTTGATTAAGGAACGAGTCTCATCGAATTTAGTTAATGATGGGGTTAATCCTCCCCCGAGCTGTGGGACAATTTTATCACTGACTTATAGTGCAGCGATTTTTTTCATAGCCTCTTGCACGTATTTTAAATGGCTAAATCATAATTTATTCGGGATGGCTCTCATTGCTTTTGGAATATTTATTTATTTTTACAGACCAGAAAGCCGTAGTGAAATACATTCGCGACATTATGAAATTTGTATGTCGTTGGTTGCCGTGGCCGGAGGTATTTTTTTGATTTTCTTTATGAATTTCTAGAAATATTTGTTGGCTCTAATCGATTTAGTTCATGTAAGAATTGGGATGCCGGTGCTGATGGGCGATGGAGGAAATAACAATAACGTCATCAATAATCCCATAAAGCACCATATATGGGAATTTGCGAAATGAGCATTTGCGAGTATGTTTAGTGATGCGTTGCCACCCTTGTGGATATAAACTGATCAAGTTTATGGTTTGGAAAATTTCTTTGGAGAACATCTTCCCTAGACCATTGAGCTGTTTTTCATAAAAATCGACAGCATCGGCTAGCTCTTTCTGGGATTGTGGTAAAAAACAATTTTCATTTGATAAAGCGTCTTTTTACGCTGTCAAGGGAAACGGCTTTAAGCGAGCCTTTTTTATAGGCGGTAAGGCGTTTGTCGGATTCTGCGGCCCAGGTACGTTCGATAGCGGCATCAGGCTTATCCAGACTGGCGATCAAGATTTCGATCAAGCGGAGACGTTTGATGGGGGGAAGTTTTACAGCACTGCGTTCAATATTTTTTGCGGTCATAGAATAATCTCCTTTTGTTAATAAATAGCATAAGCCTAGAAAACTGTCAAACAGGATCCTTCTTGATTTCTTTCGAGAAGGCTTAATTTGTTAGAAAGCAGTACTGGCATTAAAGTTTTGGGTATTGTTTGAATTGTTCTATTGGTTATCAGTGCCGTACGTGCTTTCTCTGTAAGAGAATAGAAGGAAAGCAGTACTGGCATTAAAGTTTTGGGTATTGTTTGAATTGTTCTATTGGTTATCAGTGCCGTACATGCTTTTCCTGGAAGGGAATAAAAGGAAAGCAGTGCTGGCATTAAAGTTTTGGGTATTGTTTGAATTGTTCTATTGGTTATCAGTGCCGTACATGCTTTCTCTGGAAGAGAATAGAAGGAAAGCAGTACTGGCATTAAATTTTGCTAAAGGAATAGTTTGAATGGTTAAGGAAATTTAATGCCGAAGGGGGGATTCGAACCCCCAATCCTTGCAGAACTGCGCCCTGAACGCAGCGTGTATACCAATTTCACCACTTCGGCAAAACCTAGATGAACAAAAATGTACGAGTTTTGCCGCAGTACTTTGAAGGAGGCCGCACTTCGGCAAAACCTAGATGAACAAAAATGTACGAGTTTTGCCGCAGTACTTTGAAGGAGGCCGCACTTCGGCAAAACCTGAATGAACAAAATGTATAAGTTTCGCCTCAGTACTTTGAAGGAGGCCGCACTTCGGCAAAACCTGAATGAACAAAATGTATAAGTTTCGCCTCAGTACTTTGAAGGAGGCCGCACTTCGGCGAAACACCGTGTCATTGCGAGAAAGGAGCGAAGCGACTGACGAAGCAATCTTAATGGATTGCTTCACTGTGGCAGAAGTTTTTTAATTTCTGCACTTTCGCGTCAACCATCAAGGTTGACGCTTCGCCTTGAATATTTGAACAGCTCCTCGTCCAGCAAGGACTCACTTCGTTCGCAAAGACACAACTAACAACTAATCTCTAGCCACTTTGTTGCATACTTTAAGGATTGCTTCGTCGCTGACGCTCCTCGCAATGACATTCACCAACCCCTAACCACTAATCCCTAACCCTTAACCCCTAACCCTTAACCCCTAACCTCCAACCCCTAACCCCTCTAAGGATTATTTCGCTCCATTTATTCGTCATGACAACAGAGAGAGTATAATCGTATTGATTTTTACTGTCAATTTTTAATTGTCTTCATGTATAATGCCTGCACAATGTTTTTCGAAACCTTGCAAATTACGTTTTCTGCGACGATGCAGGTTCTGCTCTTAGGGGCTTGCGGGTATTTCGCGGTCAAAGGCAAAATGTTAGACAATCGCGGCTTAGATCAGTTGACCGCGGTTTTGGTCAATATTTTATTGCCATGCTTTGCGTTTACGCAATTGATGCAGCATTTTAGTTTTCAGGAGTTTCCCTACTGGTGGAAATTGCCGCTTTTGTATGCCGGTATGGCTTTAGCTGCTCTGGCTTTGGCGTATGTGATTGGTTTTGGTTTTAAAGGCCATCGCAAGAATGAATTTTTGGCCTTGGTTGGTTTTCAAAATTGTGGCAATATTCCGCTGGTGGTAGTCGCCGCCCTTTTTACTGGACAACCGGCGCATACACTTTATATTTACATTGTTCTCTATATCATTGGCGCGAATTTATTGATTTGGTCTCTGGGGGTAGGGTTATTGCTGCAAGGACAGAAAATCAAGATGGATTGGAAAAAGATTTTTAATCCGCCTTTGGTGACAACAGTTTTGACGATGACCTTGATTGGATTTGGCGCACAGCATTATTTGCCGCAAGTGGTGATCAAACCAGTCGAAATGTTGGGTAATTGTGCGTTGACCTTTGCGATGTTTACCGTTGGCGGTGGATTGGCCAGTCTTCGTTTGCGGCATATTGCCATCGGGCCAATGGCGATGGTTATTGTAACCAAGATGATCATTTTTCCATTATTGGCTTTGGGAGCTATTGTGGCGTTTAAGGTTTCTGGGCTCATTGGATTTTTGATTATTCTCGAGGCGGCGGTTCCCAGCGCAGTGACCTTGTCTTTGATTAAACGGTATTACAATATTGAAGAGGATTTTGTTAGCGAAGGGGTGTTTATTACGCATTTGGCTAGCATTGTGACCATTCCCATTTTTTTGACGATTTATATGAAAATGACAGGACAATTTTAAAATGGCGTTCAAAGTTATCGCAACCAATAAAAAAGCGTATCACAACTATCATTTAGCCCAAAACTGGGAGTGCGGCATCGAGTTAACCGGCGGAGAAGTCAAATCCATTCGCAATGGCGAAGTCAACTTTGCCGACAGTTTCGCGCGCGTGGACGAAGAGGAAATCTATTTGTACAATTTGCACATCAACCCGTATATGCAGGCCAGTTATTTGAATCAAGAGCCGACGCGGATACGTAAATTGCTTTTGCATAAAAAAGAAATTATAAAAGTTGCGTCCTTAATTAATGAAAAAGCATTGATTCTTGTTCCAACCAAAATTTATTTTAATCGAAAAGGTTTTGTGAAAGTCGAAATCGCTTTGGGTAAAGGTAAGAAGGTTTATGACAAAAGGGAAGATATAAAGAAGCGCGATATTGATCGTGATTTGAAGCGTGCGATGAATTCGCGCCGACGGTAAAATGTTCTTAGCCAAAGGGTGAGTTTATGAAAGCGGGATATCAGTCGCCATTGTTGCAAGCTTTGCGACAGGCTAAGACTTGGGACACAAAAGTCTTTTTTCTCATTATCACCTTGGTTTTTATATTTTTGTCCGCATTGTTGTTTTCTCCGTATGTTCAGCGTTTAATCATGGCTAAATTCCATTGGCGGGCAAAATCTTTCGCCGCATGGGGCCTGCTACAGTTTATTCCATCGATGTATAGTTTTAGTAATGAAATTGTTGTCACGCAAACCCCAGTTTCCCAGCCCTTAGAGTTAGCTTTTTTTGACCAATCCCAGGTGCAGCTTTATCGTCGAGTTAATCATTTTCCTTTGCGTATGATTACGTTTAGTCCCCAGGTTAGAGAATTTTTCGTTGAAAGTCGGCAGAATTATTATGTGTATTTACGCTCGCATTATCGCGGCGTGGTTTTGACCACGGTTTATCAAATGGAATCCAATGGCTCAGAGCTGAGGTTGAAGAATGGCACTCCCTAAAAGCTATTTAGAATATCCTAAAGTCAATGTTTTAGCTGTACGGGTGATGATGTTGTTTTGGCTGGCGGGTTGGTTTTTGAAAGCCAGTTTTTTTGTGCCGTATCTTTTGTGTACGACCGTTGTTTATCCGGTTGTTGATGCTTTCTTTCCGTCGTTATTTATGAATCCGTTTGTTGCCATAGCTTTTTATTTATTACCTCTGTTGATAGTTCCGGTTGTTGTTTTAAAGTGGCAGCGATGGTTTTTGGCTAGTGCGGTTTTGATGGTGGTCTGCGCGGCGATGCTGAACCTGCATATTAATACGTGTAATGATGCGACTTTTGTGACATCGTTTTGGAGCGCGCTGTGGTTATGCTGGCTTGTTCGGCATGTGTTTGAGACCGATGATTCTTTTAAGTTGCAGGCGAGAGTTTTGGCGCAATGTGTGGTGGCGATCATGTTTATGGGAGGCGTCGTTGGAAAGTTGACGCCGGAATATTGGAGTGGGGAAATCTTTCGACAAATTTTTATTGAGCAGGGTGGTTCATCGCCTTTGGGGGAAATCTTAGGTCATGTGTTTGGAAACGTCCAGGGTATTATTTTAGCGTATTTGGCAAAAATCATTATCGGGGTGGAGCTTTTATTAGGGATTGCACCGCTTTTGCCGTATCGGTTTGTTATGGCGGTGATGGTGATGACCAGTGTGGGAATATCACTATTCTCGACGTGGCGGATTTTTTCGGTTTTATTGTGTTTGTTGGGCATGTTGATTGCGGGGCAATATTTGCAGAAAAAAACGATTTAGGCTATACTGAAAACCGCTTTGCGCAACACAGTTGATCTTTCTTAGGGGGTGACTGGTCTCGACTTGGATGACTAGTATAGGTGGCATGCCGAGGACGCTAGTTGGCCTCGTAAAAAATCTAGCACAAAAATAAACGCAGAAAACAATGACGCGTTGATCGCTCAAGCCGAAGCTATTGCTAACGGTGCAGAGCAGCCAGTCTTAGTCGGATAAAATCCACTAAGCCCTTTTACCGGTAGCGTCCGCGGGTCGGTATAGAGGTCATTAGCGGGCTAGCTGTTGATGGCGTCTTGACGTCGATAGCGAACCTTTTCAAGACTGGTTCTATTTAGGCCTGTTTGTCGGCTGCGATAGAATGAGACTCAAAGACAAACTATGCATGTAGAAGCTTATATGATGTGATTTAAGGACGGGGGTTCGATTCCCCCCACCTCCACTCTTCTTCGCTCAAATACTTTCGTGTTCGAGCTTCGAAGAAGCGAGCTGTTGATCTATTATCGAAGAAGAGTGTCTCTGCGAAGCTCAAGCATCAGAATTCTTGAGCGAAGCAGGATGGGTCGTTTTCTTCCTTTTTTCTTCGCTCGAATACTTTCGTGTTCGAGCTTCGAAGAAGCGAGCTGATGATCTATTATCGAAGAAGAGTGTCTCTGCGAAGCTCAAGCATATAAACATTTGAGCGCAGCAGGACAGATTGTTCTCCCTATGAAAATTACCCCCACAAGATATTCAATATGCACTTTGTCTATATTCTGGTTAGTGAAAATAACCCGGGTAAAATTTATATTGGGATAACGGCCGATATAGAAAAGCGGCTGAAAAGACACAATGCGGGGCAGGTAGCTTATTCGCAACGATATCTGCCTTGGCGGGTAGAGACCTATGTGGCTTTTAACGATCAAAAGAAAGCTCATGCCTTCGAACGTTATTTAAAACAAGGCTCAGGCTTTGCTTTCCTAAAAAGGCATTTGATTTGAGTTGAGTGCCCAAACGGTGCCCAAAACGAGGGAGGTGTAATTGGATAAAGAACAGTTTAGTGATGATAAGTTTTATAATTATAGTGCAGATGAATACAATAATCCTAAAGATGGGTTTGACTATGAAGGTTTTGATTTTTATTCCATTCCTTACATTGATAGATATTTTTACAAAGATTATGAAAGACTCTTTGCCACAGCAACGCAAGATTTGAACTTTATTTGGTTTCCTTGCCAAAGACAAAAACTCTCTGAATTCGAATTTAACCAAATCAAAATAGTTATAGAAGAATTAAAAAATAATAAAAATCCATCTCAAAAAGAAATTAATAATAGAAGAGCTTTTTTAGAAAACAAAATTTTGCTTAATTCATATCAATTTTTTACATATCAAGACTATCTCAAGGCATGTCAGGTTTTATTGGAAGTGGATGGGTCAAAGCATACGAAGGATATCATTTATAATCCACCTCTTGATGAAAAAAGATTTTTGATTGAAAAAGATAGGATTATAAAGTGCATGGTAGGAACAGATCAATTTTTTCCGTATGGTATTAGTGGAGGAAATACAATTTTCCCTAGCAGTTGCATATGATTTTAATACCTATGCTATGCCCATTGAAAATGAAAAGGAGATTTGAATGATTAGAATTTTAAGTTTACTCATTTTATTTTTTTGTATTCTTGCAGTCGGAATTGGTTACTCGGAAATCTTAATTGAAAATTCTTCTCCGGGTGATCTGATCTTCCCCCGAAAAAGTGGACACAATGAAGAGATGGTTTTAGTATAAAGACCAGCTCAAAATCGGGAGGTGTCCAATGCAAAATGAACAAGGGAAAAAGCGGCGATTTGACCGAGATTTTAAAATTTCCGCAGTCAAGATGGTTACCGAGGGGGGTCACAAGGCAGCCGAAGTTGCTCGTAGCTTAGGGATCAATGAAAACCAACTTTACCTTTGGAAAAAGAAGTTTGGCGATCAAGGGGAGAAGGCTTTCCCCGGTAAAGGTCATTTGACGGAGCTGGCCGCGCTTAGACGTCAGTTGCGCGACGTTGAGATGGAGCGTGACATCCTAAAAAAAGCAGTCGGCATATTTTCAAAAACGACCGAGAACGGTTCAGGTTCATAGACGATAACCGATTGGTCTTTGCGCTCCAGAAGATGTGCCGGGCGTTGGAAGTGTCGCGGAGCGGGTATTACGCGTTTAAACGGCGGCCTAAAAGCCAAAACAGAATTAACAACGAAACATTGCTCATTGAGATCAGGCGAGTGTTCGTGGCTAACCAGAGCAATTACGGTAGCCCACGGAGTTGGAACGAATTGCATAATGTAGAACATATGCGTTGTTCACAGAATCGTGTTGCTCGAGTTATGCGTATCAACGATATTGTTGCCATCCAGAAGCGTAAGTTCCGGGTGACGACGAACTCGAAGCATAATTATCCGGTGTGGCCAAATATTCTCAACCGCAACGTCATGGTTGAGAAGCCCAATACTATCTGGGTTTCGGATATAACATATATCTGGACATTCGAGGGTTGGTTATATTTGGCGGCAGTACTTGATCTGTACTCGCGTGTTATTGTTGGTTTAGCGATGGATAAAACGATTGCCGATACATTAACGACACAAGCTATGCGTCAGGCAATTTTTAGTCGCCGCCCCGGCAAAGGGTTGATTCTTCATTCTGATCGCGGTAGTCAGTATGCCAGCAATGATTTTAAGGCGATACTGATCCAGAATGAGTTTGTTGGCAGCATGAGTAAGAAGGGCGATTGCTGGGACAATGCCGTCGCTGAGAGTTTTTTTCATACGCTCAAAGTCGAGTTGATTCATCGGATGAAGTTCAAAACTCGAGAAGAAGCGAAAAGAAAAATCTTTGAGTACGTGGAAATGTATTACAATCGCAAACGGGCTCATTCAACGCTGGGTTATTTGAGCCCCCTAGAGTACGAAAGGCAGGCGTTCCTGTCTTAATAAACCGTCCACTAGATTGGGGAAGGTCAATCATTATGAAGCAAGCTTCGGGCTTGATGAAGATAAAGTTTTGGAGCAGGAAATGAATGACGCCATTTTGGGAAAGCCAAAACAACAGTTCATTGATAGGATGAAAGAATTAAATAGTCAGATACAGCCGGGAAAGCCGCTTACTTCGCAGGAAGAATCTGAACGTTATAAAATTGCTAAAATTTTATTTAAAAGTATAGAAAAAGGTCAGACAACTGAGAAGGAAATTCAAGAATGGTTTGGCATCCCTGAATGGGAAACTGATTTTGAAAGATACTCAACCGACTCAGTATTGTGGAAACAGTATATTGATAAAGCAGGATATTTGCCCTTAACAGTGAATCAGAAAATTTGGGGATATAAATTTTATGCTGAAGGGCCTTATGTGAGAAATTCCATGACGAACAATCCGATAGCATTCCCGAATCACCCTATTTTTGTCACTTATAGTTGCCCGATTTTAATGACGTTCAATAAAGTCACTGGCGTTGTGGAGAATTCTGGATTATTTGAAGATTATGAGAAAAAGGCTATGCCTATTTTTTAGTGCTCAAACGATGCCCAAGATTAGTAATTCCTTGATGGGTGGAGATTATAAAAGGCAAAGCAGGAGTTTCCCCAAAATTCATGAGGAATAATTCGTAAGTTATTGAGAATACATGTGTAAAGTAATTTAGGAAGTGAAACGGGATTCCTATCGTGTTAGTATTGTTTGCCAACAAAAAGGGGAAAAAGATTCCCCAAAACACGAGGAAGGAATCCCATGAAAAATAATATACCGGACAGCAAAAAAGTACAACAGCAAATTGAGCAATATACCAATCGGATTACAAAGGGATTAAACAAGCGAAAGAAAAAGTTTGTAGGGCAAGTGCTCTTTGGTATACAGGCGGCGCGAGATATCAAGTTGTCAAATATAGCGCGAAGTTTAAAAGAAGATATCCGATTGATTAAAACAGAAAACAGATTATCGCGGCAACTTAAATCCGAAGATTTAACGCAGAGGATCAATTCGGTTTTGATAGCAGATAGTCAATGGCGGATCAAAGAGGATACGGTATTGGCTTTAGATTTATCGGATGTGCACAAACCGTTTGCAAAAAAGATGGAAGGATTAGCCAAAGTTTGGGATGGTTCAAAAGGTGATATTGGAGATGGTTATTGGTTATGCGAAGTGATCGCAGCCCAGGTTGACAAAGAAGCATTGGTGCCGTTGTATAGCGAATTATATTCACATAAGGTTGAGGGTTTTGAAAGCGAAAATGAGCAGATACTAAAAGCGATTCGGATGGTCAGTGCAAAGACAAAAGGTCGTGGGATATGGGCTATGGATCGCGGGTGCGATCGGCATATTCTCGTCGAGGAATTAGGGAGATTAAAACAAAGTTTTGTAATACGTTTGCGCGGAGACCGGCATTTTACAGATCAATATGGACATGAGCGCAAAATACCAAATTTAGTTAGAAGCATACAATATACGGAGCATTACCAGATTAGCATTGACCGTGAAGGGTGCGAAGAGAATGTGCGCGTGCAGTTAGGGACAAAAGAAAATCTTTTTATTGAAGGGGTTGAAGTACGGCTTATTGTGATTAAGGGATTCGGACGTGAGCCGATGTTGTTAATGAGTAATGTAGATAAGAACGCTAGACAGATATTAGAAATTTATCTAACGCGTTGGAAGTGTGAAGAATCGTTTAGATTCCTCAAACATGAGTATCATTTGGAAGATGTCCGTGTCAGACGATATCAAAGTATTCGTAACACAGTGGCCTTATTGCATGCAGTGTTTTATTTTGTCAGTGTGTGTTTAGGGCAGAAATTGCGAATGAGTATTTTATTGCGCAAGATTATTGAACGTTCTAAACGATTTTTTGAAGTGCCAGTGTTCAAACATTATGCTGTGGCGGATGGAATTTACCGGTTATTATTCAACATGCGGTGGGAAGAACACGAACCCAATATTGATATAGCACAGAGCAAACAACTGTCATTTGGGTTTGGTTAACAGTTAACCTTGAAAATTTTGGGGAAACTCCACTAAAAGGCAAAGAAATTGACCTTCCTCCGGTCAAAGGTTATACTTAGCTATGCTTCAACTTAAAATTTATCTCGATACATCAATTTTATCTGCATATTTTGATTTGCGTAAACCCATGCGTCAGTTAATGACGCAAAAATGGTGTCAGAATGATTTAAAAGGTTTTTCTCCTTTTATTTCTACGCTTGTTTTGGAAGAAATCAGCGCACATCCCGATGACGCAATAAAAAATGAGATGTTGAATTTGATTGACTGTCATGCCATTCAAGTTTTGGAGATAGATAATGCTGTTGTTAAGATTGCCGCAGAATATCGCAAGAAGGCAATCCCGCATGAGATAAATGATTCAATCCATTTGGCGGTGGCGACATATTACAAATTAGATGCCGTGGTTTCTTGGAACTTCAAACATATTGTCAATTTAAAAACGATTAAAGCGATTCATGATATTAACTTGGGGCAAGGTTTTGCGCCGGTGGAAATTATAACGATTCAAAATTTGGGAGGCGAAAAATATGGCAGCTTATAAAAATGATTACAACAAGAATGAAGACCAAGCGCTTTGGATTTTGCATGAGATAAGAAATAAAATGGCCCGCCGAGGTTTGCAACCTAAAACCATCAATAAGTCTGCAAAAGACCTGATTCGCAAGCATCGCTTATCTCATTTGAAATGGGTTAAAAATCCGAATTAAATTAGATGTAGGAAGGGCCTGTTAACTATGGCAGAACAAAGCAATACTATAAAAAGGAGCCGTAGCCTTATCTTTATTGGAATATTTGTTTTCTTTTTATTCCTTGCTCATCTATGGACGAATCTGTTCCTTTTTAAAAGTCTCCCTAAAACATTTTTTTATTTTGCTCATAATCAGGAAACCGTTTTAAAACACCCTTACTTTATTCAAATGATATTGGGAATTATTTTAGACCTGATTAAAGCAACGTTGAGTAGTATTGGTCTGCTTCTCGGGGCCATATTTCTTATCCGTTCTAAAAATTGGGCCCGGTTACTCGTCATATACTCATGCAGTATGCTATTAGCTATTTTGATTTTTCAATCTGTAAAATCATATATTGAAATCTATGTTCATTTGAATGGAAATGCCTGTCTACTAGAAATGATGAGAAAATATGTCGATATAGACCCACAATTTTTTTTGTCCAATAAATGGCCCTATATACAAACTGTCCTCGTGCAGATGCTGTGTTATTTATTACCCATTTATTTCTTAACCCTCCCTAAAATTAAAAAGCAGTTTAGCGATATTCTTCTGATAAACCCCAAATAAATTTCTCAATATGTGGTGTAAAAATCATAATAATAAAGACGCTGTATTTCATTGCGAGAGTTGCAGAAATGCCTTTTGTCGAGGATGTATCAAGGAAAAGCATTTTAGACCGTACGTGGCCTATATTTGTAAAGAATGTGGTGGGAGATGTGTTGAGGATGTTGCCCCTAAAGTTGATGAAGAGGCTCAAATCATGGTTGCCGATGAAAATTTCTGGCAACAGTTACCAAGAATATTCGTATATCCATTTAAAGGAAATGGCCCGTATCTCCTGCTCGGTGGAACTGTATTTTTTACTATTTTGAACTTGATGATGGGGGTGCTTTTCATTGGGTTTCTTTTAGGCCCGTTTTTATTTTTTTATACGACAGCTTGTTTGGTTAATATCCTGAGGGCTTCGATAGTGCCCTATAGTGACGAACCGCCTGAATGGCCCGACGGAACATTATGGAAAGATTGGATAGGAACAAGTCTATTATTGGTTGCCGCGGGACTCTTATGTTACGCTCCTGCATTATTTTATTTTACACAGGTTAAAGAAAATGATTTGATATATTGGCTTCTGATAATTTTAGGCACCTATTTTTTTCCAATGTGCTTTCTGAGTGTCGCTTTAAATGAGAACCTATATTCACTGAATCTTATCAATATCT
This sequence comes from Candidatus Omnitrophota bacterium, assembly GCA_020632555.1. Taxonomy (GTDB): domain Bacteria; phylum Omnitrophota; class Gorgyraeia; order Zapsychrales; family JANLHA01; genus JADLGJ01. Next base: position 41,834 of record JACKFI010000005.1, on the reverse strand, counting down.
TTTTCTCGATTATTCGCACGATTGTTCCTTATACGAGTCTCGTTATTTTTTGGTTAATTCTATTTTCTTTTAATTCTTGGGTGGAAGCAGTGATATTAGGACATGTTCCATTTTTGGGATATATTTTAGAGGGATTCCTTTTTGTTTATTCTCTATTTATCAGCATGCGGCCTTTGGGCCTTTTCTATCGAGTCAATAGGGACAAATTGCTTGGATTTAGCGATTAAGTGTAGGGATGGAACAACTAGTGCCCAAACGGTGCCCATCGAATATGTTAAAGCTGGGAAACTGAGCTTGGCACTTTTGGAAATGTTCCAGAACCTTTTCAAAACCTTTTTTATTGATATGCTCTGAAGTTGTTATGTTAAGAGGTTAGATGGATGTTACAAAAACAACTTTGAAGAGATTACAGAATCAAGGTTGTTTGACTGTGACCGACATGGTTAAAGCTACTGGATTTAGTCGTGTTTATGTCCATCGTTTTTCCAAGAACTCAAGGACGAAGGGATAATCCAACTGATCGGCAGAGCTAATTAAAGGAAAACAAACGACCGCTCCCCAAGCGCATAGTGGGGAAGGAATTTTTCTTTACATCGAAGGTTGCCGATCGATTAATGATTAAAAGCGACACGAAGAAACTGATATTTGATAATTTTATCGAGGATGTGATTGTTGCTGATTGTGCAGCTGTTGTGGGGATAAAAGTTTTTTTCCATTTCTTTGACTTCTCATCGTCAACTGGAGGATGTTTTTCGGAGTTTCTCAAATGACGCTTTCGAGTTTGTAAAACACAAATTCTTGTTCGGTTATTTCAGATAGGGCATGAATATGTTTCACGTTCACAGGCTCGAAGGATATTGGTTGGGTTGGACGCTTTTGAAACGATTGTTTTGGATTTTGCCGGAATTAATGGTGTTGGACAAGCCTTTGCGGATGAGGTTTTTAGAGTTTGGCAAAAACGTTTTTCGCAAAAGAACATTATTGTGCGCAATTCCAATGAAAATATTGACTTTATGATTCAAAGAGCGAAAGGCCATAGTTAACAAATTTACTTGCCCGAAAGTCAAGCTGCAGTTTAAATAGAATATTGAAAAATATGGAATAGTGTCGATTATTCCCTGCAGGACAGGACAAAAAATGCTTTGTAACCCCAAAATGATAATGTCCTAATTGACCAAAATAAAAATGTCCTAATCTGATAACCTACCATAACGCAATAAAGGAGGCGTTATGGTTCACAGAGAGGACATGATGATGGTAAGGTCAAAGGAGATAAAGCGTTATCAAATTATTGGGAAGGTCTTTGACAAAAGTATTAACCAGCAGGAAGCGTCCGAGATCTTAGAATTAAGTGATCGACAGATTAGGCGGATTGTCCGACGGGTACGCAAGGAAGGAGAACGCGGAGTCATCCACCGATCGCGAGGATGCAAAGGACGGCGTAGTGTTGCCAAAGCGGTACGTGAAAGGATTTTGGGTTTGTACCGTGAGCGATACAAGGGATTTGGTCCACTTTTAGCCAGCGAGAAACTTTGGGAATTAGATCATATTAAGATTAGTGATGAGACATTGCGGCTGTGGCTGATAGCAGAAGGATTATGGCATGAGGGCAAGCGTCGAAAAGTTAAAGAGCGCAGTTGGCGAGCCCGTAAGGAACGGTTTGGGCAAATGGTGCAGATGGACGGGAGTCATCATCTTTGGCTGGAAGACCGAGGACCGAAGTTGGTCTTGATGGGATTTATCGACGACGCAACGAGTAATTTTGATGGGTTGTTCTTTGAGTATGAGGGGACCAAACCGGCGATGGGCGGGTTAAAGTCTTACGCCCAGAAGTATGGATTGCCGGTGCAATTGTATCTTGATAAGCATGCGACGTATAAAAGCAATGCTAAGAAAAGATATCGCTATGCGAATTGGGATTTTGAGGACAAAGAAGAGCTGACGCAGTTTGAGCGAGCATGCAAGCAACTTGGGATCGAAGTTATTCATGCGCATAGTCCGCAGGCCAAGGGACGCATCGAGCGTGTTTTTAAGACATTGCAAGACCGGTTGGTTAAAGAGATGCGGTTGGCCGGGATTAAGAGTTGTGAAGAAGCCAACGCATTCTTAAAAACGTATTTGCCGAAGTTTAATAAGCGCTTTAGGGTAGTAGCGCGGTTGTTGGGTGATATGCATCGGCCGATTGATAAGAGCGTTAAACTCGACGAGATATTGTCCGTACAGACAGGGCATGTGTTACGCAATGACCGAACCGTGTTGCATGAACGCCGGTTGTATCAGGTGACAGATAAAACGCGGGCTCGGCAGGTGGTAGTTTTTGAGTATTTAAATGGCCGGCTGGCGATCAAGTATGGGAAGCAGCCATTAGCGTTTAAACCGATAGACCAACGGCCGCAGCCAGAGGTTAAGGTTGCCGTTGTCAAAAAGGTCAAAAGATTGCCGCGATATGTGCCGCCTAGGGGGTCATATTGGCGCAACGGGTTTAAGCTCAAAGGGAGCTTACGAAACTTCTAAAATTAGGACATTTTTAATTTGGTTAAACTAGGACATTTTTAATTTGGCTGGACAGGACAAAAAATGCTTTTTGCCTTTTACTTTGATAAATGGTAATATTTAGCTGTGTTGCAGACCATCCATTCTTCTTGAACAATGTTCTCAAATTAGAAATTTTGTGATTTAAAGATCAACTTTCAAGAGTTCCCTCTTGATTTTAGACTATGTATTTTATATGTATAAAAGAAAAAATAAAATTTGGTTTTTAAAGGGTGTAAACAGCCTTATTGTTTTTGTTTTTTTAATAGGGCAAATTGGGATGTCGTCAATAGTAGCTGCTGATACATCCCAGGCCTACCTTGAAAGTCTTCCTGCTCCGCAACAGATGGTACATTCTTCTGACAAGATTTTTCAACCGCTCGTTATGAAGGGATTGGAGTTTTCATTAGAGGAGCCATTACGCTTTACTTTTTATCTGGATTCCGGCAATACCGATTTCACTAGAAAGGAATTTCAAAACCAAGCGCAGTTATTAATCAAATATTTTTTAACGGCACTGACAACGCGCGATAAAGATCTGTGGGTTAATCTTAATCCCGAGGAGAAAGACAGAATTTCTCCTGAACCTTTCGGCCAGACCGAATTGGGGCGCGACCTTTTAGCTCAGGATTATTTATTGAAACAATTGTCAAGTTCTTTGATATATCCCGAAGAAAAAATTGGGCAAGAATTTTGGAAAAAGATTTATCAAAATATCCCTGGTATATCCTCAGCTCTTGATGGATCTATCAATACTTTAAATCGTGTTTGGATCGTGCCAGAGCAAGCGATGATTTATCGAAAGGGGAACAAAGTTTTGATCGCGAATTGTCGTTTGAAGGTTTTGTCAGTAGAAGATTATTTAGTGTTTGAACAAGAGGCAGGTTCTTCTCAAAACGATGTTTCAGGCAAAATAGCCCAAGATGCGTTTAAAGATATTATTATCCCACAGCTAGAAAAAGAGATTAATGAGGGGGAATCTTTTGCAGTTTTACGTCAGATTTATCATTCCGTGATTCTTGCCGAATGGTACAAAAAACATTTACAGGATACATTTTTAGGGGCAAATTATGCAGAGAAAAATAAGACTAGGGGTTTAAATTCTGCTGAAGTGGATATAAAACATAAAATTTATGACCGTTATGCTCAGGCTTATCAGAAGGGAATTTATAATTATATTCGTGAGGATTTTGACCCGGTTACTCAGGACATGGTTCCTCGGCAATATTTTTCTGGTGGAGTAAAACTAACGAACGTCAGTTCGAGCACGATTCTTGGAGAGACAAATCATTTCGAAGATGTTGCAGTTAATGGTGATATGTATCGGATGGATGGGGTTTTTGAACTAAGAAGTGGGGATAGAAATTCATCGGGGATTTCTTTTTTAAAAGCACAAGAGTCTTTGAGCGCTGCTTCATCGATTTATATTGAACAGATTATTGAAAAATCTTCAAGTTCTTTAATGCAAGATGATTTGCCTCGGGAATATTTTTTGAGAGTTGATCAAATGGCTAAGGGTTTGTTGGATTATATTCGTGATCAGGGAAATTTGTCCGCTGCTACCGGTGGTACGGGTAATATTTTGAAGGATGTTGCCACGGGACAGCTTATTCGCAATATGTTGACTTCTGCGAACATTAAGGCTGATTTGTATTTTAGTAAAAAATTGAATCGAAAAAACTTAAATGAACAACAAAAAGCTGTACTAGAACGGGCTGATGCAATTCTTCAGCAACTGAAAAGTTATGGAAAAACATCTCGATGGTATTTTGCTGATTTTGGTACGGTCATAGCGGCTTTTCTGGGGGAGCAGGCGATTTATGGACAAGATTATTTCAATATTTATCTGCCTCGTGATATGGGTTATGGGTACACGATTCAAAGGACACTTTCTAATCTTGAGTCCACAGATGATAAAGATGCGGGGATGTTTTATTTAAGTCGAGCGAGTTTTGGTCAAGAATATTATGATTGGTTTAAACAAAACGTTTTGTCTTTACTCGACCAGGTAGACAGTAAAGAAGAGTTTATGGCACAGATCACCGGTATTGTCAAAGACCGAATGGATAAGGATAAGGATTTTAAAGAAAGATTGGAGCAGATAAAGGATGAAATTGATCGATTGGGTTATGGAGCAAAGAGTCATGTTCGTTTTATTGATTCCAGTACGGGACGTTTTCCAACTTTATTTCAAGTGATCTTTAAGATTTATTATCCAAACGTTGAGACGAAAGGTTTGGTGATTGAAAGTTTTGATCAGCGATTGTTGCCACAGCTTGATACTAAGCAGTGGCGGCAATCTATTCAAGATCAAATCAGTGAAGATCATGGTATGAGTCAGATTTTGGTGAATAAAATTGCAGCGTTAATTGAGCGAACTCCAGCCGGATCTGGTCAAACAACGAAGGCTTTTTTCCATCCGGTCGAATATGATGAAGAAACCCATCAATTGCACGCTAGTCCTATGCATGAAACTTTGATGGCGGATTGGATCTCAATGGCGTTTATGATGGGGACTTCGCGGTATTATTTGATGGTTAAAGCTTTGCAGGATAATTTGGTTCAGCAAGGCATGGAAGTCGATAAAGCCAAGCTTGTCACAGTTAAGGTGATTGCGCGGATCGTGGGTGATTCTCAAATTCAGGAAGATAAAAGTGGCTTGACAGAAGCGGTTGTTGCCACAAATTCTGATGATTTGAGTCGCGGCATGGTTGATAAAATTATCAATGATGTTTATCGATCTCTGGGGGGGCAGAAAAGTTTGGAGTTCCAGATCTCCCCGAGTTTACTCTCACAAATATTGCCGAAATTAGAGGTTGAGGGGCAACAAGTTATCAAGCGCAATATTAAAAGTTTAATAGTTGGGTTAGTGATTGCTTTAGGTGTTGCGGTTTATGGAAATTATGACAAAAATGATACCGCGGGTCCAGATTCTTCTATTATGACTCAACCAGTAACGGTTCAAAATCCATCAGTTGTTTCTCAAGCTGCGATTCCGTTTGTGCATGCTAATATTCTTACAAAAGGATCAAAAGGTCCAGCTTTTGAAGAATTTAAAGCCAGGGTTTTTGCAACATGGACGATTTTTCAACTCATTGATGCGGTAGGAGCGTTATCAGATCAGATTAATCCATTGACTGGCAAGACATACGGGCCACAATTTAAAGAAAATGCTCAAGCGATTGTTGAACGGGCGCATCAGTCGGGCAGTTATGATCAGAACTTTGAAAATTTGGTGGTTGGGATTCAATCACGCTTTAATATTCGGCCAGATGGCGATGTTGGGCCAGAGACGAGGGATTTGGTAAAGAAAACACCACAAGTTTCTCTCCCAGGGGACAATAACAAAAGTAGCAGCGCTGTTGGTGGTATTGCGTTTTCGCGGGATGTTACATGGATTCGTGAAGTTGGTTTAGAACAAGACTTGTTTCCTGCTGTTATTTCGAGCGGAATGAAGAATTTTGATTTTGATGGATTGGCACCAATCATTTTGACAGTTGACCGCATAGACTTAGCAGCTGAAATGCAAGATCAATAAGTACTTATTCGACTACTTGAAAATAGATATAAAAGCACGTTAACCTATTTTTTTTGGAAAATAAGCGACGGAGCGGTACATTAAGGTGAGCATGAGAAGAAGGATGCATGATTATAAGATGAATTTTCCAAATCCAAGAATATCCACCAGTACATTGGGTTGTATTGTGTTGGCTGTTATATTCATTGGTTTTTTGTCATCTTGTCAAACAGCTCAGATGACGTCGAGTTCCTGTCAATTCCTTCCCCCTGCGGGCAAAACTTTATTGATGATTGGTCAGGATAAAGAAACGATTGCCCAGTATGTTGCCGCGACGGGGATGATTCCTGCCGGGGTGATGGTTTATACATCGATTATGGATGTGAGCGGCTTAATGCAGCCGTTTGATAATGGTTCTGGAGTGCAGTATGGGGCTTATCTTGCCAAAAAATATCCCCACAGTTCTTTGCAAGTTGGGCTTTACATGGTTGATGCTTTAGAAGCTGTTAATCAGGGAATATATGATGGCAATATTGATAAGCTCGCCCATTGGATTCAGGCACAAAAGCGACCAGTGTATTTACGCATTGGTTATGAATTTGACAATGCGGGTAATCATTATGACCCGGAACAGTATATTTTGGCGTTTAAAAGAATAGTCGATCGGTTTAGAGAGCTTGGTGTTGGCAATGTCGCTTTTGTTTGGCATTCTGTGGCTAATTTATCAGGTGATGCTCAGGTGATGAAATGGTTTCCCGGGAGCGATTATGTGGATTGGTTGGCGGTGTCGCTATTTGCTCCGTCGCAGTATGAACAGATCAAACGTTTTTCTGATAGGGCAAAGCTGTTAAATAAGCCTTTTATGATTGCTGAGTCTGCTCCGATGTCAGTTGTTACCCTCAAGGCCAAAAAGGAATGGTATGATAAATTTTTTCGGATTATTGCGATGCTCAAGCCGCAGGCTGTTTGTTATATCAATAGTGATTGGGATTCTATGCCGATGTGGAAAGATTGTAAATTTGGCGACAGCCGGATACAGCAATTTCCAGAGATTATAGAGATGTGGCTCAAGGAAATGAAAAAAGGTCAATATATTCATGCTTCCTAACCCATCGATTTGAAAGTACAACTTAGAAAAATAATAATGGATTCTGCTTTGACTATTGCTGTTTTTGCTCATAATATAACTTCATGTCACTTGTTCAAATCTCAAAGGTTTCACGTAAGTATCAACTCAATTCTATTAGCGTTACGGCTTTGAAGAACGTCGATTTGGCTGTTGCTGCCGGTGAGTTTTTGGCATTGGCAGGCCCATCCGGTAGCGGCAAAACAACCCTTTTAAATATTATGGGCTGTATCGATAAACCAACCACTGGTGAAGTTCTCTTTGATAATACTCAAACAGCTAGTCTTTCCAGTGATCAATTATCTGATCTGCGTGCGGAGAAAATTAGTTTTGTTTTTCAGAATTTCAATTTATTTCCTGTTTTAACGGCGGTGGAAAATGTTGAGTATGCTTTATTTTTAAAAAAAATGACTGCAGATCAGCGTCGCAAGAAAGCAGAAGCAGCATTGGACCTGATGGGTTTATTGCATTTGGCTGGGCACAAACCTTTAGAGATGAGCGGCGGGCAGCAGCAGAGAGTGGCCATTGCGCGCGCGATAGTACGTGAACCTTTATTGATTTTGGCTGATGAACCGACAGCGAATTTGGATCATAAGACGGGCGAAGAGATTGTTGATTTGATGAAAGCAAGCAACCGGCAGAATAAGACGACATTTATTTTTTCAACGCATGATCAAAAAGTGATTGACCGGGCGGATCGGGTGGTGCGAATTTGGGATGGGGAGATTGTGTCCGCATGATGACATTAAAAATAGCTTTGCGAAATATCTTTCGGCATAAAGCGCGATCTGTCATTACCTTATCGACGATTGTTTTTGGTTGTGTGGCTTTGATTTTTATCGGCGGTTATTTTGAAGATATCTTTACCCAATTGAGAGAAAGTTATATCCGATCACAAGTCGGACATATTCAGATTTTTAAGAAAGGGTTTAATGAAAACGGAAAAGCTGACCCCTATTTGTATTTTTTGGAGGATGATCAACAGATCAAGGCAGAGATTCAAGCTTTCCCGGAGGTCAAATCGATTGCCGCACGACTTAATTTTTCGGGGTTAATTAGTACGGGTGAAACAACGATTGTTTTTTTGGGGCAAGGTTTGGAGCCGCAATATGAACAAACGGTGCCGCAGCAAGAAACAAGAGACTTGCGGGCTTTTAAAAAAACATCAAAGTCTGGTTCTCCTGTGATCAGTTTTGGTCAGGGACTAGTTGAAGAAGATCAGCGGCAGGTTATTTTGGGCCAGGGTTTGGCACAAACGATGGGCGCACAGATAGGATCCACAATTACTTTATTGACCAATACGGTTTATGGGTCGACTAATGCTATGGATATGAATGTGAAAGGTGTTTTTTACACTTCTGCTAAAGATTATGATGAAATGTTTTTACGTTTACCTTTGAAAACAGCTCAAAAACTTTTAAATACTTCGTCCGTCGGGTCATGGGTGGTGTGGCTTAATAAAACAGAAGATACGGACAAGGTTTATAATTCATTGAGGGCTATGATTAAGCAGAAAAATTTGAATTTGGAATTAAGACGTTGGGAAGACTTGGCAGACTTTTATAATAAAACCGTGGCGATGTTTAATAAGTTTTATTTGATTATGCGTATTGTTACGGGCATTATTGTTGTTTTGGGAATTTTTAACACATTGAATATGGCGGTTATGGAACGGATTAGCGAGATCGGGACATTGATGGCTTTAGGGGTTAGGCGCAGCGGCGTGATGAAATTGTTTCTTTTGGAGGGCCTTGTTTTGGGAACAGTCGGGGGATTATTGGGTGTTGTCGCGGGAATGATTGTTGTGAGTTTAGTATCGTCAGTGGGGATTACTATGCCGCCACCTCCCGGGGCCAGTATTTCTTGGTTGTCGACGCCCAAAATCATTCCTTCTGTCGTCACGTCAACATTTGTTCTTTCTGTTGTTGTTGGTGGATTTTCAGCTTTGTTCCCAGCTTATAAAGCTTCTCGGTTGCAGATTACAACAGCATTGCGATATCGATAAAATATGGGGAATGTATGAGTCTTATTCAAATCTCGAATGTATCTCGAACGTATCAGCTTAACTCGATTAGTGTTGAAGCATTAAAGAATGTTAACCTGACTGTTGCTGCTGGTGAGTTTTTAGCGCTCGCCGGTCCATCTGGTAGCGGCAAAACAACCCTTTTAAATATTATGGGCTGTATCGACAAACCAACCACTGGTGAAGTTTTGTTTGATAATATTCCAACAGCCAGCCTTTCCAATGATCAATTATCTGATCTGCGTGCGGAAAAGATCAGTTTTGTTTTTCAGAATTTTAATTTATTCCCTGTTTTAACGGCGGTGGAAAATGTTGAGTATGCTTTATTTTTAAAAAAAATGACTGCAGCTCAGCGTCGAAAAGAAGCAGAGGCGGCCTTAGACATGATGGGTTTGTTGCATTTGGCTAAGCATAAGCCTTTGGAAATGAGCGGCGGGCAACAGCAGAGAGTGGCTATTGCGCGCGCGATAGTACGCGAACCTTTATTGATTTTGGCTGATGAACCGACGGCAAATTTGGATCATAAAACGGGGGAAGAAATTGTCGATTTGATGAGAGAGATCAACCGGCAAAAGAAGACAACATTTATTTTTTCAACGCATGATCAAAAAGTGATTGACCGGGCGGATCGGGTGGTGCGAATTTGGGATGGGGAGATTGTGTCCGCATGATGACATTAAAAATAGCTTTGAGAAATATTTTTCGGCACAAAGCACGATCTGTTATTACATTATCGACAATTGTTTTTGGTTGTGTGGCTTTGATTTTTATTGGCGGTTATTTTCAAGATATTTTTTGGAAAATGCGTGAAGGCTTTATTGAATCTCTGTCGGGTCATATTCAGATTTATCGGCGAGGTTTTAATGAGCATGGGAGAATTGAGGCTTATCGGTATTTGATTGATAACTATCAAGAAATCAAGGAGTTGGTCAGTGATTTTCCTGAAGTGGAGTATGTTAGTGCGCGATTACAGTTTCAGGGACTGATGAGCACGGGGAGCAATACAATTTCTTTTATCGGTCAAGGTATTGAACCGCAAAATGAAAGACAAGCTACCATTGAAGAAACGCAGGATTTGCGGCAGTTTATGAAATCTAAAAATTTGGGGTTGCCAGTTACAGTTTTTGGGACAAGTCTTGTTGGAGATGATGATTATCAAGTTGTTTTAGGTCGAGGGTTAGCCGAGACTATGCGCGCGCAGGTAGATCATCGAGTGACTCTTTTGACCAGTACGGTGCATGGGGCGACGAATGCGCTGGATCTTAATGTTAAAGGTGCATTTCGAACGACGCAAAAGGATTTTGATGACATTTCCTTGCGATTACCTCTTCAAACAGCACAAAGTTTGCTGGATACTCAGGCCGTGCAAGTGTTGGTGGTTAAACTTCACCAGACAGAAGATACAGATAAGGTTTTTAAATCTTTGCAGGTGATAATTAGAGATAAAAAGCTAAATTTAGAACTTCGGCGTTGGGAAGATATGGCTGACTTTTACAATAAGACAGCAGAGCTATTTAATATGTTTTATTTAGTGATGCGCATTGTGATTGGGATTGTAGTTGTTTTGGGTATTTTTAATACGATGAATATGTCGGTGATGGAACGAATTAGTGAAATTGGCACGATTATGGCGCTGGGAATACGGCGGCGAGGCGTGATGAAACTTTTTCTTTTTGAAGGACTACTCTTAGGGTGCATTGGTGGAGCGATAGGTGTTTTGATGGGGATAATCATTGTTAGTTTGGTTGCGGCTATTGGTATTGTGATGCCGCCACCGCCGGGAACAACATTTTCCTGGTTGTCTACACCTGTGATTGTTCCATCGATTGTTATTTCAACATTTTTTTTATCAGTGTTTGTTGGGGGTGTTTCGGCGCTGGTCCCTGCTTATAAAGCCTCACGTCTTGAGATTACGGAAGCATTGCGGTATAGATAAAAGTTTGTGAATCTTTTGAGATGGGAGTCCATTATGAAAAATGGTAGGTATGTCCTTTTCGCAATTGTCTTTCAAAGTTTCTTCTTTGTCGGTATGGTTGGAGCTAGTTCCAATATTAATCCCAGTGGAATTCTACAAAAGATCGATGAAATTCGCAGTCCCAATGAAGATTTTTCATTGGTAGCTCGAGTGAGTAGTTTTAAAAGCAATCATCCGCCACAAACAGCTCTTTATGATATTCGTATGCAAGGTCGCGAAAAAACCATTGTGCGGACATTGCAGCCGGCTAATGAACGTGGTCGGGTGATTTTGATGCGCGACAATGATTATTGGTTTTTTTTCCCTGAAGTTTCCCAGCCTTTGCATGTTGCCTCTCAAGAGCGATTTTTGGGAGATATTTCTAACGGAGATATCGCGCGGATTAATTTTTTCGCTGATTATGATGGACAATTTTTGCGTGAGGAATCTAGTAATGAAAAGAAATATTATGTTTTGGAATTAAAGGCTAAAAGCAGCAAGGTTACTTATGGTAAGGTTATCCTCTGGGTAGAGCAAAAGAACTTTTGGCCTCTAAAAGCAGAATTTTATGGTGTCAGTGGACGTTTTCTAAAAATTTGTTCATATGAAAATTATAAGATGTTGGCGGGCAAGATGCGGCCATCGCGATTGGTTTTAAGTGACGCGGTTATTGATGGACAGTATTCGGTTATTGAATATGACAAGATTGAAGTTGGGCGAATCGAGAACAAATATTTTACCCGGGAATATTTAAAAAAAATGGTTTATTGATGCGATATTGTTGGACACTTTTTATTCTTTTTATAGTTCTGTCCAATGCGGCGGCTTGGGCGCAGTTGGATGTGAAAACGTTTGACAGTTTACCGCGCGAGCAAGTGATTGCCCAAACATTGGAATTTTTTTCGGCTGAAGAATCTTCGAGTCAACAGCCGCGAGATAGTGAAATCAATAATGTTTTAGACCGTCTTGAACGCGTTAAGGATCAGGTTGTGCCTGAAGAAAAAGGTGAACCCTCTTTGGATTTACGAGATCAGCAGATTAAGGATAAATTGGAAAGTTTTGAACGGGCGCAGATGAGAGAAGATGCAGAAGTCCTGGGTTTATTGCCGGCCACAGAGCATTCGAATAAAGATGTTTTAATCAAGCCGACGATGGTTATTCAAGGGATTACCCGTTCGGAGGTTGCTCATCATATTTATAGTCCAGCAGAGTTTACCAAAATTAAGAATCAATTGATTTTAACTGCGCGTGGTGAATTTTCATCAGCCTTGCGCTATCGGATTAGTGGCAGAGCACATTATGATGCGGCGTATGATGTTGGCCATTATTATTCTGACAGTGCGACGTCCGATCAGCGAGCTGAAGTGGAACTTAGGGATACATATTTGGATTATTCTTTGGGGCCGTGGGATTTTAGAGTTGGAAAACAGCAAATTGTTTGGGGAGAGGCTGTTGGGCTTTTTGTAGCGGATGTGGTTAATGCTAAAGATTTGCGGGAGTTTATTTTGCCTGATTTTGATAGCATACGAATTCCGGAATGGGGAACAAATCTTGAATATACAAAGAACAATTTTCATTCTGAATTTATTGTTTTGCCAGGTATTGAATTTAATAAATTAGGTGTTACGGGTTCGGAATTTGCTTATAGTTTGCCTGTGCCCGGCAATGCTCCGGTGACTTATCATGACGCTAAAGATCCCAAAGATGGTTTTGAAAACAGCAAGCTAGGGATGAGATTAAATTATTTATGGGAAGGTTTTGATATGGGAGCTTTTTATTTGCATAGTTGGACACAGTCGCCGGTTTTGTATCGTGCGATCAATGGCGGCAGCTATGATTTTGATCCCCAGTATAAGAGACTCGATACTTATGGCGCAACAGTTTCTAAAGAAATCAAAGATATTGTTTTTAAAGGAGATTTTGTTTATATCCCAGATGATTTTTTCCCGGTATCTAATCCTGTGGATCAGAATGGTATTGTGCAAAGTGATCATTTGGTATATTTGTTAAGTCTTGACTATACGTTCCTTAATAAATTGGATGTTAATGCTCAGTTTATTCAGGATGCGATTTTTAGTTACAATGACAGCATGATTAATAAGGATAAGTTTAATAATGCGTTTTCGTTAAGGATAAGTCGTGATTTTCTTAATCGAAAGCTGCAAACAGAGTTTTTAATGATTTATGGCGTCAATGCGCCGGATTTTCTTTACCAGCCAAAGGTCAAATATAGCTTTATGAAAAGTTGGCAGGTTTGTGTTGGTGCGGATATTTTTTCAGGTGATTCTTCTGGGGATTTTGGGTATTTTCGCAATAAAAGCCGTTACTATACTGAACTCATTCATAAGTTTTAAGTTTTTTTCTTGCTGCTAATTTAAATAATTCTTCAGCTTTGCTCTTGCCGATTCATCATTGGTGTTTTACACTCTCAGAGTAATGAAATAATAAACATAGAGAAAAGGTAAACCATTCGTAAGGGTGGGACACAAAGCTATAGGGCCCGTATGCACAGCAGGGGCAGCCAGTTGCCGAAAAGTAATGTTCTGTGGGCCTATCTTTTGTGTGTAATTTAAAGGATAGGTTTTTTTATTTTGGAGTGTTGCTATGATTAAATCAATTGGAAGCCTTATCCTGTTTTTTATTAATGGTAAGCATGTTGAAAGTGCGCAAGTTTTGGAACAGCATTGTAAGAATGAAGCATTAAAACCAGTTTCTAAGGACTCTGTGGAAATGCGTCAGGCGACGCGTTTATCTTTAAGCATTCCTGTGGCTTATCGTGTTAAAGGGCCATTGGCGAAATGGTATTTTACGACCAGCCAAGATTATTCCAGCAGTGGAATTCGGCTGGTTTTGCTTTCTGCGTTGCGCCCAGGCACGGACATTGAAATGAATATCAAATTGCCGGAAGTTGATCATCCGATTAATATGAAGGGCGTTGTTGTTTGGGTGGCACAAACGTCCCATCGGCATGCTCAGCACAGAGTTGTCGAATGTGGTGTTGTTTTTGATACCATTCAAAAAGATACCCATCGGCAAAAGCTTGTTTATTTGATTGCTAATAAACTTTGCCATTTGGGTTTGAAATCAACGCAGCATTTAACAGCGGCGCCAGTACAGACTTTATTGGACCTGAAAGCGTGTTATCACACTGTTTATCAAGGTTATTTAGCCAGAGGATATTGTTCGCCTAATCCTAGTCAAATGTATTATCACTATTTTTCTTTTTTGCCAGAATCTCGTGCTTTTGTTTTGAAAGATAAGGAAAAATTGCTGGGGACAATTTCTGTCATTGTTGATTCGCCATGCGGTTTGCCGATGGACAATCTTTTCCCTCGCGAGATTCAGCGGCTTCGTGGTGAAGGTCGCAAATTAGCGGAAGTGAGTTTGTTGTCAATGGTGCATCATGATCGGAAGAAAAAGAGGTTTTCGCTGACAAATTTTGAAAAACAGCTTCAGCTTTTTAGGCTTTTTAAAATCGTTTATGAATACGCGCGGCATATTGCGGGGGTTACCGATTTGGTTATTGGCGTGCATCCTAAACATGAAACGCTTTACAAATATTTGATGTTTAATACGCTGGGATCACCCAAAAGTTATCCGGAAGCTCGTGGCAATCCAGCCTTACCGATGCATTTGGATATTGTAAAAGGTGAGCGAGAATGTTCGAATTCTTTGAAGGATTTTTTTATAAGTGAAAGGCCTTCTCTGCAAATAATTAGTAGTGGGTTAGTTATGCGTAAAGAAATTGTTCGCCGATTTCTTTGTGAAGAACAGATGCTTTGGTCAACCATGCCTCTTGAGGCGCGAGAATATTTTAAGCAGTGTTATTCTGCGGGTGATTTGGCTTCGTGGGAACTTCGAAAACGGGTTTTAAGGTGAGAAATTGCCGATTTTGTTTCTTTAATGGATAAATTTATGTTTTCTTAGCTTTAATATGTTGTAGTTCATGGACTTACAAAATAATACTTTGGGTGTGTTGCTCTTGTGCTGTTAGCTGGGGCAGTTTATACTTTGTAACGTAGTGTTCGGTCGGAAAAAGGTAAACCATTCGTAAGGATGGGACACAAAGCTATAGGGCCCTCATGCACAGCAAAGGGCAGCCAGTTGCCAAAGGTCGAGAGATCTTAAAGTCCTATTTTTTACGTGATGGCACGCTAAAGAATGGGACTTTTAATTTTGATAGGGTAATACATGAAAATTCTGCAAAAATTCTTGAGTTATATTTCATTTAGCCGATCCAGTGGCATGGGTGTTTTGGAAGACAATATTGAAAATCTTCGTGGTGGATTTTCTCAGGCTGTTTTTGATGAGCAGCGCCAATCAACTCGTGTTGAAATCAGTGTGCCGGTGTGGTATCGGTTGACAAGCAATTGGTCTAAATGGTTGTTAGGTCGAAGCGTAGATCATTCTGGAACTGGTATTCGTTTGGCTTTGCCTCCGGGTGTGATTCCGGGAACTGAAATCAATTTGCGGATGAAATTACCAGATGCGCCTCGTCCTATCGATATTAAAGGTGTCGTCGTTTGGGTCAAACCGGCTACTGGAGACACGGTAGATCGCACCACGGTTGAATGTGGCGTTGCATTTAAAAGTATGCGCAATGTTCAGCATAAAGAAAAGTTAGTTTATTTGATTGCAAATAAACTTTGTAAAATTGGTTTACAATTGACTCGTGGTATCACTGCTGCTCCAGCTCAATCCCTAGAAGAACTTAAGGCATGTTATCGAATTGTTTATAACGGTTATGTCGCCCGTAAATATTGTTCCGCAAATGAGAGTCAAATGCATTATCATTATTATTCACTTTTGCCGCAGTCGCGGACTTTTGCTTTGAAAGATAAGGGACAATTGATTGGGACTATTTCTGTTGTTGTTGATTCTCCTTGTGGTTTGCCGATGGACAGTTTGTTTAAAAATGAACTCAATCATTTGCGAGGTCATGGTCGAAAACTCGCAGAGGTGAGTTTGTTGGCAGTTGTTCCAGATCAAAAGAAAAAGAAGCTGTTTTCATTAACAAATCTTGATAAACAAGTGCGTCTTTTTCGTTTATTCAAAATTATGTATGAATATGCTCGTAGTGTTGGTGTTACCGACCTGATTATTGGCGTGCATCCAAAGCATGAGACGTTATACAAATATTTGATGTTTAAGGCTATGGGCTCAGCTAAGAGTTATCCGGGTGCCCGCGGAAATCCTGCATTACCTTTGCACATGGACATGATAGCGGCGGAAGAAAATTGTTCCAAATGCTTAAAAAGTTTCTTTTTCTCTGAACCGACACCGGTGGATGTTATGCATGGTGGATTAAAAATGAATGTTGATATTGTTCGTCAATTTCTTTGTGAGGAGCAATCTCTCTGGCAAAATATTCCTTCTGCAGGTCAAAAGTATTTTAAGCAATGCTACCCGGGCATCGAGCCGCGATTTAATCATTCCTTCTTTAGTATTTTTAAAAAGTAATTTCCTTTTCTAAAGTTTCATTGTGGGCTTATAATAGAAAAATTGTAAGGTCAATTTTTAATTTATATTATGAAGCGTCGAATTTACTTTTTCATTATAAGTGTTATTCTTGCGGCTGGAGTGATGATGTCTTTTAAGCCGGCCGTTCTTTTTTTGACACAGAAAGTGCTAAAAAAGCGATTTTCTTTGGATGTGGTTGGTATCGAGAATATTGAATTTAAACGTTTTAATGAGATATGTTTGCGGGGTGTTAAAGTTGAGAAAAAAGAATTATTTTCTTTGAAGGCGCAAAAGATTCAGCTGCGCCTTGATTTTTTTGATCGAGTAAAAGCTAAGAGATTTAAAGCCGTCGTGCAGTCAGCGGCGCTCAGTATTAAGCGCCCGAATCAGAATTTTGTGAGTTATCTGCAGATGTATATCTCTCAAGAGCCCTCCAATGTTATGTTTTCGGGAATCGAATGTTTGGATTGCGACTTGAATGTGCGGTTTAAGGACTTGCAAGTTGTTGGTAAGTTTTCGACCGATGTGGATTTAATACAGCAGACAGTTAATTCTTTGCACCTGAATATTAGTTCTTTGAAGTATCAAGCATTGAATCTTGAAAATGTTTTGTTGTGGGCAACGCGCAGCAATAACCGGGGGGAATTTACTGCTGTTAAGATTTTGTACGATAAAGTTGCGGTAACAGAGATCAATAGTTTGGTCCGTTTGGAGAATAAAAGTTTGATTCTTGATGATGTGTCCGCCAATATTTTTGACGGGAACATCAGTGGAGATGCTGTTATCAGTATGACAGTTGTCCCGGCGTATCAGGCGCGTTTACAATTTAGGGGTTTAGATATTAGTCGTTTTGTTGAGAGTTTTGAGTTGAATAATAAATTTATGATGATTGGCAAGGCTAAGGGAAATATTCAATTGCAAGGGCAAGGTGTTAAACTCGAGATTTTAGATGGTGATTTTATGGTTGATAATGCTGGAGGGCGGTTGATGATCAAGGATGTCAGTTTCTTTGACCATATTCCTTATCGGACATCTGTCGATGGCTTGGTTGAAAGTGTGCAAGATTATTATTATCATACCGGGTCTGCTAAATTGTCTTTGCAGGACCAGGGTTTAGCAGTTGATGTTCATTTGGATGGGGAACAAGGCAAGAGAGATTTTAATATTATACTTCATCAATAGTCTATCAAAGGATGGTTTATGAAAACAGGACTAACAATTATTGTGGCATTGGTGTTAATTTTAGGATGTGCTCGGGTGAGTGTGCAGGCCCCGAAGGATCCGATTAAGGTAGATATCTCCATGCGCTTGGATATTTATCAGCATATTAAGAATGACATTGATGATATTGAAAGCATTGTCACCGGGTCATCAGAAAATACAAAAGGGCAAGGGTCTCGCAATTTCTTGAATATTTTTGTGGCGGAAGCTTATGCGGCGCAAGGTTTAAGCCCTGATATTGAAGCAGCAGCTTTCCGACGCAAAGATCGCTATACGCAATTGGTGGCTTTGCAGGTTAAGGGCGGTATTGGTGAAAATAAATTGGGTTTGCTGGAGATCCGGACGGCAGATATTTCTTCGAAAGATTTGGTTGATGCTGAGAATCGTGACCGGATGATGATTTATCAGGCGGTGGCTCAAAAGAATGGCACTTCTGTTGAAGCCGTTCAGCAGTTATACGCGCAGCGTTTGCAGTCTGATGCTCCTGCTGGCACGCCGATTGAGGTCTTAAATAATTCGACTGGCTTATATGAATGGAAGGTTAAACAATAGCTGGGTTTTATACAGATGTTTTTAGGGTGGCATGACTTTTAATTCTTTCTTGTTCTTGTTGTTTTTCCCCGTCGTGGTTTCGATTTATTTCGTGATGCCGCACAAGTGGCGGTGGGCATGGCTTTTGCTGGCCAGCTGCTGCTTTTATATGGCGTTTATTCCCATTTATATTTTGGTGATGTTTCTTTTGGTGATGATTGATTATACAGCCGCGCTGTTGATTGAGAAAACCCAAGGGTGGCAACGCAAAATGATTGTCGTGACCAGTATTGTTTCGACGTGCACGGTTCTTTTTATTTTTAAATATTTTGATTTTTTTAATATGTCAGCTGCATTTTTAGCTCATCACTTTGGTTATCAATATTCGATTAAAAGTTTGTCATTGATCCTGCCTTTGGGTTTATCTTTTCACACATTCCAAAGTTTGGGCTACGTGATCGATGTGTATCGCGGCACACAAAAAGCCCAAAGACATTTGGGGTTTTATGCTTTGTACGTTATGTTTTTCCCGCAATTGGTCGCTGGCCCGATTGAACGCGCCAGACATTTAATGCCGCAATTTTTTGAAAAACATTGCTTTGATGTTGTGCGTGTCAGCAATGGATTGAAATTGATGCTGTGGGGTTTTTTTCAGAAGGTGGTGATTGCTGATCGTTTGGCCATTTTGGTCAATCAGGTTTATGCCAATCCGTCAGAATATAATGGGATGAGCTTGATTGTAGCCACGGTTTTTTTCGCTTTTCAAATCTATTGTGATTTTTCTGGATACTCGGATATTGCTATTGGTGCCGCACAGGTGATGGGCTTTCAATTGGTCAAGAACTTTAAACAACCGTATTTGGCAATTTCGATAGCGGATTTTTGGCATCGCTGGCATATTTCTTTATCAACTTGGTTTCGGGATTATGTGTATTTTTCTTTGGGCGGGAATCGGGTTAGTCGGTGGCAATGGCGGTTGAATATTTTGATTACATTTATTATCAGCGGATTGTGGCATGGCGCAAATTGGACTTTCTTGGTTTGGGGGGCATTACATGGTTTTTATTATTTATTTTCGCGGGCAACATCTTCAACCCGGGAAAAGTTTGTTCAATTGACAGGGTTTTCGCGTTTGTCAGCCGGCTATCGATTATTGCAAATTGGCGTTACTTTTATTTTGGTTTGTTTCGCGTGGATATTTTTTCGTGCCAATCATCTTGCGGATGCGGGGTATATTGTTGGGCATCTTTTTTCTGGCTGGGGTCAGGGTTTAAACTTTGGGGTTAGTGGGCCAGCGGCATTGGGTTTAACGTTGAAAGAATTTCTATTATCAGTTGTTTTGGTTATTTTCTTACTTTGGGTTAATTGCGTTGAAGAAAAAGACAGTATCCAGCTGATTCTCGCCCAAAAGCCAGCGTTTATGCGTTGGGCGATTTATGTGGGGGCAGCTTTATTAATTATGAATTGGGGGATTGCTGTCCCAATTCCTTTTATTTATTTTCAGTTTTAAAATGAAAAATTTCTTTTTAAAATTAGGTTGCTTCTTAATCTTTATATTTTCGGTGCAAATCATGCTGCCGGTTTCTAAAGATATTCCCAATGAAATTAAAATCCTAGATGTTTTTATGAAGCTCAAGGCGGATATTGTTTATTTTGGTGATAGCACGATCAATTGGGCTCCTGATAGTGATGTCAATCGCGAGAGTATGCCGGGGTTATTGCAGCGTCTTTTACCAACGGAGCGTATTGCAAAAATTACGCATGCGTCGTATCAGATGGATGTCTATCAGGCCTATGTTGAATATATGATTCGCAAGGGCTATCATCCTAAAGTGGTTATTATTCCGATCAATTTGCGGTGTTTTTCGCCGGAGTGGGATCAGCAGCCATTGTGGCAATTTGAAAAAGAGAAATTGACGCTGGCCATGAAAGATACATTTTGGATGAAGTTTTATCGGCCGTTGGCGGTTTTTAAAATCTTTGAACCGCGAATTAATCGTTTTGCTTATGAAC
The DNA here is from genome assembly GCA_020632555.1 of Candidatus Omnitrophota bacterium. Classification (GTDB taxonomy): domain Bacteria; phylum Omnitrophota; class Gorgyraeia; order Zapsychrales; family JANLHA01; genus JADLGJ01. The sequence goes on along the minus strand of JACKFI010000005.1, from coordinate 21,457 downwards.
AAACCAATGTTTTTGATGGTTCTCAGCTTATTGGTCAGGTAAGAGATTTTGATAATGCTTCGTATCAAGTTTATTCACAAGAGAAGATGAAGAATAAACTGCGGTTTCGCTATATGTATTCCTTGTCAAAACAACATCGTAAAGTTCAGTCGATGGTACGCAGTGCTAAATTATTGAAATCTGCTGGGATTAAACCGGTTTTTTATATTACGCCAGTGGATTGGCAAACCATTGAGAAAAATTTGGGTGTATCTTCCGTTTTGCGTATCGAGGAAAATGTCCAGGTGATTCGTTCTGCTTTGGACGAGGTGGACGTGCCAGTCTGGGATTTATCGCGGTCATTGCCCAGTGAAGATTTTAGCTGGCCAGAAGATGGAGATGGTCCGTATTATCCTAATGAGCATTTGCGTTTGCGGGGACGAATGTTGGTTGTCAAAACTTTGGCCGAGCGTATGATATTGCCGGAAAGAGAAAATTTACCAGGACAAAATTAAAACAATCTTTTAAAATGGAACGTCTATGAATAAAAAGCCTTTCAAATGGGTAGGTTCGAGTTTTTTGCTAATCATTCTCTTATTTTTTATTTTTCCTGTGGCCGCGAATGCAGAAATTCGTTATGTGGCGCTTGGGGATTCCTATTCGATTGGGACCGGTGTTAGTTCTCAAGAAGCGTGGCCCAATGTTTTGGTGGGGCTGTTGCAGGCAGATGGTTTGAAGATTGAGTTAGTTGCTAATCCTAGCCGTAATGGTTGGACAACGCAGAACGCGCAAGAGTGGGAGATTGCTGTTTATCGCGAGGCTAAACCAACTTTTGCGACCTTGATGATTGGCGTCAATGATTGGCTGCAATATTCAACAGCAGAGCGATTTCGTGCAAATTTTACCGATCTTTTGGATGATATGTTATCCGAATTGCCGGCAAAGAAAATTCTGGTGGTCAATATTCCGGATTTTTCGGCCACGCCCAAAGGGGCTGTTTTTACACCGGGACGGAACATTGCCAAAGGCATTACAAAATTTAATAAGATCATTGCCAAAGTTTGTCGTCAAAAAGGGATTGCATTGGTGGATGTGTATTCTGTCTCACAGCAAATGCGTTTTGATTCCTCTTTGGTCGCTGGTGATGGCATGCATCCTTCCGCTGAAGGCCAGCGGTTGTTTGCGCAGACGATTTATCCTTTTGCTAAAAAGATTTTAGAAATTCCGTAAGCAAAGGATTGGTCATCGTGGTTGATTTTTCTGATTTGTTTGGGCGAAAATCAATATGTTGTTTCCGGGCCGGTTGCGATTCACAATCGTCCATAATAATTACATTGTTTTAAAGAGGATTGGTATGAATAAAAACTTTTTCATTATTTGTATAATGGCAAGTTTTATTGCGAGTTTTGTCCCATGTTGTTGGGCGGCCAAAGTTAAAGTCGTTATGTCAAAAAATGGCTGGCAGTTGTTTAAGGATGGCAAGCCATTCTTTATTAAAGGGGTGTGTTATGCCGGATTAAATGAAATCGGCAAGAGTCAGAATGAGAACACGATGCGCGATTGGATGATTGTTGATGATGATCATGACGGTCGTATTGATATGGCTTATCAGACGTGGCTGGATGAAAATCATAATAATAAACGTGACAAAGATGAAAAGCCGGTTGGTGATTTTAAGCTGATCAAAGATATGGGTGCCAATACGTTGCGGTTGTATCATCATTCTAGCGGCGATCCGCAGGTGCAGGCGATTAATCCAAGCTATCTTTTGCATAATAATCCGCCTAATAAAGAAATTTTGAGGCAAATTCATAAAGAGACTGGATTGATGGTGATGATGGGTGATTTATTGGGTGCTTACACGGTTGGTTCTGGGGCAGATTGGATGACTGGCACTGATTATCGGGATCCAGTTCAGCGAGCCAATATGATGCGCAGTGTTGAGGATATGATTAAGGAATTTAAGGACGAACCGTACATTCTTGTTTGGGCATTGGGTAATGAAAATAATCTTGAAAGTTTTACACACACGAATGCGGCTCGTTATCCAGTGGAGTATGCAAGATTTGTCGACGCGGTGGCTAAATATATTAAGAAGTTGGATCCAAATCATCCTGTTTGTTTGGTCAATGGGGAAACCATGTTTTTGGATGTTTATAAAGAGTATGCGCCTAATGTCGATATTATTGGGTTTAATTCCTATCGGCATTGGCAGGGTTTTAATACTTTATGGAGAGAAGCTGCCGCTAAATATGGTAAACCAGTTTTGATTACCGAATATGGGACGCTGCGTCCGCCGGTTGATCCCAAAACGAAAATTCTCAATGAAGAGCGTCAAGCGCTGGTTCATAAAGAGTGTTGGGAAGATATTGTGGCTCATCGAGCCGGGGGTAAAGAGCCGGGCAATGCTTTGGGCGGCTTTGCATTTGAATGGGTGGACTCGTGGTGGCAGAGTGGGAATCCGTGGCAGCATGATGTGACGGCGGATGAATGGAATTTTGAGTGGCATGGGCTGACGAGCCAGGGTGATGGTCGGAGCAGTCCGCTATTGCGTCAACCGCGAAAAGTTTATTATATGTATAAAGATTTGTGGCAAGAATAAAGATAAGTTGTGTAGGGGCGCAATGCTTGCGCCCTGTTTTTTATCCAGATACTTGACAAGTTAATAGTTGAATGGTAAAGTTTCTATAACAGAAAGGAATCTTATGGGTGTTTTAGAAACGATTGGTGTGCGAGCAGGGCAGGGGAAACATTATGAAGAGGTCATTTACAGTTTGGCCCTTATTTACAATGTTATTACTGATCAGATGAGCACGTATTTGAGTGAGTATCAGTTGACGCCGGGAAAATTTAATATTCTGTTGGCGGTTAAACATCAGGGTGGCAAAGACGGGATTAGTCAGGTGGAAGTGAGTAAGCGTTTGATTGTCACGCCTTCTAATATGACCAAACTGATTGATAAATTGGAGAAAGATGGCTTGGTTGCGCGCAATGCTTTGGCAGGTGACCGGCGTGTGAATATTCTCAAGATTACTGCTAAAGGTTCAAAACTTTTGGATGCCGCTTGGGATGGGTATAATGCGCGGTTAAAGACACTCTTATCTTCTCTGAGCGTCAGTCAGCAAAAAGTACTCTCAGGTTTATTAGTAAATTGGTTAGAAAATATTCGAAAATAGAAAGGTTGAAAATGCGAAATATCAAAGCGATTAAGAATTTTGTTTATGTCATTATTCTGATATTGGGTTGGGCATATATCGTTAATATCGCTCCTCGTTCATATGCGTATTTTTATATTGAATCTAAACTAAGGATTTATACCAAGGGCATTGATATTCAACATGGTGATTTTATTTTTCAGCATTTGCCGGGAGAATTGACCGCCATGATCGCGGATATGACTAAAAGTCAGTATTCTCATTGCGGGATTATTGTGAAGAAGCCCACTGGTTTTGTTGTTCTGCAAGCGATTGGGCCGGTTAAAGAAACGCCGCTCAATGAATGGATCAACTACGGTGTCGGCAAGAGGTTTACCATCGTTCGTTTGAAGAAAAAATTTCAATCAGATATTCCTGCCATCATTTCTCAAGGATATAAATTTGTCGGTAAACCGTATGATATTCAGTACCAATGGGATGATCAAAAGATTTACTGTTCAGAATTGATTTATAAAGCTGTGTTTAATGCGACAGGGTTGCGCTTGGCCGAGTTTGTGCGTTTGGGGGATATGGCTTGGCAGCCTTATGAACAAACGATTCGTCAAATCACCGGCGGCGAACTTCCTTTAGATCGGGAAATGATTACGCCCGAATCATTGGTCGTGTCCGACAAGGTGGATGTGGTGTATGTGTCGAAATAATAAGAAAGCCAACAGCAGATGAACAATTATTTAGAAAATAAACGAAGCCTTTTGATTTTCCTCTGCGGCGCGTTGATTGTGACGGCAGGTTTTAGCTTTATTTTGTCGTCCGGATCAGAAGTTTTCTTTATGAGTGTGCCGATTTGGGCGGTTTTGGGAATAATAATTTTTAGAGTCAAATTGACAGCGATTTCAAAGAAAGACATGATCGTCGGGATTGTGAATATTGTCGTTTTGTTTTTTGTGACAATTGTGATGTTTCATCATTTTGCGAAGATGATGTTTGGCCAAGTCATTTGGCGGGAAGTCATTCTTGCGGCGTATTTTTTATTGGCTGTTGGTATTCTGATTACTGGTGGAAAAAAGATGGTTGCCTTGGTTGCCAGCTTATTGACAAGTAAGGTTAAAAATGAGTTTTTAGTAAAGAGTGTGCGGTGGTTTTGTTTAGGGCTGTTTTGGATTTTTATCATTCTTCCATTTTTTCTAGAAACTTTTGCTTTGCATCGGCTGAAAATTGGCGATCGGATAAATCCTCACAGTGAGTTGATGTTGTCCTATGAGAATGTTAATTTTAGAACAAAAGATCATCTCCTTTTAAATGGATGGTTTGTTCCCGCACACAGTGATAAAACGGTGATTATTGGCCATGGAGCCGGAGCCAATAAGTCTAATTTTTTGGGTGTTGTGGATTTCTGGCATAGTTTAAATTTTAATGTTCTGATTTTTGATTTTCGTGGTCATGGGCAAAGTCAAGGGCATACCATTTCCTTAGGATATCGGGAGCGATGGGATATCGAGGCTGGTTTGGATTATTTGATCAATCGCGCTGATGTAAATTCTCGAAAAATAATCGGGTATGGTGTTTCTTTTGGTGGTGGTGCGATGATCCATGCCGCCGCAGAAGATGCGCGACTGCAGACGATCATTATTGATTCGGCCTATGCGAATATGAATTCCATGGCTTTGCAGACGGTTGAGAAAGTTGGTTTTATCCCGCCGGTTTTTGTAAGAACGATAGCCGCTATTGGTTTGTCGATGGCAAGCTTGGAGAGCGGGTTTGATATTCGTCGGTATTCGCCGCAATGGGCGATGGCTCAGGTTAAACAGCCGGTTTTGCTGCTTCATGGTAAAAATGATACGATGATTCCTTGGCAGGAATCCGAAAAATTATTTGCTGCAGCCAATGAGCCCAAAGCGATACATCTTTTTGAAACACAGGGGCATTATACGACAATGGATGATTCAAGTTATCGGCCAGTGGTTGAAAAATTTCTTGGGACTGTTTTTAAGGAATCGGGGAATTAATGATGAAAAATCGACGTGTTGTTGTTTCGGGTTTAGGTGTTCTTGCTCCCAATGGCATTGGGGTGAAGGAATTTTGGCAAGCGAATGTTTCGGGTCAATCTGGAATCAAGCGTTTGACAAGATTTGATACCGATCAATTTCAAACCAAGATTGCTGGCCAGATTGATCATTTTGATCCTTTGGATTTTATGGATGAATCTTTAGCTCAGAAAGAAGATCGCTTTACGCAATTTGCTTTGGCCGCCGCAACTTTGGCTTTACAGGATAGTCAGATCAAATTAGATCAACAAGATTCGTATCGCTTGGGTGTGGTTTTAGGCAGCGGTTTAGGGGGGATGTTCTTTTATGAGAAGCAAATTTTATTAATGCAGCAATATGGCCAAGTTAAAACACACCCTGCTTCAATTCCGCGTATTATGCCCAATGCTCCAGCCAGTCAAATGGCGATCACGTTTCAATGTAAAGGGCCAAACTTAACAATTTCAACAGCTTGTGCGTCGGGCAATCATGCTATTGGGCAAGCCTTAACAATGATTAAACATCATCAGGCGGATATTATTCTGGCCGGCGGGACAGAGGCGCCCTTGGTGTTTTATAATTTTGCTGGTTTTGACGCGATGCGTGTGATGTCTCGACAGAATGAAGACTATCAGCACGCTTGTCGGCCTTTTGATAAAAATCGGGATGGTTTTGTGATGGGCGAAGGGGCGGCCATTCTTGTTTTAGAGGAACGGGAACATGCTTTGCATCGTGGAGCCAAGATTTATGCAGAGATTCTTGGGTATGGGACATCTTCTGGTGCTGGGCACATGGTTTTGCCGGTGCTTAATGGAGAAGATGCTGCTTGGGCGATGCGATTGGCTTTAGAAAATGCGGAAATAAGGGCGGAAGATATTGATTATATCAATGCTCATGGAACTTCAACACAGGCCAATGATAAGGCTGAAACACAGGCGATTAAAAGTGTTTTTGGAAAGCGGGCCTATCAGGTGCCGATTTCTGCAACCAAGTCGATGATTGGTCATACTTTGGGTGCCGCTGGGGCTATTGAAGCTGTTGTATGTTGCTTGGCGATTGAAAACAATATTATTCCGCCGACAATTAATTATCAACAAGCTGATGCCGAATGTGATTTGGATTATGTTTCAGGACAAGCGCGACAACAGCCGGTTGACTGTGTTTTGTCAAATTCATTTGGATTTGGGAATAATAATGTCACATTAATCTTTGGGAGGGATAAGCCGTAATGACATTAAGCCGTCAAGAATTAGAACAAAAGATTTGTGTTGGTTTGAAAAATGCGATAGGAAAACCTATCCCCGACATTTCTGAAGATAAGAAACTGGTTGAGGATTTAGGTCTGGATTCTTTTGCTGCTTTGGAGTTGATTTATGAGTTGGAAGATACATTGGGAATCAAAATTCCCGATGAGGATGCGAAGAAGTTTGTTTTTGTCAAAGACTTGCTGGATTATGTGTCCGGCAAGATGGAACTGAATCGGGGAGGTCAGAATGTGGATTAATCAGCTTTTTGGATGGATTTGGATTTCAGTCGGATTGGTCAGTGGAACCATTATGGGAATGTACTTTCATAATGAGCATTGGATGGGTGGATACGGCTCTCATCCCCGACGATTAATTCGTTTAGGTCATATTTCATTTTTAGGTTTGGGAATATTAAACATTTTATTTTATCAAACATTGGGTCATTACTTCTTGAACTGGTGGGGTGTGAATTTAGCTTCTGTGTTGTTCATTCTTGGAGCTGTGACGATGCCTTTGTGTTGCGCGATTATGGCTTGGAAAAAAGAATGGTATCTCATTTTTTCGTTGCCCGTTACTTCTCTTAATATTGCTGCCATCCTAACCATTATCGGACTTATGCAAAAATGAAAATCGGCCTGATTGCAATGAGCGGCGTGCGCGCCCATGATGAAGAATTGATGAAAGTGGGTTTAACCTTGCCGGGGTTTGTGGAGCGCAGCAAGGTGATTGCTTCTTTACCTAGTCTTTCCCTTTTGACCATTGCGGCGTTAACGCCAGCTGATATTGACGTTGAATATCGAGAGATCAAAGATTTTGCACAAAAGGATAGTTTGCCGACGGATTATGATTTGGTTGCGATTTCTTCTTTGTCGGCACAAATTTCTGATGCGTATCAGGTTGCTGATTTTTATCGTCAGAAGAAAATACCCGTGGTTATGGGTGGCTTGCATGTGAGTTCTTTGCCGCAAGAAGCCAAAGAACATTGTTTGGCGGTGGTTGCCGGAGAAGGTGAGATTCTTTGGCCGCGGGTTATGCAAGATTTTATCAACGGATGTTTGCAAGAATTTTATATTCAATCGCCCAATGAGTCTTTTGATTTGGCAGATGCGCCGATGCCTCGGTTTGAATTATTGGATATTTCAAAATATAATCGACTGACTGTGCAAACCAGCCGTGGTTGTCCTCACCGCTGTGATTTTTGCGCGAGTTCGATTTTGTTAACGACAAAGTACAAAGTCAAACCGGTGGCAAAGGTGATTGCTGAAATCCGGCGTATCAAAGAGCTTTGGCCGCATCCTTTTATTGAGTTTGCGGATGATAATAGTTTTGTTTTGCGGGCGCATTATAAAGAATTGTTGCGAGCATTGATACCTGAGGATATTCGTTGGTTTACGGAAGCAGATATTTCCATTGCTGAGGATGCCGAATTATTGCAGTTGATGAAACAAAGTGGGTGTAAACAAGTTTTGATTGGGCTGGAGAGTCCGACCAGTGCGGGGCTTGATCATGTTGAACAACGCCGCAATTGGAAACAGGGCAAACACGAATATTATGAAAAGGCGATAGAGGAAATTCAAGCTCATGGAATTGCGGTTAATGGATGTTTTATTTTGGGGCTGGATGGGGATGATCAGTCGGTTTTTGATCGTGTTTATCAATTTGTTGAAAAAACAGGATTATTTGAAGTGCAAATCACGGTATTGACACCTTTCCCAGGGACACCTTTATATCAACGTTTTAAACAGCAAGGGCGGTTGATTCAAGAGCGGGCGTGGCACACCTGCACTTTATTTGATATCAATTATTTTCCTAAAAAAATGTCGGTTCCTCAGCTAAGAGCAGGTATGATTGATTTATCAAGAAAGCTGTATGATCAAGAGTTTATTGATCAAAGGAGAAAGAAGTTTTTTAAAAATATTCGTTATCGGTATTCTGAAAACAATTAAACCAAAAAGGGGGCAGGATGAATTTGAAGACCATTAAGAATTTGTTTGTTATCGCCGCGGGATATGACATTGTTTTGGGAATTTTATTTTTGTTGGCATTTAAACAGATTTATACCTATTTTCATATTGCTTTACCCAATCATGACGGATATGTTCAGTTCGCGGCTTTGTTGGTTGCGATCTTTGGTGTTGGTTTTTGGTTTGTGGCGCAAAACCCACAACGCAATTGCGATATTATTAAAATGGGTATTTTGTTGAAAGCCGCCTATTCGGGGACGGTGTTGTGGTATTGGTTTATGGGGAATATTCCTTTTGTTTGGGTTCCTTTTGCTGGGTTTGATTTGGTCTTTTTAGGGTTTTTCGTTGTCGCTTTACGTTCATTGCCGCCGATGCAAAAATAAAGTTATACAGGCAGGATTATGACTATTTATGACTTTAAACCAAAGTTTCAAATCTTTTTAAAACCGGTTTTATTCGGTTTGCATAAGAAAAATGTGACGCCTAATCAAATGACCCTGGCCGCTTTATTAGGCTCGTTTGCCGCAGGGGCATTGTGTTTGCAGGCCGCTCAAAATCTGATTTGGTTGCTTGTCTTGCCGTTTTGGCTTTTCATTCGTATGGCGCTTAATGCGCTCGATGGAATGTTGGCGAGGGATTTTGATCTCAAATCCCGGCTGGGGATGATTTTTAATGAAGTTGGGGATATTGTTTCAGATGGTGTCTTGTATCTTCCTTTAGCATTTGTTAATCATGATGCTTTGTGGCCGATTGTTTTGTTTGTCTTGGGGGCTGTTTTAACGGAATTTTGCGGTGTTTTAGGCGCGGCTATGGGAACGACCCGTCATTATGAAGGACCGATGGGAAAGAGCGATCGTGCATTCTTTGTTGGAGCGTTGGCCTTGGCGACATTTTTCTTTCCAGCGCTTATGATGTATTGGAAATTTATTTTTCTAGTTGGTTTTGTTTTGTGTTTATGGACGGGATTTAAACGCAGTGCAAACATTTTAAAGGAGTTGTCTGGTGGATAAAATAGCAATGCTTTTAAGTAGCTCTTTGGTCTATCAAGCGGGTGGACTGGTTGTTGGGATTCTTGTTTTTTCTTCACTGGTTATTTGGATTTTAGCAAAAACACCGTTGGCGCCTCACACCCAAGAGCTTAAGGCGCGTGTTCAATCGTGGTGGATTATGGCGGTATTTTTCTTTTCAGCAATTTTGGTCAATCCTAAAATAACGATTGGTTTTTTTGGTCTGATGAGTTTTTGGGCGCTCAAGGAATATATCACAATTATTGATACGCGTCGGGCTGATCATCGCGCTTTGCTTTGGGCTTTTTTGTGTATTCCGATTCAATATTATTGGGTGTTATCGAAATGGTATTTAATGTTTTTGATTTTTATTCCAGTGTATATGTTCCTTTTTATTCCTCTGCGCTTGGTTCTTGTTGAGGAAACGCAAGGGTTTTTGGCGGCGACCTCCAAAATACAATGGGGCATGTGGGCTTTTGTGTTTAGCATTAGCCATATGGCGTATCTTTCGGTGATGCCAAAAATCGGGGCAACTTTGGCCAGCGGTCAAAGTTTGTTGCTTTTTTTGGTTATTGTGACGCAAGCTAATGATGTCTTGCAGTTTATTTGGGGTAAAAGTTTTGGGCGACATAAAATTTTGCCAAAGGTCAGCCCTAATAAAACGTCGGAAGGGTTTTGGGGTGGGACATTATCGACAGCATTCTTAAGTTTGTTCCTGCGTTTTTTAACGCCGTTTAGTGTTGTTGAATGTCTGTTTTTTGCTTATTGTATTGCCATTGCCGGTTTCTTTGGGGATCTGGTCATGGCGGCTGTCAAGCGTGATGCCGGCGTTAAAGATTATGGTCAAATGATACCCGGGCACGGTGGAGTTTTAGATCGGTTAAATTCATTGTGTTATACAGCGCCGATATTTTTTCATCAGATGGCTTATTTTTATTATTGATGCGAAAAATAATCCGTATAATTTTCTTTCAATTGTTCATTCGGCCTCTTTTGGTCTTTTTTGTCGGTGTGCGGGTTAGCGGAAGAGAAAATATCCCGTTAAATGGATCATTTATTATTGCGGCAAATCATTCGAGTCATCTGGATACTCTGGTGCTTATGAATTTGCTGCCGGTCAAGCAGTTAAATCGGATTCGCCCTGTAGCCGCGGCTGATTACTTTATGAGAAATCCGATTATTTATTTCTTGAGCTGTTTGTTTTTTAATATTATTCCAATTGAACGGATCAAGATTTCACGCGGCAATAATCCGTTGGAAGTTTTGTTGGCGGCTCTTAATCGAGGAGAAAATTTGATCATGTTCCCTGAGGGAACGCGGTGCAAAGATTTGGAATCAGGAGAGTTTCATAGTGGTATCGCTCATGTGGCAGAGCAGCTGCCGCAAGTTTGTGTAGTTCCTGTTTATTTAGCCAATATGAATCGTGCATTACCTAAAGGAGAAATATTTTTAGTGCCGTTTATTTGTGAAGTGCATATTGGACATCCGCTTTGGCTAAAAGGAACCAAGGAAGAAAAGATGAAGGTCTTAAAAGATGAAATTTTGAAACTTAAGGGAAATGCAAAATGGTAGCTTCGTCTTTGATTGCTTTTATTTGGGCTTTTTGTGAAGCAACTTTCTTTTTTATTGTTCCTGATGTGTGGTTGACCTGGCTGGTGATTTCAAAATCTGATTATAAGGAATTATCACGAGCTGTGTTTTGTGCGACTTTAGGTGCGATTGTTGGAGGGATTGTTGTTTATCAAGCTGGCAGATTTTTATCTTATTCAATTGTTAGCGGGTGGCTCGATCAAGTTCCGGGAATTAGCCGAGAGCTTATTGCGAGTCTTGCGATGCAAGTGGATCAGAATGGAGTTTATAGTTATTTAAAAGGGATGTGGGCTGGTAATCCGTACAAGATTTATGCCTTCCTTTGGGGTGCTAAGGCTGGTAACTTATGGCCATGGCTTGGGGTTTCTATTGGGGCGCGAGCGATACGGTTTATTTTTGCGGTTCTTGGGGCTGTGGTTATCAATAAATTGGGCGAAAAGTTTATTGCACGGTGGGCGTTAAGAAAGACAATGATATTTATTATTGCTTGGGGCTGTTTTTATATTTTTTATTTTTTTCACTTCGCAAAGATAGGCTATTGATGAAAATAAAAACTTTATTTTTTAGACTATTAGTTGGTTCATTCGGGCTGGGTGTTGTGATCACGACGTTCTTGTGTTTAAAACCAGTTCAAATTGCTGATTTGGTTTCTCATGCGCATCCATCGTTAACATATCAAGAAAGTTTAGAACGGATTAAGATTTTAGAGAGCAGAGATGCGGCTTTGATTGATCCGGCCGGTCGGACGATCCTGATGAGCCATGGGAAAAAAGTAGAGCACACGATTGTCTTGTTTCACGGATTTACCAATAGCCCGCGGCAGTTTGCTGTTTTGGGAAAAGAGTTTTACGATTCAGGGTACAATGTTTTTATTCCGCGAGTTTCTTATCATGGTCTTGCGGGCGCTTTTCCAACTGATTTGGCTAAACTAAAAGCCGAAGATCTTTCTGCTATTAGTGATGAAGCGGTGGATATTGCGCAAGGATTGGGCGAACATGTCAGCGTCGTCGGACTTTCCATGGGGGGAGTGATGGCCGGTTGGGTGGCGCAAATGAGAGCAGATGTTGATCAGGCTGTTTTGATTGCGCCTAATTTTGGAACATATAAAGTTCCGAATTTCTTTTTGAAGCCATCGATCAATTTTTTAACTTTGGAACGGGATTTGTTCATCTGGTGGGATGCCAAACAAAAAAGTCACATGCCGCGGCCTCAAACAGCTTATTTTGGGTTTTCTACTCGGGCTTTGGGAGAAATACGCCGATTAGGGTATGCTGTGCAAATTTTTGCGCAACGCCATTTGCCAAAAACACGATCTATTGTTGTTGTGACCAATGCCAATGATCAAGTTGTCAGCGGCCAGGGGATTGCCTCTGTTGTCCAACACTGGCAAAAGAGAGATGCTGTTAAGGTCAAGGTTTTTGAATTCCCAAAAGACTTGCAGTTGGGGCATGACATCATTGATCCGCAACAGCCTCATCAAAATATTGCTGTGGTTTATCCGCAGTTGATATCTTTAATTACGCAAAACGAAAGGGTGCAATGAAAAGAACTCTTCAGAGCCGCGGTTTTCAAGCCTTACAGGTTACGCAGTTTTTGGGCGCTTTTAATGATAATGCGTTTAAAGTTATCGTTATGTTTTTGGCCATTGATTATTTTGTGAAAAGAGGCACGGGAACTTTTTATGTCGCTTTAGCCGGCGCAGTTTTTATTCTACCGTTTTTACTATTTTCGACATTTGCGGGTCATTTAGCGGACAAAGTGAGCAAGAAAAAGATTCTTGTCATCGCTAAGGCGGCAGAAATTGTTTTGATGATTGCCGGTTTATTTGCTCTCTTGCATTTTAGCGTTTGGGGCATGATGAGTGTTTTGTTTTTGATGGGTTTGCAAAGCACGTTCTTTAGTCCTGCCAAATACGCGATTATTCCTGAGATTCTCGATGAGGATGATTTGTCCGAGGGCAATGGGCAAATGCAAATGTTTACTTATGCGGCCATTATTTTGGGGCAAGCTAGCGGCGGCTATCTTTTACAGGTTTTTGGCGGTGCTCCTTATAAGATTTCGTTTGTTTTTATTGGTATAGCTTTGCTGGGATTTTTGACCAGCCTTGTGGTCACACCCGTAGCTGCGGCAGGGTCACAGAGAAAAGTCGAGTGGAACTTTATCAAAGAAGTGTTTCATAATACGCGGTATGTTCTGACCAATCAGGCTGTCTTTTTGTCAATTTTGGGTTTGGTGTATTTCGCGTTTTTGGGAGGATTGTTTCAACCGAATATCTTGCTTTATGCGCGCAACTTGATGGGCGTCGACCATCTTTTGGCCAGTTTGCTTTTGGTTAGCATTTCTTTGGGAATTGGTTTGGGCGGTTTGATGGCCGGAAAATTCTCCGATCAAAAGATTGAATTGGGGTTGGTTCCATTAGGAGCTCTGGGTTTAAGTTTTTTTGCGATGCAATTGGGATTTAATTATCATTCGTACATGAGCGTTTTGGGTACGCTGTTCTTCTTGGGAATATCCAGTGGCTTTTATATAGTGCCGCTGAATACTGTCATTCAATTTGAAAGTCCCGCTGACCAACGTGGTCGTATTATCGCGACCAATAATTTCTTCGCATTCGCGGCGATGTTATTGGCTTCGGTGGCTATATATTTTTTCGGAACATTGAATATCAATCCCGCGCAGACTTTCTTTTGGATGGGGTTGACCACCATCTTGGGCGCGGTTTATGTTTGCCGTTTATTACCGTATCCGTTTATTCGTTTGATTGTCTGGATTTTGACACACACGCTTTACAAGATTAAAACGTTGGACAAGCATCATGTTCCGGCAACGGGGGGAGCTTTGCTGGCTTCTAATCACGTATCGTATATGGACGCGGTGTTGCTGGTTGTGACGGTTCGTCGGCCGATTCGTTTTGTGATGAGTCGTGAAGTCTATACGACCAGTATTTTGCGGCCTTTGTTTAAAATTGGCCGGGTGATTCCCATTGACCGCAAAGATAATCCCAAAGCCATTATTCGTTCGCTGAATATTGCTAAGGATGCATTAAAGAATGGCGAGTTGGTTTGTATTTTCCCCGAGGGGCAGTTAACGCGAACTGGAAATTTGTTGAAATTTAATGCCGGCATTGAGCATATTCTTAAAGGGATTGATTGCCCGGTTATTCCGGTTAATATTGATCGCATTTGGGGCAGTATTTTTAGTCATGAAGGCGGGAAATATTTGAAAAAATGGCCCAAGGTGATTCCGTATCCGGTGACGGTTTCTTTTGGTCGTGCACTGCCGGCGACCAGCAGTGCTTTTAAAATTCGTTCGCGCGTTATGGAGTTGGGGGCAGAGGCTTTTGCCTATCGCTTGGCCGACAAATATACGTTACCAGAAGCGTTTTGGTTGGAAGCCAGAAAACATCCTGGCAAATTTTGTATGGCGGATTCCAGCGGCCAGAAATTGAATTATGGCACAACGCTGATTTCCGCGGTCGCTTTAAGCCGCAAAATCAATGGCAAGCTGTTTCAAGAAAAAACAATCGGCGTCTTATTGCCGCCGTCAGTGGCCGGTTCATTGGTCAATATCGCGATTTCGATTCTCAATAAAGTTCCTGTGAATCTGAACTATACCGCTTCTAAAGAAGCCTTGGCGTCTACTATCAAACAGTGTGCGATGCAGTATGTGATCACCTCGCGAACATTTTTGGAAAAAACCGGCGCGGTCTTGCCGTGTGAAGCACTGTATGTCGAGGATATCATTTCGTCCTTATCAAAAACTGAGAAAATAAAAGCAGCGCTAATGTCTTTTGCCCTGCCGTATGGTCTTTCGCATTGGTTTATTTTTGGGCCCAAAGATTTTCGCGCGCATGAAAAGCTGGCGACCATTATGTTCACCAGCGGCTCGACCGGTGAGCCCAAGGGGGTTATGCTGACGCATGGCAATATCACGTCGAATTTGGAGGGATTATATCAGGTCTTTAATATTAAAAATGAAGATGTGATGACGGGTATTCTACCATTCTTTCATTCTTTCGGATTTACCGGGACATTGTGGTTTCCGCTGTTGAGTGGGATTGGCGCGGTGTATCATTTCAATCCGTTAGACGCGAAAGTGATTGGCAAGTTGGTGGAAAAATATCGCGCTAGTATTTTGATGGCGACGCCAACATTCTTGAGTTCTTATATCCGTCGTTGTGAACCGTCACAATTTAAAAGTTTGCGTATGGTAACGGTTGGCGCGGAAAAATTAAAAGACAGTTTGGCCAAAGAATTTGATGAAAAGTTTGGCATTGTTCCGATGGAAGGCTATGGCTGTACGGAATTGTCGCCGGTAGTTTCGATCAATTTGCCGGATTATGATAAGACCGGAGATTTGCAGAAAGCTCATCAGCAGGGCACGATCGGTTTGCCTTTGCCGGGGATCGCGGTCAAAATTATTGATCAAAACACCGGTGAACCTTTGGGCCCCGAGCAAGAAGGTGTGCTTTGGATTCGCGGACCTAATGTGATGAAAGGGTATTTGAATCAGCCGCAAAAGACCGCAGAGGTGATTCAAGATGGGTGGTACTCGACGGGAGATATTGCCAAGATGGGAGAGGATGGGTTTATCACCATCACCGATCGGCTGAGCCGTTTTAGCAAGATCGGTGGCGAAATGGTGCCGCATATTAAAATTGAAGAAGCGATTTTGCAAGTTTTGAATTTGACCGAGCAGGTTTGTGTGGTCGCCGCTGTCCCTGATGACAAACGTGGGGAACGGATTATTGTTTTGCATACCGTTGATTTGGATGCGGCGATGATTGTGGAAGGATTGCGGGCCCGTGGTTTGCCGAATTTATGGATTCCTGCTGTGGATGCTTTTTATAAAATTGACACGATTCCGCTGTTGGGCAGTGGCAAGTTGGATTTGGGCGTGGTCAAGCGCATTGCTTTGGAGATGAAATGAAAACACACACCATTAAAACTTCCGACGGGCAGGATATTGTTTTTGACCATTATCAGCATGGTCACGATAAGGTTATTATTCTCGCCCATGGATTTTTCAATAGCAAAGATGCTGTGTTGCTCAAGGCTTTGGGGCACGCTTTAGACGACCGGTATGACATCATCATCATGGATTTTCGCGGGCATGGCAAAAGCGGCGGGCTGTTTTATTGGACCAGTAAGGAATATTTAGACCTGCAGGCGGTTTTGGAATATGCGCAGAAAAGTTATCAGAAAATTGGTGTTGTTGGGTTTTCGCTGGGTGCGGCAACCAGCTTGATTGCCGCCTCGCGTGGGGATTTGATCACCAGCCTTATCGCGGTTAGCGCTCCGGTTGAGTTTGAAAAGATTGAGTATCGGTTTTGGGAATTGAGTTTTGAAAATGATATTGTTTATAGTTTGATTGGGGAAGGCAAAATCGGCAAAGGTGTCCGCCCCGGACCGTTTTGGCAAAAGAAACATAAGCCTATTGATCTGGTTGAAAAGATTAAGTGTCCAGTGTTGTATATTCATGGGCAAGAGGATTGGTTGATCAAGCCGTGGCATTCACAAGTTTTGTATGAAAAAACAACTGCGCCCAAACATTTGGCGATTATCAAAAATGGCCCGCACGCCGAGTATTTGATTCGTAAGAATAAAATTGAAACAGTGGGGTTGATAAAGAATTGGTTTAAAGAAACGTTATAAGTAAGATAATGTGTCAGTTAAGTTGATTGGGGAAGTCCTTTTAAGGCGAATTGCGCCCTAGAGGCGCAAAACAATTGAGCCGAAAAGGGCTTGCCCAATCAACAAGGACAGATAACAAAGGCGAGCGAATCACAATAAACAGGAGGATGATATGGCGTGGTTAATGATGACGTTAGCGCAGGTGGTCTTTACTGTTTTTATGTACGGCATGGGGGCTTTGTTTTTTGGCGCGGCGCTGGTTCCGGGTTTGGCGCTGATCATGAAAGTTTGGACGGTAACGGCTGATCTTTCCCTGTTGCCGCGTTTGTTTTGGTTGGGGACCAGTATAGCCATGGGGTATTTCATTTTTGGTTTGACGTTGATTGTCTTGGTTGGTCTATTTCGCACCGGGCTCAACTTGCGCTTGAAAGAAGGTGTTTACCCTTTGGTCTCGTTTGAAGCATTCAAGTGGGCGTTTATCAGTTCGTTGTATTTGATGATCAATTACACATTTATTGATTTTGTTTTGCTGACACCGTTTGCAAATTTATTATTCCGCTTATTGGGCGCGAAGTTAGGCAAGAATGTGCAGTTTAATTCCAAGTATGTTTATGACGCTTCGCTTTTGGAAATTGGTGATAATACCGTCGTGGGTGGCGGCGCGATAATTATCGGGCATTTGGTGGAACGGGGAAAATTGAAGCTTAAGAAAGTTAAAATTGGTCAGAATGTGACCATCGGTTCGCATTGCACAATTATGCCGGGTTGTGAAATCGGCGACAAAGCGATTATCGGGGCCAGCGCGGTTTTGCTTAAGGACACAAAAGTTGAAGCACGCGACGTGTGGTTTGGTATTCCCGCCCAATCGATGCGCCATCGTAAGGAGCAACAATAATGATTTTTCTTTTTCTCTAGCTGATTTCAATCATTGCGGCGGTGGTTTTGGTTTCAAAAAGATTTCGCGTTTATGCTTACACACTTTTAGGGGTGTCGTTTTTCTTTATCATCTTAGGAGTTTGGGGGCGCAATAAAACAGAACGCTGGGGTGGTTTAATTATTTTGGGTATAACATTGTGCCGCATTGTCTTTGTGGATATTTCGGGCTTGGATGTGGTTTTTAAAATCATTACATTTATTGTTTTAGGACTGTTGTTTTTGGGGGCGTCTTATGTGTATAATCGTTTTGGCTTGGATAAATAAATTTTGTAATTTTTGGTGTTTAGCTGCGTTCAATTAAATAAATATTCTTAACCAATACAAGGGAGATGGATGATGCGAATTTTTCAAGGTTTGGTGATTGCTTTAGCGGTGGGTGTGGCTTTGCCGGCTTGTGCGGCCGCGGATTTGGTGAGCACTATCAAGGATCAAGAATCCGTCGAGGTTACGGTTTATAATTCGAATCTGGGTTTGGTTAAAGATACTCGCAAGATCAAGCTCAATAAAGGCGACGGTCAAATGCAGTTTATGGATGTGGCTGCTTTTATTCAACCCTACACGGTTGCGATTCGTTCTTTGGATGCCGCGGAGGATTTTTCCATCTTAGAACAAAATTATGAATACGATTTGATGAATTCAACCAAGTTGCTGGACAAATACGTCGGCAAGAAATTGAAATTGGTGACGCGCAATCAATATCAGGATAAAACAGAAACGGTTGAAGCTGAGTTGTTGAGCAATAATCAAGGACAGATTTATCGTATCGGCAATGAAATTCATATCGGTTATCCGGGAGAGATTATTCTGCCGTCTTTGCCCGAAGACTTGATTGCCAAGCCGACCTTGACGTGGATGTATCAGAATAATTTTTCAGGTGCGCAGAATATTGAGGTTTCGTATTTGACGCAGAATATTTCCTGGAAAGCGGATTATATTGTTGTGATTGACAAGAATGATGCCAAAGCAGATGTCAGTGGCTGGGTGACGTTGGATAATAAAAGTGGCGCGACGTACCGAAATGCAAAATTGAAACTGGTTGCGGGAGAAGTCAATCGGGTTAATGATGTGAATGATTATACTCGGGGAAATGCGAAGGCCATGAGGGCTGTGGCTGAGAGCAAAGCAGGTTTTCAAGAACAATCCTTCTTTGAATATCATTTGTACGATCTTCAACAACCGACGACCATCAAAGATTTGCAAACCAAACAAGTTCGTTTGTTGGAAGCTAATCAAGCTGGCGTGACAAAAATCTTTAAAGTGCAGGGGCAAAACAATTATTGGTATGGCCCTTATAATCAGACGGGCAAAGTACCGGTACAGGTGATGTTGCAATTTCAGAATTCCAAAGATAATCATATGGGTTTTGCATTGCCGGCGGGAACCATGCGCTTGTATAAAGCCGACGCGCAGGGCAGTTTGCAATTTATCGGCGAGGACGCGATCAAGCATACGCCCAAAGATGAAAAAGTGGATTTAAAAATTGGCGAAGCTTTCGATGTGGTCGCAGAACGCGTGCAAATGGATTATCAGAATATCAATCGTGGTCATGAATCTGAATGGGAAGTGACCATTCGCAATCACAAAGAAGAAGCTATTGATGTACAGGTTTTGGAATCTATTCCGGGGGATTGGACGGTGATGAGTCAATCGCAAAAGTTTACAAAAGTTGATGCGTTCACCGCGCGCTTTGATGTCAATGTGCCAAAAGACGGCGAAGCCAAAGTTCGTTATCGGGTGAGAATCAAGTATTGAAATTGTTTTGACAGAACGAAGATGCAATGGAGGAGAGAGAAGATGAAAACAATTATTTTAGCAGGGTTGGCAGGAGTTTTTCTCTTTGGGTCGGTTGTTGTTTTTGCTCAGACGTCAGAACTGAAGGTAGATATTGTGGTTAAGGGTGACGCACAAAAGGTTGTCCCTAAAGACGATGGCCATTTTACGGTTACCACTAAAATTATTAATATCAGCGACATGGAGCAGAAAATTAAAGTGTGGAGTTGCAATTATGATTTGTCGTGGGCTGGATCGATGGGGGTTGTTATTGAAAGTGATGTTTGTGAGAAGAATATTCCTCAGGACATTGTTTTGAAACCCAAAGAAGATTATGTCCGTGATTTGCAGTTAAAAGTTTCCGAAAATGTGTTTGAGGGGCCAGTGGTTTTTAAATTGGGTTTTGATCCGAAAGCTGCCAGTAGTCTTGCCAGTAAAGTTTCTGATAAAATTATCTGGAGCGAACCGGCAATGATTCGGACAAAGGTGCAGGAATGATTTAGTGGTTGTTAAGTAATTTGATTATATGTGATTGAAAGAGTGTTTTGCATGTCAGGTTTTTGGCCTAAAAAAGTTAAAGCGGTTTTGTCGAACGTGGCGTTGATTATTTTGGGAATTGTTTTAACTTTTGTTGTTTTTGAAATTGTGTTTCGAGCTGCAGGTGCTGTTTATTTAGCTTTGGCACAGCAGCGTAATCGGCAAGCTTTAGCGCAGCAGGATACTATTCGTATTCTTTGTTTGGGTGAATCTACAACCCAGATAGGCGGCGAAAATTCTTACCCTCGTCAGTTGGAGCGTATTCTCAACGATAGTCAAAATAAAACAAAATTTGCGGTGATCAACGGTGGAGTCTCCGGCAGTAATACTACGGCTATCGCGCTTCATTTGTCAGAAAATCTTAAATTGTATCAGCCGCGGATTGTTGTTTTGATGATGGGAATCAATGATAGTTCAGTTTCAGTTGACGGCCAATCTTTGCGGGTTTTGAAAACTACGAATCCCCTTATTAAGTTGTTGGAAAAGTCTCGTTTGGTTCGACTTTTTCGGGGGCTTTGGGGCGCTCGTCAAATACATTTGGTCACACCCGATCGTTATATTGGCGGGCAAGAATACATTGCGCCAGAGCCACAAGATCAAAATTTATTAACCTATGCAATGACAGCGACAGCCAGACGAAAATATGATCAAGCTTTGGCGATTTATCAACAGCTTATTGACCGTAATAAAAAATATGGCTATTGGCCCAATGGTTGGTTTTATCGAAAAATGGGATGGATTTATAATAACAACGGGCGTCATTTAGAGTATTTGGCTACGATTACGGAAATATTGCAATTAAATGCGCAGGATGCTTGGGCTCATGACCGTGTGTTAGAACTTTGCCGTGAAAGGACAGATGATGTTTTGGTTTTGGATGCTTTGCGTTTTTGTATTAAACAGCATCCTTCGGAGGGAGGCTTGTACCAATTAATGGGCAGCTGTTTTATAGAGCGCGGACAATCACAGAATGCTGATGTGTATTTTGAACAGGAGAGAAAATTGCGGCGAGGAGGAGTTAACCCAGTGACCCGGGAAAATTATCGGCAAGTGCTTGAAGCGCTCAACGCGCAAAATATAACAGTGGTTGTTGTTCAATATCCGGTGCGTACTTTTGAAGATTTGGCGATGACGTTGGAAGGTTTGAATGCCGCGGATCACGTGATTCAGGTGGACAATGAGAAAGTATTCAAGGATGCGATTGCTGCCGGCCGCTATGAAGATTATTTTATTGATCGCTTTGCCGGAGATTTTGGGCATTGCACGACCAAAGGAAATCATGTGTTGGCGCAAAACATTGCCCATACTATTTTAGATAAAATTGTGAGTGCTTCTTATTAAACATAAAGATATTATAAAAAAATGAGCGGGGCTCGGCAATTATTATTAAACCTTACCAAGGTGACAGCTGATGAAAATATTGAAAGTTTTGATAACTAGCGTGTTTTCATTGTTTGTTGGGACGGGGTTTGCTTTGGCCCAACAACAGAGCAATGAGTTGATGTCGGCGTTGGGTGATTTACAAAATTTGAATGGCGGACAGGTCAGTAGTCTTTTGAATTCGGTTGGTATGGGGACAGGGAGCTCATCGGGTTTCTCGTTGACGACGATTTTT
>JACKFI010000004.1 GCA_020632555.1 Candidatus Omnitrophota bacterium | reverse complement strand
TGTTTGAACCGGTCCATGGTTCGGCGCCTAAGTATACGGGTCAAAATAAAGTGAATCCCACAGCAACGATTCTTTCGGGAATGTTGATGTTGCGTCATTTGAAAGAAGATCGGGCGGCCAATCGTTTGGAGCAAGCTGTGCGAGCGGTTCTTCGTGCAGGAAAAGATGTGACTTATGATTTGAAGGCTGATCGCAATGACCCGACGGCGGTTGGGACGCAAGAAATGGCCGATGCCATTTGTCGCAATTTAAAATCTTGATAAAAACGTGTGTGTTTTTAATGATTATAAGCCCTGGGCCTTTAGCAATGGTTCAGGGTTTATTTTTTAGTTTTATTGCTTATGTAAAGAAATGAGCTTTTTTATATGTCAGATTTAACAGCTGCTCAATCATTAACGACTGGTTCTTTTGTTGATTTGGGACTGATTGATTATTCTCAGGCTTATCGGTTGCAAAAGGAAACGGTTGCTCAGGTGATTGCCGGTGCGCCGGAAAGAGTTTTTTTGTGTGAACATCCTGTTGTTTTGACATTGGGGCGCATGGCTGATCGAGGCTATATCTTGGCTTCAAAAGATGAGTTGGCGGCTCACGGAATTGAAATCCTTTCTATTGATCGGGGCGGAGAGGTAACTTTGCACGCGCCGGGACAATTGGTTGTTTATCCGATTCTGGATTTGAGAAAACGCGGCAAAAATCTTAAACAATATTTGTATGATTTGGAAGAAGTTGCGATACAATTTTTGCAGCACTATAAAATTTTTTCTGTTAGAAAACCTGGCAAGACAGGAGTGTGGGTTGGTGCTCAAAAGATTGTTTCCGTCGGTGTTGGGGTTCGAAAGTGGGTCACTTATCATGGATTGGGCATTAATATCAATACGGACCTAACCTTATTTTCATTAATTAATCCTTGCGGGTTAAATGTTACGATGGCATCAATTGAAAGTATTATAGGCCAAGCGGTTATGTCCCAGAAGGTAAAGCAGGATTTTTGTGAAGTTTTTATGAGATCTTTGCGGTTAAAAGGGAATTAGAACAAGCGTTAGAATTTCATTCCGTTGAGAATAATTTTGGGTATAATGTTGGTAATTTATTTTTTGTATGTTGTTTCTTAAGGAGAAGATTTATGTATCACGTTGTTTTACCGGAATTGGGCGAAGGTATTGAAAAAGCGATGGTGGCTTTTTGGCATTGTAAGGTTGGGGACCAGGTCTATAAGGACAGCGATTTGGTTGAGCTGGTCACCGATAAAGCTGCATTTAATGTGGCTTGTGATTTTGACGGTGTGATTAAAGAAGTGCTTATTGCTGAAGGGCAGGAAGCCAAGATTGGTCAAGTATTAGCTGTGATTGAATAAACAGGGATTTTGCATTAGCCTCGCCTCTGCGAGGCCAAGCAAAATTCGCCCAAAGGGCCGCATGTCTCGGCAGAAACGAGACGTGCGGGGTTAATCCTTGCGGGAAACCGCAACCAAAGGCAAATTTTGCATTTCACTTTTTTGTGCGCAACTGATCGTCGTGCACTGTGTTGTAATGCAAAATTTGGGATAAAATGACGATGCCGCAAAACATTCTTGAAGAAGATATTTTGTCTCAACCCCATAAAGAGGAAGATATGGAAAAAAAGATACAGCGCAAGCGTAAAGTATTATTGATGTATATCACCAAGGTTTCCGGGCATCGGCAGGCAACGGTGGCCATTCAGCGGGCTTTGCGTGAGCTTGATCCGACGATTGATGTGCCAGGGGTCAAT
Organism: Candidatus Omnitrophota bacterium; assembly: GCA_020632555.1. Classification (GTDB taxonomy): domain Bacteria; phylum Omnitrophota; class Gorgyraeia; order Zapsychrales; family JANLHA01; genus JADLGJ01. Next base: position 88,690 of record JACKFI010000004.1, on the reverse strand, counting down.
GGGTTTGGGTATACATATCCGATTTTAGAAAAAGTTGTTAACCGTGCTTATATGAGTGTTATCAAACGCACGCCCAAGGTTTGGGATTTTTTGTATGATAATCCCAATATTGTTAAGAAATCACAATCGATTAAAAAGTTTTTGCATAAAACAAGTCATAAAAAGTTGGATAAACTTTTTTCAGAATACCATCCTGATACAGTGGTGTGTACGCAGGCTTTTCCCTGTGGGATGGTTGCGGATTATAAGATCGCCCATAAATTAAACATCACTTTGATTGGTGTTTTGACGGATTTTGCCCCACATTCTTTTTGGATCAATGAAGGGGTTGATTATTATGTTGTTCCTGATGATGAAGCGAGAGATCGTTTTATTAAAAAGGGGGTTGCTCCGGATGCCATTAAAGTTTATGGTATTCCGATACAGGCCAAATTCGCGGTACAGCTTGATAAGCAGCCGATTGCCGAGTCTTTAGGAATTGATTTAGATATTCCGGTTGTACTGATTATGGGCGGTGGACAAGGTTTGGGGCCGATCAAAGAGGTTGTTTCCTGTTTGCAAAAAATACAGGCCCCTTTACAAATGATTGTTATTACCGGCGTCAATCATAAGTTGCAAAAATGGCTTGCGCATGAGAAAAAGAATTCTTCAAAGAAAATTATTTGTTTTGATTATGCGAAGAATGTTGATGAATTAATGGAAATTGCGACGCTGATTGTTACAAAACCCGGCGGCTTGACGACCAGTGAATGTTTAACCAAGGGTTTGCCGATGGTTATTGTGAACCCTATTCCTGGACAAGAAATGCGCAATACAGATTTTCTTCTAAAAAATGGTATGGGTATCCGTATTGATAAAACCAGCGATGTGGGGGAGGAAATCGAATTGCTTTTAAAGTCGCCGGATCGATTAGCTCTCATGCGCAAAGCCGCTTTGGCTTTTGGTAAACCGCATGCTGCTTATGATGTGGCTCGTTTGATTTTAGACGGTCCAGTTCATCCAAGTTCTTAAAATAGCCTTCATGTTTAAATTCTATCTTTATAAATTTGGCCAATTTTTAATTCGGCGGATATCTTTAAAACAAGCTTATCAATTTGCGATATGTGTTTCTGATATTCAGTATTTTTTGTCCTTTCGTGACCGCCGTGCTGTTAAAAATAACTTGCGTATTGTCACAGGTTCTTCGGAGAATTTGAATATTCAAGCGAGGGCTGTTTTTCGAAATTTTGGTAAATATTTGGTGGAGTTCTTTGCTATTGCCAATGATTTGGATGAAAAGTTTATTCGTGATCGGGTAAAAATTGTCAATCGACATTATCTGGATGAAGCGATGGCCAAGGGCAAGGGAGTTATTATGTTAACTGCCCATCTTGGGAATTGGGAGTTGGGTGGTTTGGTGATGGGCATGCTGGGATATCCGATTCTTGCGATTGCTTTATCTCATAAAGAACGCCGGGTCAATGAACTTTTTAATAAGCAGCGGGAATTGCGAGGTGTCACCAGTGTTCCTATTCGGCAAGCGGTCCATCGATCTTTGAGTGCTTTAAAGGATAATAAGTTTGTTGCTGTTTTGGCAGATCGGGATTTTACTAGCAGTGGCGAAAGAGTTCCATTTTTGGGGCGAGAGGTTTTGATTCCCAAAGGGGCCGCTTTGTTTTCATATAAAACGGGCGCTACGATTTTACCGACTTTTTTTGTGCGGGAAGCTGACGATAGTTTTACGCTGCAGTTTGAGAAACCTATTTGTCCAGCTTTTTCCACCAGTGGACAGATCGAGCAAAAGGATTTGGCTGTTTTAGTTGGTCAATATGCAGCAGTTATTGAACAGAAGATTCGAGCGTATCCAACGCAGTGGCTGATGTTTCGGGAATTTTGGGATGAGAAAGCTAATCGGTTGGCGGATATTGGCGAACGGATTGTCTAATTATATTAAGAGATGGAGTGAATGTGAAGGTTTGTGTTTTGATTCCGGCTCATAATGAACAAAAAGAAATTGGTCAACTTGTCGCTCAAATTCGCGCGAAAGCTATAGATGTGATTGTTGTTGATGATGGGTCTGGCGATCAAACCAGCGTCTTTGCCAGAAATCAAGGTGCTATTGTTTTGCGTAATGAAAAGCGGCAAGGCAAGGGTTTTTCACTTAAACGTGGATTTGCCTATATTTTAGAAAAAGGTTATGACGGAGTTATTGCGATGGATGGAGATGGCCAGCATGATCCGGGAGACTTGGAGAAATTCTTAATAGCGGCAAAAGACAAAGAAACATGTTTAATCAATGGCACGCGGATGCGTGACGCAGGACAAATGCCTTTTGTTCGACGAATGACCAATCGATTAATGTCATTTGTTATTTCACGGATGTGTTGTCAGCCCATTGAGGATACACAGTGTGGTTATCGATACATCAGTGCGGATATTTTGAAACGCATTTCTTTGGTGTCCAATGATTTTGAAATTGAAACTGAGGTATTATTAAAATCTTGTCGTGCGGGGTGTCAAGTTATCTCTGTTCCGGTTAAAACGATTTATCGTGGTGAAAAAAGCAAAATTCATCCGATTAAAGATACCATACGGTTTTTCTCGTATTTGTTTTGGGATTTTAAAAATCGCAAGTAATTCATCAAAGAATCGAAGGTTTATCAAGATGGCATCAAAGACTTTTTCAATTTCTGAAGATCGAATTATTTATTACACGCTTTTAGGATCATGTTTAATTCATGTTTGTTTTTTGTTGTTTTCCTTTTTTGTTCTGCCTTGCGTAAACAAGATTAAGACAAAAACAATGGAAATTCGTTATCATGCAAAACCAATACAAAAGATTGTTGAAAAAACGGCGCGAATCGAACGTGTTGCAGATCTTAAAGAAACTCGCAAATTGTCGTCTTCGGGCAGTAAAAACTTGATTGACAAGCAGTTGACGGGATCAGCGCTTTTGCGGGATACCGCTAAGTTAAGTCGTCGAATTGATGTCCCAGATAAACAACCATTAAAGATGACGAATTTGGTTGAGAAACGCAGCATTTCTGTTCCTGTTATAGCTTCACAAAAAATTACAAATCCCAAATATGTTGGTTACAACGATCGTATTCGTGACAAAATCCGAAATCGTGCTTATTTTTATATTGATGATCCCCAGTTTCAAGCGGGGGAGGTTTATTTGACTTTCGTGGTGACCGCTGATGGCAATTTGAAAGATTTACAAATTATTGGTGAGCGTAGTCGCGCAAATGAATATTTACGAACAGTGGGTTTGCGCAGTGTGAAAGAATCCAGCCCTTTTCCTCCTTTTCCGGCAGATTTGCAATATCCGGAGTTGTCGTTTAATGTGGTGATTTCTTTCGAAGTTGGTGAGTAGCTATTCTTTGTTGGAATTGTTTTCAGCGATATTTGATTAAAGCTCCATACATCTGCAATGCTTTGATCCAATTCATTTTCTTGCCATGATTATTTCTGCGAGCTTCATATTGAATTGGGACTTCCATAATTCTAAAGTGACGGCGTAATAATTTGGCTGTCAACTCGGTTTCAAGCTCAAAACCGCGAGCATGTATATTAATGCCATTCAATACTTCTCGCCGGAATACTTTAAAACAGGTATTTACATCTGTGATTTTACAGCCGTAGATCTGATTAAGAGTCCAGCTTGAAAAGATATTAGCCCAACGGTTAGTGAAAGACATATTTTTAATTTGCCCTTTAAATCGTGATCCATAAACAATGGAAGTCTGATTGTTTAGAATTGGCTGGATTAAGGCTGGATAATTATTGGGGTCATATTCAAGATCTGCGTCTTGAATCAAAATAATATCTCCAGTTGCCTGGTGTATTCCTTTCATAACGGCGGCGCCTTTGCCTTGATTGAATTTATGAGACAAGATAATGATGGTTCTATTGGTAGAGAAGTTCTTTAAGTGTCGCTTGGTGTCATCGGTGGACCCATCATCGACAATAATGATTTCTTTTGTTAGTTCTTTTGGCAAAGATACACCGATAACTTTTTGGAGAATAGGGGTGATTGTATTTTGTTCGTTGTAAACAGGGATAATGATTGAGAGTTTCACAAAAACCTTAGGATCAGGAACAAAATTTGTTTAATAAATTATGTTAATATAACAAAAATAGGTGTTGGAATCTATCTCTTAACCAGTATTGTGTAGCTGGTATTGTTGACAACATAGGGTCATTTTGTATAATGCTGGCGCATTCGAAATGTTCATTAGAGTTTATGATGATTGTTGCTATAAATTAAATAATTTGAGATGAATTCAAAACTATTTCTAATCCCTAATCAGATTTATGATTCTTCCGATGGATTCTTGCCGATTTTTGCGCCGGGGATTGAACATGTGCGTGTTTTCTTTGTAGAAGAAATTAGGTCTGCTCGTCGTGTGCTTAAGAAGCTTAATCCGCAGATTTCATTTGATCAATGTGTTTTTTATGATTTAAACGAGCACATTTCATTTAAAGAAACGCAAGAAAACTTTAAAAAGACTGATGATCAAGATATTGGCGTTATTTCCGAAGCGGGATGCCCATGTCTTGCTGATCCAGGCGCGGATGTTGTGCTTTTGGCGCATCGGCGTGGTTTCGAGATTATTCCGTTGGTGGGGCCTTCATCTATTGTTCTAGCTTTGATGGCTTCAGGTCTCAATGGGCAGAATTTTGCTTTCAATGGGTATTTGCCCAAAGAGAAAGGAGATCGAATTAAAAGAATTAAAGAGCTTGAACAGCGTTCGGCTCGAGAACAACAAACTCAGATTTTTATGGAAGCGCCTTATCGCAATCAAAACTTACTAAATGATATTCTGAACAATTGTCATGGGGACACTTTATTGTGTGTTGCTGCTGATTTAATGAGTCCCGCCGCGGTGATCAAGACTTGTCGTATTTGTGATTGGAAGAACAAAAAGATCGATATTCACAAAAAACCAGCATTATTCCTTTTGTATTCTTCTCGCTGAGAATTTCTTTGCAATATTCTTGTGTCACTGAACTTGACTTATTCGTTAGCATATGCTAAATATTAGTCACAACAAATCAAAAGGAACTGTGAAGGGATGTTAAAGGTTAGCCGTAAAGATTTGAGTTTTGCCATCGCTCAACTAATGCCGCGTATTATTCAAGGCGTTCAAATCGAATTTCTTGTTAAACGAGCGTTAACTCAAACACAATTTTTGGTTTTGGTTGCGCTTCATTCACGCAATCTTTGCCCGATGACCACGCTGGCACAAAGCATGCATGTTAGTTTGCCAACGATTTCAGGAATTGTTGATCGTTTGGTTAAGAGAGGATATGTTCAGCGTTCTATTGGTGAGCACGATCGTCGGAGAGTTGTGGTCAAGCTTTCCAAGCAAGGGCAGCTGATGATTACTCAATTTCAGGGTGCGGTAACACAACGTTGGGAGGCTGTTCTTAAAGCTCTTGAGCAAGACGACATCAATGATTTTCATCGCATTGTCATAAAACTTATGGATCATTTAAAGGACGGGAAATGACATTTTTAAAGAAGAAAATATTTATGATTTGTATTTTCAGCATTTTTGTATTGGGTTTTTCTGAGATTTGTTTTGCTTTCCAAAAGGATTCATCGCTGATTTTAAGCTTGCCGCAAGCTTTAAAAATTGCTTTAACGCAGCATGCGGATGTGATTGTTGCAAATGAGCGCGTGAATCAAGCTTTGGCTCAAATTCAAGAAAATTCTTCGGCATTGTTTCCCCAATTGAAAGGAACTGTTTCTGAAACTCGGCGAACTCAGGATATTCGTAGTACGGGGATTAATTTCCCTGGGAGTCCTTTGGTTGGACCATTTAATGTTTATGACGCACGGCTACGATTGACGCAAACCATTTTTGATCCCGGGATGATGTCGCGGTTAAAATCCAGTGAGCAGAAACAGGTTCTTTCCTTAGCTCAGCAGCAACAGGTTAAGCAAGATGTGCTGGTTTTAGCGGCGACACTTTTTATTCAAGCCAAACGGGCGCAAGAGTCTTGTCGTTTTGATCAGGCCGTGCTGCGCAGAGAGCAAAAAGAAATGAATATTGTTTTTGCACGTTTGAAATCTGGTATAAGTTCCGCATTGGATATGCAAAAAGCACGGGCAAAATATGCACATGCTTTGTATCAGTATCAGGTCACAAAAAGGCAGGCTTTGGAAAGCAGGCTGGATCTTATTGCCGCGCTGAATTTGCCGATGGAACAAGAGTTTGATTTTGTTTGGGGGAAACAGGATCCTTTTGAAGATTTGGCTTTAGAATCGTTTGAAGATAATCAGCTGGACATCAATTTGGCTCGAGAGCAGTTGAAATTAAGCCAAAGAGATCAAGTTGTCATTTCTCGGGATTTTTGGCCGAAAGTGTCAATATCTGGTGATTATGGTTCCAGTGGAGAAAGTCCCAGTTCTCGGGATTCAAGCGAAACATACGCTTTGGGAATTACGGCGAGTATTCCTCTTTTTGAAGGGGGTTTGCGACAGGCGAAGTTGAAAGAAAGTGAAAGTGCTGTTCGTATTTCTCAAATCCAATTGCAGAATGTTGAGCGACACGTGAAGGCAAAATTTGCTGGTCAACATGCGATTTTGGCGCAGGCGAATTCTTTTGTTCAAGAGAGTCAAAGAAATATTGTTGTTGCTTTAGCAGAGTTGCGTTTGGTACGCAGCAAATATCAATCTGGTATTGGCAGTAGTTTGGATGTAACGTCGGCTGAGGTTCGTGCCTTGGCAGCTGAAGACCAAAAGGATGAATCTCAGGCTTATTATTTTTTGACGAGAATTCATTTGGCTCGTTTATTAGGTCGTGTCGAACAATTTTTATTGGATGACAAATTATAAGGAGTGTATTGTGAAACAATTTCTTGGAATCATATCAGCGATTATAGTTTTGGGCATCGGGTGCGGTTATCATTCGGATTTTGCGGAGATGAAGTTTTCTGGGACTTTGGAATTAACAGAGCATGCGCTGGGCGCGAAAGCTGCTGGACGGTTAATAACAGTCAATGTTGATGAGGGACAAATGGTCAAGCAGGGACAGCAATTGGCAACGATGGATCGGTATCAGCAAAATGCGCGGGATTATCAGCGGATTGAAAAGTTGTTTAAACAAGGTGGAGCGACACAACAAGATTTGGAACATGCGGCTTTGGCGATGGAAGATCAGCAGATTGTTGCGCCGATTGATGGTGTTGTTTTGGTCAAAGTTCATGAAGTTGGGGAAGTTGTGGCTGCGGGTTTACCAGTTGTTGTGATTGGTGATCGGCAAAGTTTATGGGTTAAAATTTATGTTCCTGAGGGACAAGTGAATAAGATCAAAATGGGGCAGGCGGCACGGTTGAGTTTTGATGGTCTTAAGGAAACTTTTCGAGGGCAGGTGAGTTTTATTGCTTCCCAGGCTGAGTTTACGCCACGTAATGTGCAGACGGCCGAAGAACGAATTACTCAGACGTTTGCGGTCAAAGTGACGTTGAAGGATGCGCCGCAGTATTTGCGTCCGGGCGTTGCTGTCGATGTCAGCATTGAAACAAAAGGGTAAGCTTATGAGCACAATAGCTATTGATGTGAAGGATTTGACGCGGTGTTTTGGAAAACTGATTGCGGTTGATCATATAAATTTTTCGATCAATTACGGTGAGATTTTTGGTTTTCTGGGCGCAAATGGCTCTGGCAAAACAACGACGATTCGTATGCTTTGTGGGATTTTGGCGCCGACCAGTGGAGACGCAATGGTCGCTGGTTTTGATGTGAGTCAGCATGCGGAAGATATTAAGCGATCCATTGGATATGTGTCACAACGATTCAGCTTATATATTGACCTGACGGTGGAAGAGAATCTGCAGTTTTATGGACGGATTTATGGCGCTCCAGAAAATAGTTTTGAGGATCGAATTCGTGATGTGTTAAGAATGACGGGATTGACGCCTTGGCGCAGACAATTGGCAGGTGAACTATCGGGAGGATGGAAGCAAAAGTTAGCTTTGGCCAATGCGATTTTGCATCGTCCAAGAATTTTATTTTTGGACGAGCCAACGGCTGGGCTTGATCCTATTGCTCGTCGGGGAGTATGGGAAATTCTTTATCAGCTGGCTGATCAAGGTGTGGCGCTTTTTGTAACGACGCATTACATGGAAGAAGCAGAGCGGTGTAATCAGATTGCATTTATTAGCCGAGGACAAATTCTGAAGATTGGCGAGCCTGAACAATTGAAGAATGAAGTGAGCACAAATTTGTTGGAGGTCGAATGCCAACCGTTGATGAAGGCTTCTCACCTATTTGGTCAACTTCCGGAAGTAGCCGGCGTGACTGCTTATGGGACAACATTGCATTTGAATGTTCGCAATTCATTGGCGGCCGAACAGGCAGTGGTGAGGTTGGCGCAAAAAGAAGGAATTCAATTGACCTCAATTAAATCTATTGCAGCATCTCTTGAAGATGTTTTTGCAACGTTGAGTGAAGAACACCATGAATAATATCAAAGCCATCGCAATCAAAGAGTTTATTCATATTATTCGAGACCGGCGCATGTTGATGATGATTGTTTTGATGCCTTTGATTCAGCTTTTGATTTATGGGTTTGCGATTAACACAGATGTGAAACATTTAGCAACTGTTGTTTATGATCAAGATCAAACATATTTGAGCCGCAGGTTGATTGTCGCTTTTGAACAGTCAGCGTATTTTGATGTGAAAGAAAATGTTTCTGCACCCCAAATGCTTTATCGTGCCTTGGATCGTGGGCAGGCGAAAGCGGGTCTGTTAATACCTCCAAATTTTGCTAAAGATGTTTTATCTCATCGTGGTGTTGATGTGCAACTTTTGATTGACGGAACGGATTCGAATCCTGCGAATGTTGCTTTAAGCACCAGTCAGGCGATTGTGGCTGCTTTTGTTCAAAAGGAAGGTTTGTCGCCAGCACGGGTTTCTCCCATTGATTTTCGACCACGGCTTTGGTATAACCCAGACTTAAAGAGTTCTTTTTTTATGATTCCCGGTTTGGTGGGATTGGTTTTGCAGCTTTTTATTCCGATGATTACATCAACAGCAATTGTTCGTGAAAAAGAGCGGGGTAATATTGAGCAGCTTTTGGTGACGCCGATTAGGCCGTATCAACTGATTTTAGGCAAGTTGATTCCATATGTTGGTGTCGGTATCATTATGTATGTGATGATTATTGAAGCAGCGCGTTTCTTATTTCATGTTCCGATTCGCGGCAATCCGGTGACATTATTTGCATTGACGATGTTATTTCTAACAGTGTGTTTGGGCATTGGTTTGTTTGCTTCAACTATTGCTGAGAATCAACAACAAGCATCCCAGATTGTTATGTTCTTTGCTTCCCCATCGATTTTATTGTCGGGATTTATTTTTCCGCGGGAAACAATGCCGCCGTTGGTTTATTACATTGGCAATTTTATTCCTTTGACATATTTTGTTAAAATTATTCGCGGGGTGACTCTCAAAGGAGTTGGTCTTTTTGACCTTTGGGACCAGGTGATCCCGCTGGTATTGATGGCTGTGGCGATTTTGTGGTTTAGCATCAGCCGTTTTCAAAAGCGATTGACTTAGGATGCATCAGTAAATTTTTCAATTCAGTTCTGTTGGTCTTGCCTCAAATGATATAATTCTCGCGTTAATGATCTTAGAAGATGGGAAATGATTGATTTTGAAAGTTGCGATGATGAAAACCACTGGTTTGCAGAAAATTGGATTATTTTTTTTCGCTTTGGGAATCAGCTTGCTTATTTTGGAAGGTGGTTTGCGTTTAGGCGGATGGGTTTTTATTTCTTTGCAGGAAAAAGGTAATCAGTCTAATGTTGCTGCTGGAAAGGAATATCGTATTCTTTGTTTAGGTGAGTCGACCACGGCCCTTGGAGGAGAACAAGCATATCCGCGGCAGTTAGAGCGAATTCTTAATTCTCGTCAGAGTTTAACAAAGTTTAAAGTGATTAATAAAGGAATTCCGGCAACCACAACAGATCAAATTGTGGCTAAAGTTGAGAGTTACATTGATGATTACCAGCCTCAGATGGTGGTGGCGATGATGGGGATTAATGATCCTCAGAATTTGGTGAAACGCAATTGGCGAGAAAAAGTTTCTCGATATTCCAAAGCTTTTAAACTTTTTGATATGATTGCGGCGCATTTGGCGCAGAAGAGAAAAGAAGCAACTTCTGATTTTGTTGAGCAGCAAATCACAAAATTAGAAAAGCAGGCTGTTGCAAATTCCTCGTTACGGGTGGCTGTTGAAATTGCCAAAGCAAATCTTTACCGTAGTGCTAATCGGCCACAACAAGAAAAGGATGCCATATTAAAAGCGCTTTCTACCGACGAAAAAAGTGCGCAGGCATGGCAATTGTTGGGTATTTATTATGTTCGGCACGCAGAATATGAGAAGGCTCTTGAATCTTTGCAAAAAGCTTACGATTTTGGTTCAGCTGTAGTTAAGATCTCGTCTTTAGAACGGATCGCGCAAGCTTATAAATTGCTTAATGATTCAGAAAAAGCAGAAAAGATTTATCGTGATATTTTGATGCATTGGCCGCGGCATCCGCAAGCAAACGGAGCATTGGGGGATATCCTATTGGAACAAGGAAAATACGAGGAGGCGGTCAAACTGTATTTGCAGCAGTTGGACATTGATCCGCAAGAAGTAGCGGTTTATGGGAAGCTGGCCCATTGCTATCGACGATTAGGGCAGGTTCAAAAGATTGATCAAATCTTTGGTTTGGGGGTTAAGGTGAATGCGGAGAACCCAGAGATTTTATATGAATGGGGATATTCTCTTTTGGAGAATAAGAAATATGCGCAGGCCGAAAAAGTTTTTTGGGAAGCTTTGCGATTAAACAAAAAAGACCAGCGCGGTGTTAATGAAAAGATTTATGAGCGCTTGCGTGAATGTTATCAATCTCAAAGCAAAACGGATCAATTAGAACAATTGAATAAACTTTTACGTCGAAAGTCAGAGGAATATAATCCGGGTACACAGAAAAACTATCTTCAGTTGGCAAAGATTTTAGCCAAATATCGGATTCCTTTGATTGCTGTCCAATATCCCAAAAGATCGGTTGCACCTCTTGCCGCTATGCTGCTGTCAGCGCCGCAGGAGGTCATGTTGGTAGACAATCAGCAGGTTTTTGAAGAGGCATTGAAAGAGTCCTCTTATGATGACTTATTTTCTGATCGTTTCGCTGGCGATTTTGGTCATTGTACACCCAAAGGAAATGCTGTTTTGGCTGAGCATGTGGCTGAAAAGATTTTGCAGGAGTTAAAGGTTTTGCCAAATTCTATTGGTCGGATTGAAAATAATGTGACGAAGATTAATTGGTGATTTTGGAGGATAGAATCATTTATTGATGTATAATAAACGGGCTTGTCCTAGTGATTCTAACCGGGGAGGGTCCTTATGAAATTATTTTTTTCTGGTTTAATTGCGTTTATTTTTTTTGGTTTGTGTGTGTCTGTTAGTCTTGCCGAAGAAAGTTCTTTGGGCAATGTTCCCCCGATGATGATGATTGCTAATCAAGAGCTCAGTCCGGCAGCCACTTCTCTAGAATCTTCGATGCCCATTATTGCGGATAGTGTGGAGGGATCATTGGAATCATACGAAACGGCTGTACCTTTTAATGAGGAACGTGATAGGGATCATCGAGTTGTGATTGAAACCATTGCTCCGCCACGTGAAAATGTTGTTACTCTTGTGGAACGTAGTCCTTTTAATCGAATGAAACAATTGGCTGGTCGTTGGGAAGGTCTTAGCGAAAGTGCGCCGGGAGAAAAATCAAACAAAATTGTTGTCGTTTATGATGTCACCGCTGGTGGCAATGCGGTAATGGAGCGAATTTTCCCAGGCACTTCACAGGAAATGGTTACAATGTATTATGAGCAAAAAGGACAATTGACTTTGACGCATTATTGTTTGATTGGAACCCGTTCGACAATGGTGCTTAAACCTATCATTGTTTCAGAGAATTCTCGACCCAGCAATACTTATGAATTCGGGCTTATTGAAAATGCCGACCTTGATCCTGCCGTAGATACCCATATGAATTCTTTGAGAGTTACTTTTATAGATGAGGATCATATGAACCAATCGTGGGAAATGTTTGAGGCGGGTAAGCCGTCTGGTAGTTATTCTTTTGCTCTCACCCGCGTTGTCGATAAGCCGTAGTGCCAAAATTTTAAAGAGGAATATTTTTGTGAACTACCTGAGTGAAAATAATATTTTTTTATTTTTGGTACAGGTTTTTTTGCTTTTGGGACTTTCGCGATTGTTGGGAGATATTCTTCGGCGTTGGCATCAGCCGGCTTTACCCGCGGAGATTGTGGTGGGTATTGTTTTGGGGCCCACGATTCTAGGCCGTTTTTTCCCTCATGTTCAGGCCGCGATTTTTCCAGTTAATCCTATTCAAATGACGATGTTAGATACAATGGCGTGGTTTGGTGTGTTTTATTTGCTTTTGGAAACAGGGCTGGAGATTGATTTGTTGAGTGCTTGGCGCCAGCGTGGAGAAGTTTTAAAAATTGCTGTTGCTGATATTGTTGTTCCGATATCCATTGCTTATGTTGTTTTTTCATTTCTTCCACAGCAGTATTTCCCCGCCCCCGAAAACAGAACCTTGTTTTTGCTTTTTATGGCCAGTGTCATAGCAATTAGCGCGATGCCTATCGCGGCGCGGGCTTTGAATGAGTTAAGAATGATTAAAACAGATTTAAGTTCCTTGATTATGTCGGCTTTATCTGTGAATGATATTTTAGGTTGGCTTATTTTTGCGGTTGTTTTGGGATTATCGATTCGTGGAGAAATTAATATTTTTAATATCTCAATTTTGTTTGCTGCCACCATTGGCTTTACGGCTCTTGCTTTAACTTTTGGCAGAATGTTTGCGCACTGGGTGATTGAAAGAATCAGGGTGCGTAAAATGCCTGAACCGGGAAGTTCATTGACTTTTATTTCCTTATTGGCTCTTTTGTCGGGAGCCATTACGCACAAATTGGGAATTCACGCGATTTTTGGTTTTTTCTTGGCGGGGATTATGGTGGGTGATTCGAGGTCTTTGCCGGAAAAAAGCCGGCAAGTTATTTCTCAAATGGTTTATGCTATTTTTATACCGTTATTTTTTGCTGGCATTGGTTTAAAGATTGATTTTTTGAAGAATTTTGATCTGTTATTGGTTATTCTTTTTACGGGATTAGGGATTTCAACAAAGTTTTTGGGTGCGTGGATTGGAGTTTCTTTGACAAAGGTTTCAAAGGGCAATCGACTTCCTGTTGCTATTGCTCATACGGCTGGTGGTATGATGGAAATTGTGGTGGGTTTGGTGGCTTTGGAGCATCGCTTGATTTCCGAACCGATTTTTACGGCCATTGTTTGTGGGGCGATGATTTCGTCGATTCTTTTGGGGCCGTGGTTAAGTTTTGCGATTAATCGTCGTCGAAACATTAGTTTTCTGGAGTTTTTTAATCGTCGAGGATTAATATGTGATTTGCAGTCAACATCGAAGAATGAGGCTATTGTTCAGTTGTGTGATATGGCGGCTGATCAAGAAGGGACGCTTTATCGCGAGGATATTGTCAGTGCTGTGATGGCTCGTGAAAGTATTGTGGGCACGGCAGTTGAGTCGGGCATTGCTTTGCCGCATTCACGATTGTTGGGTTTGCGGCGGCCTATTATTATTTTTGGCCGGTCCTTGATTGGCATTGATTGGAATTCTCCTGATGGCGAGCCTACACATTTTGTTTTTTTGATTTTAACGCCGCTTAATGATGATGATATTCAAGTTCAAATTCTGCGGGCAATAAGCCGAGTGATCAGTAGAAAAGATATTCAGGATGAACTTTTGCGTGCTCAGAATAGTCAGGCGATTTGGACGGTGATGAATCGAGAGTTTACGGTTTATCAAATTGTTCATCGTTTCTAAATATTTTATTCGAATATTTCAAAAAGGAGGAATGGTTTTGGGTCGTCGATATCCGTCAATTTTCCTTATGGCTCTAGTTCTTGCTGTGGTGGGCATCAAAACTTTTGCTCCGCGGCTTTTTGACCGTAGTATTGTTCGGAATGAATCTTTTAGCGTCAAGGTTCCAGAGGGTTGGCATGTTAAGAAGACAAGAACGGATGTTACTGTGACTTCTCCGGAAACTGATGATGCCACCGAGATGCCGGTTGCTGTTTTTTCGATTTATGCTGAAAAACAAAAAGGTGCCCTTTTTATGGAGGATTTTTGGCCTGAGGTTTTGGCTTCGCTGGGGCGTGAGAATGGTGAGATTTTGTCTACTGGTGAGGAATTGATCGATGGGCAGGCATCGCATTGGGTGCTTTTTCGATATCATCGGCCGGAAATTGCTGTGGTGAGTTTGTATATTGCTGATGATTTTAATCGTTTAACGATTATTCGTTTTGTGGGTTCTTTGAAAAAATTTAAAGATTACGGAAAGTTGTTTAATGAATTTAAGAAATCCATTCGATTGAAGAGTTTTATGTGATTTTTAGCTCTAGAACGTGTTTTCTTCGATTGACAATGATTCAGCAGAGTGGTATTGTAGTCAACATTTAAAGAATAAACCTTATGGAAATTGAAAGGAAGAACACATATGCATCGTGAAAAATCAGTTGATGAGTCATGGAAGGATGCTGTCTCTGGAGAGAAGGAAATTTTGGTAGGTGGTGGCGCGAAAGAAGATTGCGGCGATGGTTGTGGGTGTGGGCACTCTCATGAACATGCGCACGGTCAAGAGCAGGCAGATTCGATGGAAATAAACTTTATCAATTATATTTCCAGCCTTGCTTTTCAGGCTTTGATCTTTTTGGGTGAATTGCCTAATCCACTGGATGATAGCAAGCTCGAGAAGAATTTGCCGCAAGCTAAATTTTTGATTGATACTTTGATTATGATTCGTGAAAAAACAAAAGGGAATTTGACTCCTGAAGAAGATAATTTAATTTCTTCAACAGTTTATGAGCTGCAAATGAAATTTGTTGAATTGCTTAAAAAGGAAAATGCGTGATCGATCAGGACCTTTTAAGAATTTTAGCTTGCCCAGCGTGTCGGGGTGAAATTCAGCACAAAGATGAGAAAATTGTTTGTCTTAAATGCGGTCGTAAGTATCCCATTAAGAGCGGCATTCCGGTGATGTTGGTTGACCAAGCAGAAAAATAATCTTGTTATGAAGAAAATTCTTGTTATTCATGGTCCGAATCTCAATCTTTTAGGCCAGCGCGAAAAAGATGTTTACGGCCAAACGACCCTTGAAGAAATTAATCAGCAGTTGCAGGATTTTGCCAAAGGGCAGGATGTCGTTTTGAACATTGTCCAATCCAATCATGAGGGTGATTTGGTTGATAGAATTGGTGATGCTAAAAATGATGGTTTTGCCGCGATTTTGATTAACCCGGCCGCGTACACGCATACTAGTGTTGCGATACGTGACGCTTTGCTGGCGGTTGGTTTGCCAGCGGTTGAAGTTCATTTGTCTAATATTTATGCGCGGGAAGATTTTCGTCATAAATCATTGGTGGCTCCAGTTGTTTGCGGCCAAATCAGTGGTTTTGGAATAAAGAGCTATTTGCTGGGGTTGCAGGCGCTGATTGGGATTATAAAGGTGTAGGATTTTGGTAGTTTGTAGATGCGTATTTGTGATGAGGTTTGAGTGTCTCAGAGATTAAAGAAATTTCAGCGGTTGCTTTCTTCATACCAGCTAGATGGTTATATCCATTCTAATGATGTAAATATTCGCTACTTAACATATTTCCCTGCCTCCGAATCGCTATTATTGTCTTTTCCCACAAAATCATTATACTTGACTGATTCTAGATATTTAGAAGAGGCAAGAGATGGGTTAGATGGCGTAAAGGTGGAGCAATTTACCCATAATATTTTTCATTCTGTATTTAATATTATGGTTCAAAACAAAGTGAAAAGGCTTGGTTTTGATGAGCATCATTTTTCTGTATATCAATTTAAACAATTGCAGAAGGCTTGCCCTCGTGACATCCAGTTGGTGTGTGCTAATGATATTGTTGAAAAAATGCGGGAGATTAAGGACGCAGTTGAAATTACTCAAATAAGAAAATGTTTGGATTTGAATTTGAGCGCCTATAAATATTTGCAGGGTGTCATTCGTTGGGGAATGACAGAACAGGATGTTTTAATTAAGTTAGAAAGATATGTCAGGTCCAAGGGTGCTGATTTTTCATTTGATCCGATTATCGCATCGGGGCCTAATTCTGCTTTTCCTCATGCCCGAATTAGTCGTCGGAAAATACGTAATAATGAACCAGTATTGGTTGATATGGGGATAGATATTGATGGATACAAGAGCGACTTGACACGTATGTTCTTTTTAGGTAAAATGCCCGCTCTTTACCAGAGAATATATGCGGCGGTGAGTTGCGCACAAAATCATGCGATTGCTAAAATTCAGGCTGGTGTTAAAGCGGCTGATATTGATTTTGCAGCACGCAACTACTTAGAAAGTCTTGGTTTAGCAAAATATTTTGGCCATTCGCTGGGGCATGGAGTGGGGCTTGATATCCATGAATTGCCAAGACTTTCATCGCAAAGTGGCGCAATTTTGCAAGAAGGAATGGTTGTTACAGTAGAACCGGGAGTGTATCTCCCTGGACAGTTTGGCATACGGCTTGAGGAGATGGTTTTGGTCAAGCGACGGGGTTATGAGGTTTTAAGTCGTAAGGATAAGGTTAAACATTCTTAAACATCAATTGCGGCGAGAGTTATTATGACAATTACGATTAATCAAATTGAATCAGGAATTGGGTTGAATATTAATGGACATGTTTATATGGTTTTAGAATATCAGCATGTTAAGCCGGGAAAAGGTTCAGCTTTTGTACGGGTTAAGCTTAAAAGTTTAGTAAACGATTCGGTTTTAGAGCGGACATTTCGTACTTCCGAAAAACTGGAAAATGTAGAAATTCAAGAGCGAGAATTGGAATATCTTTACTCAGATGGAACTTTGTTGCATTTTATGGATCATACGACCTATGAAGAAGTTGCTGTTGCTCGTGAATTATTGGGCGCATCCGAACGGTTTCTTTTAGAAAATTTAACAGTCACAGGAATGTGTTATGACAATAAAATTGTTAAAGTTATCTTGCC
This sequence comes from Candidatus Omnitrophota bacterium, assembly GCA_020632555.1. Taxonomy (GTDB): domain Bacteria; phylum Omnitrophota; class Gorgyraeia; order Zapsychrales; family JANLHA01; genus JADLGJ01. Next base: position 71,587 of record JACKFI010000004.1, on the reverse strand, counting down.
CAATTTTATTATTTCCCGTATCATTGCTTCTGAGCCGGGAATACGGGGGGATTCGACTCGTTCCGGAAATAAACCAGCCACGATTGAAACAGGTGCCGCAGTTGCGGTGCCGCTTTTTATAAACATTGGTGATTGGGTTAAAATTGATACCAGAGATGGTCAATATGTTGAAAGGGTGCAGCGATGAACTTGAAAGAAATTAAAGAAATCATCGGCTTGATGAATGAAAATGATTTGATGGAAGTTGAAGTCGAGCGGGAGGGTTCTAAAATTAAGATCAAACGAGCTTCAACAGAATTTGTTGAAACGGTTGTTCGTCCAGCATTGCCGCAATACAAGGTTGATACGCACTCAGTTAGCGCTTCAGAACAAACAGCTGCCGCTGAGCAAAAACCGGGGAAGGTGACCAAGAGCATTACTTCGCCAATGGTGGGAACGTTTTATCGTTCACCCTCTCCAGAGTCATCGTCTTTCGTGGACGTTGGTCAAGTGGTAGAAATTGGACAGGTGGTTTGTATTGTTGAAGCTATGAAACTAATGAATGAGATCAAGTCTGAAATTCGCGGTAAAGTTGTTGAAGTGAAAGCGAATAATGCTGAGCCGGTTGAGTTTGGACAAGTTCTTTTTGTGGTTGAACCCGTTTAAATCAGCATTTAATGCTGATTTTTAAAATATTTCTTTTCTGATCATGTTCTCAAAAATCCTCATAGCTAATCGTGGTGAAATCGCATTGCGCGTTATCCGTGCTTGTCGAGAGCTCAATATTAAGACGGTCGCGGTTTATTCAGAAGCAGATGCAACATCTTTGCATGTTCGTTTTGCTGATGAAGCTGTTTGCATTGGTCCGGCAAAAAGCGCGGATAGTTATTTGAATATCCCTGCGATTATTTCCGCTGCTGAGATCACAGACGTTGAAGCAATTCATCCTGGTTATGGTTTTCTTTCTGAGAATGCTCATTTTGCCGAAATTTGCGAATCTTGCAATATTACTTTTATTGGCCCTACTCCGGAAACAATACGTTTGATGGGCGATAAGGTTCAAGCTCGTGAAACGGTTCGAAAGGCAGGTGTGCCTTTAACGCCAGGAGGCAAAGGGATTATAAAGAATCAACAAGAAGCCCTTAAAGTTGCAAAAGAAATTAAATATCCGGTTATCATTAAAGCGGCGGCTGGTGGTGGCGGGAAAGGAATGCGCATTTGTCATAATGATGTCACCTTGACCAGTTCTTTTAATGTCGCGCAAAAAGAAGCCGAAGCTAATTTTGGGAATCCAAATGTTTATATTGAAAAATACATTATTGATCCTCGTCATATTGAGTTTCAAGTCTTAGCGGACCAGCACGGAAATGTTATTCATTTGGGTGAGCGGGATTGCAGCATTCAACGGCGGCATCAAAAACTTTTAGAAGAATCTCCATCGCCTGCTTTGGATGCGAAGTTGCGAAAAAGAATGGGTGAGACAGCTGTTAAGATTGCCAAGGCTTGCAATTATCGCGGAGTTGGAACCATTGAATACCTTTTGAATGCGAATGGTGAATTTTATTTTATGGAAATGAATACGCGCATTCAAGTTGAACATCCGGTAACGGAGATGGTGACAGGCGTTGATCTTGTTAAAGAACAGATTAAAGCAGCTGCTGGCGAAAAACTTAAGATTAAACAGGATGATGTTAAGATAACCGGTGCCGCAATTGAATGTCGGATTAATGCTGAGGATCCCAGTAATAATTTTATGCCTTCTCCGGGCAAGATTACTGAACTGAATCTTCCCGGAGGTTTTGGTGTGCGTGTGGATACGCACATTTATTCGGGATACGTTATCCCGCCATTTTATGATTCGATGGTGGCGAAGTTGATTGTTCATGATAAAACCCGCGTTGAAGCAATTCGAAAAATGCGTCGTGCGTTAGAAGAGTTCTATGTCAGTCCGATTAAGACAACTATTGGGTTGCACAGTGAAATTTTGGATCATCCATTATTCGTAGAAGGAAAAGTATCAACACACTTTTTAGAAAAAATGGTAAAATCCGATACGGAGGCCAGCAGATGACGGGATTTAGCAAGGTTGATTCGGGGCTAATCAATTATCACAATCATGTTATTACCGATATAGCAAAAGCGGCGGTTGAGGAAATCGATGGAGTGACATTGATCCCGCAAAGCTTCGGTGATACCGTGCTTGAGCTTTTAGGTATACGACGATGCTCTGGTGTTGAGATACACGTTGATCGTGAGGCCAATGCTGTTTCTTTGGAGGTCAAGGTTTGTGTGCGCTATGGTCTTAATATTCCTGATGTCGCTGAGCATGTGCAAGAGATTATTCGTGAAAGATTTGATCAGTTGACGGATGTTGATTTAAGAGATGTCAATGTCAATGTTTATGGAGTTGAGAGGGGGAAGGTATGAAGTTGATTACACAATTGGCATTATGGTTTTACACGGCGGTGATTTTGTTTTTGGTTTGTTTCTCAATTGGGTTGGCTTTTCAATTGATCTCTGTTCAAGATGTTAGTCTTCTTGCCCAAGTGATCTATAATGATCGACAGCTGCGGGTGATTCTTGGTTTAACAGCCGTGTTAGTTTTTTTGATGAATATCCTTTTTAATCGAGCCATTTCTGGCAAAGAGTTTCGCGAGACGAATATAGCTTTTGATAATCCTGCGGGCCGGGTGACTGTTTCTTTGTCGGCGATGGAAGATTTAATTCGCAAAGTGATTGGTCGTATGAGTGAGATTAAGGATGTTCGAGCAGCACGGATTAGGGTTGGAAAACGTGGCTTGGAAGTGTCGTTGAATTTGGCATTGCATAGCGACGTAAGTATTCCTGAAACAACCGCGCAGTTGCAAGAAGCAGTTAAGAAAAAGATTCTTGATACGATTGGTTTGGAAGAAACAGTTACGGTTCATGTTGATGTTACTAAAATTAGCGGTGAGGATAATAAACATCGTACTAAAGATAAGCACGCGAAATCTCTTTCTGGTTCTTTGGAGTCAACTGTCCCATTCCAGGGATATCGGGCATAAATTTTACTTTTTGCTTTTTGGGGAGCGCGTGATTATGATTTATGCAGAAAATAATATGCGTAAAGGTAGGACTCATTAATGAAAAAAATTGGTATATTGACCGGTGGCGCAGACTGTCCGGGTTTAAATTCGGTGATTCGCGCTGTTGTGCGTAAAGGTATGCAAGAGGGGTATGTCGTTGCGGGCATCAAGAATGGTTGGCTGGGGCTCGTTGAAAATGATATGCGTATTTTGGATATTCGTCAAACCACCGGGATTTTGGATAAGGGTGGGACGATTTTGGGAACCAGCCGGATGACATTGCTTGATAATGCGACACAAATTAAACAGCTGGCGGAAAATTATAAACGCAGCGGTTTAGACGCGTTGATCGCTGTTGGTGGTGAAGAAACGTTGAAAATTGCATTGGATCTTTTCAACAAAGGGTTGATTAAAGTAATAGGTGTTCCCAAGTCGATTGACAATGCGCTTTCAGGAACAGATTACGCTTTTGGTTTTGATACAGCTGTTAATGTCGCGACAGAATGCATTGATCGTTTGCATACCACTGCGGAAAGTCATCATCGGATTATTGTGATTGAAGTTATGGGTCGCTATACAGGGTGGATTGCTTTAGAAGCCGGGATTGCCGGTGGAGCAGATGAAATTTTAATTCCAGAAATTCCAACGGATTTGAGAAAAGTTTGTGAAGATTTGAAGGCTCGTCATAGCCGGGGACGGAATTTTAGTATTATTGTTGTTTCTGAGGGCGCCAGTGTGGTTGGCTACAACAAAGATATGGCTCCTGTCGGTGAGCGTCGTCGCTTTGGGTATGTTGGGGAAGTTGTGGCTAAAGTGATTGAAGAAAGCACAGGTTTTGAAACACGCGTGAGTGTTTTAGGCCATATACAGCGCGGCGGTACACCAACAGCTTATGATCGTTTGGTTGGAACCCAGTTTGGCGTTAAAGCCGTGGAACTTGTTACTCAAGGAAAATTTGGTCAAATGGTTAGCCTGCGTGATAATAAGCTGCAGTCCGTTGACATTGCCCGAGCTGTTAAAAAGCGTAAAATGATTGATATGGAACTTTATGAATTAGCTAAAGTGTTTTTTGCGGCGTAAGGAAAATATGCAAGATCGCATTAAGCAAATTTTTGAACAATCAGCTGACGTCCAGCGGGCAACATTGGCGAAGAATCTTTCCGCAATTCAAACAGCTGTGTCTGTTTTAACCACAACTTTAAAATCTGGTGGAAAAATTTTATTGTTTGGCAATGGCGGTTCTGCTGCGGATAGTCAACACATTGCGGCTGAGTTTATTGGTCGTTTTCAGAAAGAGCGGCGTGCTTTGGCTGCGATTGCTTTGACAACAGACACATCGGCTTTAACAGCACTGGGCAATGATTATAGTTTCGATATAATTTTTAGTCGACAAATTGAAGCTTTGGGTAAAGCTGGTGATGTTGCCATTGGGATATCCACCAGCGGGAATTCTAAGAATATTGTAGAGGCGATCAAGAAAGCGAAAGCGCTGGGTTTGGTGACGATTGTTTTGACTGGCGGCAATGGCGGGGTATTGGCATCTTTAGCTGACATAAAATTGATTGTTCCATCGTCTGTTACCGCGCGTATTCAAGAGGCTCACATAACCATCGCGCATACGATTTGTGAATTGGTGGAACAAGAGTTTGTTATTTGAGTTTTTAATATGTGCTGAAAGTTGATGGTTATTGAATGATGTCAGATTTGGTGAAGAAAATTGTATCGGTTGGTTCTTTGAAAAGAAAATTGATTGGTTTGCGCGGGAGTGGTCAGAAAATAGCTTTTACCAATGGGTGTTTTGATATTTTGCATTTCGGTCATGTGAGTTATTTAAACGCGGCCAAAAAAACTGATCGAATTTTAATTGTTGGTTTAAACAGTGATGATTCTGTGCGGCGTTTAAAAGGTTTGGGACGGCCAGTTAATGGTGAACTTAATCGTGCTGGCGTTTTAGCTGGATTATCATCGGTGGATTTTATTGTTATCTTTGATGAAGATACCCCTCAACATTTGATCAGCCAGTTAAAGCCGGATATCTTGATTAAAGGAGCAGATTGGAAGGGTAAAGAAATTGCCGGGGCGGATATTGTTCGGCAAAATGGCGGGAAAGTTGAACTCATTAAATATTTAGATGGACTATCGACTAGCAATATTGTTAGGAAAATCAAAGGTCATGCTTAAAAAATTCGAAATGAAATTATTGCGGGTCGTGGATGCGAATTTTAATCGTGCTAAAGAAGGTTTGCGGGTTTGTGAAGATGTTTGCCGATTTTGGTTGAATGAAAAAAGCTCAACAAAGAAATTTAAGGATATTCGACATCAACTTACTGCGCACGTGGGATGTTTTGGCTATCAAGATTTGATTATTGGTCGTGATATTCAAACAGATCAGGGGCGGGCCACGATTTTATCTGAGTCTAAGCGTGAAACAATAGCTGATGTTTTTTATGCGAATTGTCAGCGGGCGAAGGAATCATTGCGTGTTTTGGAGGAGTTTGCCAAATTCAAAGATGCGCGCGCGGCGGCTGAAATTAAAAATTTGCGGTATAACGTTTACGCGGTTGAGCAGAAGGTTTTAACTTCGTCTGGTTTACATGTTAAGTAAAAAGACCATTTTAAAAAGAGCAAAGTTTTATGTTGTCTTAGATAACAGTGTCGCTGATTTTAAAGAATTGTTGCGTGTTTTAAAAAAGACTGTTGATGCCGGAGCAGGGATAATTCAATTGCGCAGTAAAGACGGTTCTGCTCGTGAGATTTTAGCTTTTTGTCAGAAGGCGAATGCTTATGTTAAGGGCAAGGCTTTGTTCATTGTTAATGATCGTTTGGATTTAGCTTTAGCTGGTGATTGCGATGGTGTCCATTTGGGACAGCATGATTTGCCGCTGGATCAAGCACGGAAAATATGTGGAGCCGGGAAGATGATTGGAGTTTCTTGTCAGACTCTTAATCAATCACTTCAAGCACAAAAGCAAGGTGCGGATTATATTGGTTTTGGGTCGGTTTTTACGACTAAGACCAAACCAGAGCGCAGCCCGATGAATTTAAAGCTTTTATCTGAAATTGGTCGGAAAATTAAAATCCCGGTGTTTTTTATTGGCGGGATCACGCTTGTGAACCTTGATCGTGTTGTTGAATATGGTGGACGGCGTGTTGCTGTTACGCGAGCCATTTGTAAAGCAAAGGATGTTAAAGGGACAACAAAAAAGTTTTTGCAAAGGTTGGAACCTGGAAATTAGGAAAATACTATTTTCTGATGATGCTTTGACTTTTGCGAGGGTAATTCAATGGTAGAATGGTAGCTTCCCAAGCTATCTACGCGGGTTCGATTCCCGTCCCTCGCTCCAAATTTTATGAGGTTGCATTAGTGAGAAAATCTTTTTCTGCTTATTGTTTTCTGGTTATTGTTTTTATGCTCTTTTCTTTTTCTGGCTGCATGACGGTTGATTCTGGAATGTCAACAGGGGTTAATCGTAGCCAGGCCGGCATTTATCATAAAGTTCAAAAAGGGGAAACCCTTTGGCGAATAGCAAAAACGTATCAGATTGATATTGATAATATCATCCGCAGTAATAATATTCCTGATGGTGCTCATCTTGAAGAGAATCAATTGATTTTTATTCCTGGCGCAAGTTCGCAGAAGGTTACAACTGCGGCATCTTCGACTATGACAACCGCATTGGTGAAAGATGATTTTGGGTGGCCTGTCTCTGGGCGGATTGTTCGTTATTTTGGGGAGAGGCGTGGTTCGTATTTGAACCATGGCATTGGTATCGAAACAATGGAGGGACAATCTGTTACCGCTTCTCGACAGGGAAAGGTTGTTTTTGCGGATTATTTGGCGGGGTATTATTACACCGTTATTTTGGATCATATGGACGGTTATTTTACTGTTTATGGGTTCAATTCAAAGATTGCAGTCGGTCTGGGAGATATGGTTGTTAAGGGACAGAAATTGGCGCTGGCTGGGAAAAAGGGAAATTCTCCGTTATTGTATTTTGAAATTCGTCGGTATGCTAAAGCAGAAAATCCGCTTTACTTTTTACCTAAAATTTGAGGATCGTATGAGCCATGTTGGACAAGAACAGTTTTATGGGCGTAAAAAGAAATTAGAACTTTTGAAACGCCGTGTTTTTGATTTAAAGGACGGTTATCGTCAGAATATGGCTTTTTTGGGTGATCGTTATAGCGGTAAAACGATGATCATTAAGAAGTTTCTTGCTGACCTGGATGATCCGCAGATTGTTCCTGTTTATATTGATTTGGAAAATGCGGATTTGGCCTATTTCTTTTATAGATTAGCAGGTAGTTTGTTGCATCATTTTGTTTGTCGTCAAGGGTTAGCTGTTTCTGATGATTTAGTTGTTCTGATGAGTTTAGCCGAAAACTGTTTGCCGCAAACCGTCAAGGCGATTAAGAAAATCCAGAATCATTTGGCTCATAATCGTGAGCTGGAAGCGTATTTGGAAATTATTACTTTGCCGCAGACTTTTACTCAGGAAGCGAATATGTATTGTGTTTTGTTTTTTGATGAATTCCAGCATTTGGAAGACTTTGGAATTAATGATGAATTCCAAGAATTAGGCAAGCGGATAATGATTCAGCGGCGTTGTTTGTATGTTGTGGCTAGCTCCTTGTTGTGGTCTGCACAAAAAATTCTTTCAGAAAAGTTGTCTTTGCTGTTTGGGAACTTTGAAGTTTTGGAGATTCAGCCTTTTGATATCAAGACCAGCCAAGAGTTTGTGCAATTTCAGCTGCAAGGCATTAAACTGAGCGGCCCGTTGACACATTTTTTAATTGATTTTACCGGCGGACAGCCATTATATTTGACCTTGATTTGTGAAGAGCTGCGCGCATTATGTGCTGTTCATAAGCAAACGGAAATCTTTTTGCCATTAGTATCATTGGCGTTCGAAAAAATATTAAATGAACGCTGGGGTGTTTTGAGCCGACATTTTGATTTGATTATTGAACGGATCGCTTCAGGTAAAGGGAATGTTGTTGTTTCACGAATTTTACTGTCTTTGGCTGGTGGTCGACAAAAGATTGGTGAACTTAAAGAACGTCTTAATCTCAAGCAGACTGTGGTTACTGGTCGGGTTAATCGACTTTTAGAGCTTGGCATTGTAGCCAAGAATGGGAATTATTATTATTTGCCAGATCGACTTTTGAAGTATTGGTTGAAGTTTATTTTTTATAAACGGCGTAATGTTATTGAAAATCATGGCGAGCGGCAGCAAGAAGAATTTCGGCAGGAATTTAGTCGTGCGTATGATGTCTCTTGTGCCAGTGCTAAACGTGATGTTTGCTCGCAGGTTTTAGAGCTGCTTTCCTGTTTTGAAAATGAAGCTTTGTCGATCAATGGACGGCGCTACAAATTACCGTTATTTCGACAAATGACGCCATCGCGGGTGCGCATGGTTGCCGGTGGGCATTTGGATTTTATTCGTGCGGTTGCTGATGATGGAGAGTGGATTATTATTTTGAAGTCTGGGGCGGTTGGTGAAAATGAAATCAATAATGTATTAAATGAAACCAGGAAAATTATTCATAAACCGCAGCGCCGTGTTTTAATTTCATTTGATCGTTTGGATGAAAATGCGCGAGTTCGTGCTTTGCAAGAGCGGATGTGGATTTGGAATGAGGGTGAACTCAATATATTAACGTCAATCTTTGATAAGTCATTGATTGTTTGTCCTCAGGAAGATAAGGCATAATTTTATGTTGCGTATTGGTGTTGTTGCAGATACTCATTCTCGGGATCTGCCCAAGATGATGCTCAAAGATTTCAAGTCAGTCGATTTAATTATTCATGCGGGGGATTTTTGCGATACGCCTGATTATGAAACTTTAGCGCAGATTAAACCGGTTAAGGCTGTTTTTGGAAATATGGATACCGCCGCGATTCGCAATCTTTTTCCTCGTCGGCAAATATTCAAGTTGGGGGCATTCACGGTGGGGCTGTTTCATGGTGAAGGTCCTGCGAAAACAATTATGGTTAACGTGAAAGAGGAATTTGCACACGATAAAGTGGATATTGTTATTTTTGGACATTCGCACCAGCCGTTAAATCAAAAAGAAGGGGCCGTGCTTTATTTTAATCCGGGCAGCCCCAATGATACCATTTTTGCGCCGTACTGTTCTTATGGGATTATTGAAATTGCGAATAAAGATTTTTCGGCCAAACATGTCAGAATTAAGGCAGGTGTTTGATGGACAAGCTTTGGGCTCCTTGGCGAGTTAAATATGTGACCGAGTTGATTGGTAAAACCAAGGGGTGTGTGTTTTGTCGTATGATTAAAGAAAAGAATGATAAGAAGAATCTTATCTTTGTCCGCAGTGAGTTGAGTTTCGGGGTACTCAATCTTTTTCCCTATAACAATGGCCATGTTCTTATTTTGCCCAATCGGCATGTTAATGATTTGAGCAAATTATCTGAGCAAGAAATAATGGATCTTTTTTGTTTGCTTAATTATGTCAAGGGTTTGTTGCAAAAAACGCTCAAGCCAGCGGGTTATAATGTTGGTATTAATTTGGGGCGAGCTGCAGGTGCGGGATTCCCAGGGCATTTGCATGTGCATGTGGTACCGCGTTGGAAGGGGGATGTTAACTTCATGCCGGTTGTTGCGCAAACAAAAGTTATCTCTCAATCGTTGAAAGTTTTGCATGAAAAATTAGCTCAACAACATGTGCGGGAGTCAAAAAAGAAGTCTTAAGCGATATGCGGACACGACAAGACATTGAAGCTTTGGAGCGCAAAATTCTCGCTGTTTACGCAATGAAAAGCGGTGACTCTGGCGCTCGTATGCACAAAGAACCAGCACACGCTGTGAGAACTTGTTATCAACGTGACCGTGATCGTATTGTTCATTGTGAAGCTTTTCGTAAATTGGAATATAAAACACAAGTTTTTACTATTCTTGAGGGAGATTATTATCGCACGCGTTTGACGCATACCATTGAGGTCGCGCAGATTGGGCGTACGGTTGGCCGGAGTTTGATGCTCAATGAAGATTTGATTGAAGCGATTGCTTTGGCTCATGATTTGGGACATCCGCCGTTTGGTCATGCCGGTGAGGATGCGTTGGACAATATTTTGAAAAAAGCAAAACTTAAAGGTTTTAATCACAATAAGCACAGTTTCGAAATTCTTACACGGTTGGAGAAGCGGTATCCAGATTTTTCTGGATTAAATTTAACGCCGGAAGTTTTAGTCGGCATTTTGAAACATAAGACAGTGTATGATTTGCCAGGCAAGGCCAAGAAATTCTTTAATGAAGGAACAACCTTAGAGGCTCAGGTTGTCGATTTGGCAGATTCTTTGGCGTATTTGAATCATGATATTGATGATGGATTGACGTCGGGGTGTATTACTGAAGAAGATTTGACGGAAAGTTCTTTGTGGCAAAAAGCTTTAACACGCATCGGGGGAACTAAGAATTTTACCAATCGGGATATGCTGAAATATCAAGTCGTTAAAGCATTAATCGATATGCAGATTACGGATTTGCTGCAGTTTACGGACCAGCGTTTAAAGACGTTGGCTTTTCGTTCTGCGCAGGAGGTCAAGCAATACAATAAAGATGTGGTGTCTTTTAGCCCGCAGATGTCCAGCGAAAGAGTTTTTTTGCAGAATTTATTGAATCAAAAATTATATCATCATTATCGTGTTGTGCGTATGACCGCAAAAGCACAGCGGATTATTGATGATCTTTTTGCGGTTTATGTCAAAGAGCCTCATCAGCTTTCACCGCATGTTTATTCGCGCAGTAAGGTGTATTCCAAAGTAGAAAAATATGAAATCATTTGTAACTACATTGCTTCGATGACGGATCGTTATGCTCTTGAGGAACATAAAAAATTCTTTAATCCTTATGCCTTGGTGTAAATGTGAAAAATCATAAGCTTTTGAAAAGACAATCAAAGAATCCCCGATCGCATCTTTCATTAGAGAAGCGCTATAGTTTGATTCTTTCCGCGGTGCATATGGTGTATCGTTTGGTTAATTCTACTTATAATGTTCATGAATTAACCTTGCGGTTAACTCGATTGTTGTGCCAATTTATTAAAGCCAGTTCGGCCAGCGTTTACATTTTGGATCCGCAGAAGAGAAAAGTTATTCTCGTGGCTATGTTTAACAATCAAATCAACATTTTGTTAGATAAACGACAAGATCTTAAAAATATCAGTGATGTTGAGATTCGTGTGACGGAAGGTTATCCGCTGATTGAGTCGCGGGTCATAGGGTTACCTTTGATTGCTGATGAAAATATTGGTGCGATTTTTGTTGAGCGTAAAAACAGTGAAGCGCCTTTTACTGATTTTGATCGTGAAATGTTATCTGTGTTTGCTGAGCAATCTGTGACGGCTATTAAGAAATTGCAGATTTATGAGGAACAGCAAAGAACCATTCTGGGCAGTATTCAGTTTATTGACAAGCTTTTGGAACGTAAAGGATATCAAGCTTTGATGCATGCGCCGGCGTATTTTAGTATTATGAAAGCGATTGCTGAAAAAATGAATCTTGGACAAGACGCGATTGATTGTTTACAATACGCCAGTATGTTGCACGATGCTGGAGCGGTGGATGTGCCGTTTGAAATTTTATCGAAGACCAGTCAGTTAACACCTGAAGAATTTAAAATCATTCGTGATTTGCCGACCAAGAGCGCGGAGTTGATAAAGCCGGTGGCATTTTTACGGCCGGTTTTGCCGATTATTTTGTATCACCGCGAGAAATATGATGGGACTGGTTATCCGTCGGGTTTAAAAAAAGAGCAGATTCCCGTCGGTGCACGCATTATGTCGGTTGTTGACGCGTTTGAAGCGATGGTGCGCGGACGACCCTATAAGCGCAAACTCACCTTGGTTGACGCGGTTAATGAATTGTTACGTAATAGCGGCACGCAATTTGATCCGAAGGTTGTCAAATGTTTCAGTGATCTTTATAGACAAAAAAAGTTTCGGAAATTCTTGAGTAAACTTTAGTAATTCTTTATATAATAATTCCGTGAATATCCATTTTGGTAATCAATCTCAATTCGAACTTTTTCCTGGCACCACTGGCGAGCCAATTGAAAATACGGCGCCGCGTTTTATTTTTAGTCGTATTGTTTTGACCTTTGAAAATGTTGTTGTGGTTTTTGTTTTTATGATTGTGAGTTTGATCATTGCGTTTTCCATTGGCGTTGAACGTGGTCGGGTTAGGGCGCGTATGGCTCATTCGGTTGCGCAACTTGCAGTGCCGGTGGCGGTACAAACAGAGAGTTTGCCTTCTCCACAGGTTATGGCGGTTACGATGCCGCAAAATATGACAGGTGCAGCTCAAGCAGCACAAAGTGATTTATCGCCTGTTTCAGTGGTTGCTCCAATTATGGATCAGCCGGCAGCTGCGCAAAAAGATGTTGACAAAGGATACACTGTTCAGGTAGCATCTTACAAAAAAGAATCCATGGCAGAGAAGGAGGCCATGAATTTAAAGCGTGAAGGTTTTGAGAGTTTTACGATGCAAAAAGGAGATTATGTGATTATTTGTGTTGGAAAATTCACTAATCAAGATAAAGCAAAGCAAATGCTGAGCAAACTTAAAAAACGATACAAAGATAGTATGATAAGGAGTTTATAACATGTCTTTACACCCGTCCTTGAAAATTGACACAGCCGGAGCACAACAGCGATCTGTTTTGACGCGTATTGAGCGCATGAAGGAATTGATGAAAAAGGGTCTTTTAAAGGAAGATGGTCGCGCGATTGGTTTGCCAAAAACAAAAATTGTTAAAATTAAAGCGCGTAAAACGGTTAAAGCTGCTCCCGCCGCGGATGGTGCTGCTGCTCCTGCTCCCGGAGCTAAGGCTGCCGGAAAAGCTGCTCCTAAGAAATAAAGTTTTGTTTGTATTTTAAATATTAAGATGTAAAGCAACTTTTAGGCAATCGGTTCTTCATGAAAAGATTAATATGTGTTGGTTTAAGCCTTTTGTGTTTGGGTGGCATTTATGCTCAGGCGCAAGAGGCTTTTCCTTTTGTGGCAACGGTTACAACAAAAACGACAAATGTGCGCGCTGGTCAAAATGCTAATTTTGAATCTCTGGGGCAGTTAAATAAGGGCGATGATATTGTTGTGGTTGGGGCTAGCTATGATTGGCGAAAGATTAAACTTTCTTCTGAGATAAAAGTTTATGTCAGCGCAGGATTTGTGAAAGATTTAGGCAATGGGACTGGTGAGGTGATGGCTAATCGGTTGAATATTCGTGCCACGGCTTCAAATAATGCTTCGGTTTTGGGCCAGCTTAAAAAAGGTGAGTTGATTCGCATTATTAACAAAAAAGATGATTGGTATGAGATTGAATCACCAGATCAAAGTTTTGGGTGGATTCTTAAAGATTTTATTGCTTTTAAATCATCGCAAATTCCGCCAGCGCGTTTGGTTCAGGTGCCTGTTCAGAAAGTTGATATGGATAAACTTCCAGAAGTGGTTAAGCCAGTAGAGTTGCCAGCGGAAGTTATTCTTGCGGTTGGAGTTGTTTCTGATTTGGATGAGCAAATGGTGTCGCCTGATGTTCGACATTATTTAGAAAGCGATGGGAAGATATATGCCTTGAAAGGTTATCGTCGTATTCTTGATGGATTTTTGCATCAGAAAGTTAGAATTGAGGGGCAGCAGCAATCAAACATCAAAGCTCAATACCCCGTTGTCCTTGTTTCTAAGATCACTTTAGTTTTGTAAAATTCCAGTGTATTTGCTTCGTTTTAATTTTCTGCTACAATGCACGCCATGACATCTGAAGGGTTACAAACATTACAAATCATTTTTGTTTTAGGGACGGCAGTGATCTTGCATGAATACGCTCATGGTTGGGTCGCTTTGAAGTTTGGTGATCCAACGGCGAAACTGTTGGGCCGTCTTACCTTGAACCCATTAAAACATATTGATCCGATTGGAACCATTGTTGTTCCGATCATTACCAAATTAGCTTTGGGTTTTCCTTTTGGCTGGGCTAAACCTGTGCCAGTTAATTTTGCCAATTTGCGTAATCCCAAGAACAATATGATTTTTGTCGCTTTAGCTGGTCCGGCGGTAAATATTATTCTTGCGGTTCTTGCTAGTTTTTTTATTTCTTTTAGCCCGAATCTTTTTACATTGGCGGTGGTCATTAATTTGTTTTTAGCTGTTTTTAACATGATTCCGATTCCGCCGTTGGATGGATCGCGCGTTGTGGCAGGCCTTTTGCCAGCCCCCTTGGCTAGAAAATATTTATATCTGGAACCTTTTGGTTTTATTATTGTGCTGGTTCTTTTGCAGACCAGAGCTTTTGATTTTTTGGCAAGTTTCGTGATGATGGTTGCCGCCATTTTAATAGGGCCTGTTTCTTTATAATAGAAGTTATTTAAATGAGATGGATTGTTGGAGAAAGGGTTTGGTATGGCTTTGAATTTAAAAGTGAATCTTCGTGAAAGCAGTTATAAAATTATTATTGGACAAAAGATTTTGCAGAATCTTGGCGCTGAGTTAAAGAATTTGAGTCTTGATGGAGAAGCTTTGGTGATTACGCATCCGGTTTTGAAAAAACTTTATGGAAAAACAGTAGAGAAGAGTTTGTTGACACAAGGGTTTGGTGTGAAATTTTTTGAAGTGGCTGAAGGTGAACAGAGCAAATCAGCGCAAACATTTGTTGCTCTTTTGGAGAAAATTGCTCGGCATGATGTGAATAAGAATGTTTTTATTGTTGCCTTAGGCGGCGGGGTCGTTGGGGATTTAGCTGGTTTTGTTGCCGCGACATATCGACGTGGCGTGCCGTATGTTCAAGTGCCAACGACTTTATTGGCGCAAATTGATTCGGCGATTGGGGGCAAAACAGCGATTGATTTGCCTGTTGGTAAAAATTTGGTAGGTGCTTTTTATCAACCCAAACTTGTTTATAGTGATGTCTCGGTTCTGGCGACTTTAAATAAGCGTCAAATTTGTAATGGTTTGAGCGAAGCGGTTAAGTATGGCGTGATTTCTGATCGGCGGTTGTTTGATTATATCGCCCGTAATGTTGCCAAACTTCTTAACTCTGATGCGAAAGTTTTACAAGAGATTGTTTATCAGTGCAGCCGTATCAAGGCGCGAGTTGTTGAGCAGGATGAGAAAGAAACCAAAGGGATTCGCACGATTTTGAATTTTGGTCATACTGTTGGTCATGCGGTGGAAGCCGCAGGAAAGTTTCATATTTATCAACATGGGGAAGCGGTTGCTTTGGGCATGCGGGTTGCGGCAGAATTGTCTGTTCAGATGAAATTTTTATCTGCGAAGGATGCCGCGATTTTGGGTGGCGTGTTGTCTGATATTGGTTTACCCGAGAAGATTAAAGGTGTTAAATTCAATGAGATTTTGCAACATATGGCGCATGATAAGAAGTTTAAAGCAGGCAAACCGCGTTTTGTTTTGGCCATTGGTTTAGGTTGTGTCAAAGTGGTTGATGGGATTGCATTGGCTAACATTAAGGCCGCTATCAAAAGTTATTTATAAGAGCGAGAAAGTGTTAGGATTTTTTAGGGTTCTCGAGGGCGCAGTATTTTGATTGTCCGCAGTTTATTTTTTTGAAGAATGTCAACGCTGTCAGTTGTGATGCGCGTGATTTTTGCTCCTTCGACGGTCTCACCAGTTTCGTAAAATTCATTATTGATTAACGCGAAGTTTTTTCCGTCCATTTTGACGACACCGGAAAGGATAAGTTCACCTTTTTTGGGTTGAGGTGGCATTGGGATGCGAGCAGCAGGGTCTGTTATAGCAGGTGGGTGATTTGAATTGGTATTTTGATTTACGAGCGATTGGACAGATAGGATGTCGGAATCAGTGGCAGCGATTTTAGTTATACGCACATTGTATGAATAAAGATTGTAGAGGGTAAAACTCAAGAGAATAAACAGGAGTAAAGACCAGAGCAGTTTATTAATGGACCAGGAATTATTTGTGATGAGGGGTGTTTTTAGTATAGTGCTGTAAGTGGTTGAATTCGATGGTGATTGTTTTGGAGTCGTCGCGGGATTATTCTGAGCGTTGGTGTTTCCAGAGCGTTCAGATTGAACTTTTTTCAGTGCTTCGTGAATGATGCTCATAAGAATTGCCGACCTCTTCAACGGCTTTACGGGTGATGTTTTCATCAATGATTTTTGTTTCGGTGACATAGCCCAGCAATAGTGCGCGGTCACAAATGATATTAATGATGCGTGGTGTGCCTTGGGAATGTTCATAGATAATTTCGACAGCTTGCTCGGTAAAGTGTGCTGGTAATTGATCGGGGGAAATTTCAACGTCGATGGGAAGATGGCCGGCTATTTTGATGCGATGCTCAATGTATCGTCTGACATCGTCGTGTGTTAAAGGTAAAATGTGATAGCGGATCGCAACGCGCTGGGTGAGTTGGCGCAAGGCTGGGAGTTTGAGCTTTTCTTGTAGCTCGGGTTGTCCAACAAGAATGATTTGTAATAATTTCTCTTTTTCCGTTTCTAGGTTTGATAATAATCGTATTTGTTCTAGCTGATTGATTTTGAGATTTTGAGCTTCATCAATAATCAAGACAACGTTATTGCCTAAGGTGGATTGTTCGATAAGAAAGTTATTGAGTGCGGCCAACAAGGAGAGTTTGTTGCGAAAATGCCCATCAATTCCCAAATCTTTGATGATAAATTGCAACAATTGTAATTCTGAGAAGTAGGGGTTTAAGACTAGGGCGGTTTTGACATGTGTTTGCAGCTGGCTGAGTAAAGTGCGGCAAATGGTGGTTTTCCCGGTGCCTATTTCGCCGGTGATGATTACAATGCCTTTGCGTTGTTCAATGCCGTAGACGACATGAGAAAAAGCTTCTTTGTGATGCTGGCTGGGAAAGAAAAACTCTGGATCAGAGGTGATGTTAAAGGGTTGTTCAGAAAATTTGTAAAACTTTTTGTACATGGGGCGCATTATAGCATAGGTCGCAAGCTTGGAGGATTTTTTTCTATTGCAAAATGAGGGTTTATGTTATAATCACCGGTCTGTTAGGAGAAATCTATGGAGCCGCAGGATAATCGTAAATTTTTACGCAGAGAATTTCGTCAAGCAGTTGGCTATCGTTTCCCTGAAACTTTAGTTTTGAATGGGTCAGTCGGTTGTGATTTAAGTGAGGGTGGCATCCGTTTTCGCACGGAAGAGTTCCTGCCTGAAGATGCGCAGGTGGTTGTTAATATTCAGCTTAAAGCTGACCGAGAAGCAACTTTAGAGGCACGGGTTGTTTGGGTGCAAAAAATGCCGCATGCGGAAACATATCATGTTGGCTGTGAGTTTTTAGAGAGCAGAGACAATATTTTCCCTCGTTTTATTGTAAAGAATTTTTTAGAATTGAATAAATCGTAACACCTTATGCGTTTTGAAAGGAGTGTTGTTGAGTCATGGCAAAACCAAAAAAAGAAGCCGCAGAGGTTATTAAAAACTGTGCTGGCTGCAAAAAACCAGTAAAGAAATCTCGTCGATATTTTCGTGATGGCAAATATTACTGTAATTACAATTGTTGGCGCAAAGTAAAGCCAAGCAAGGAAACTGCTGAAGTTCAACCCGCAGAAGCTTAATTGTTTGAGTACAGGCTGGAGGAAAACGTGAGTCAAAAATCTTCTCAGGAACGCCGTAAAGATCCTCGGTTTTTTGGTAGTGTCCCTTTGAAAATTTCTGGTGACGATTTTGATCTGGTCACGGAAACGAAAAACTTAAGCAAGTCGGGGGCGTATTGTCGCGTTAATCAGTACATTGAGCCAATGACCAAACTGCGTGTGCAGTTTCTTTTGCCGTTTAAGCATAGTAATCGTACGGTGACACGCAAGATTTCTTGCGGGGCGGTGATTGTTCGTACTGAAAGCGCTCCTGCTGACGGCGGATACAGTGTCGCGATATTCTTTAATGATATTGAACCGCGTGATATTACAACATTAAAGGATTATGTTGCTAATATGCTTAAGGATGAGGCAAAAACACGGACGGGAGCCAATTGATTGATGGAAGCGATGTTAGGACAGATTACGCCGATGCAGATGTTTTTTATGTTCGCTATTCAATTTTGGGTTGTGGTTATTTTTCTGGTTATGGTTTTTCGTAAGCTCAATTATTTGACTGAATTGGTTGAATCACAATTTGAAGATGAGGCAGAAGAAAACCAAACATAATTCTTGATTTAAATAATGCTGTTGTTGTGATTTGCTTTGAACCTTCCTATGTCTGCTGTGATTACCATTTTGTATCAAGATAAAGATTATGTTGTTTTTGACAAACCTTCGGGCTTGTTGGTCGTTCCTGATCCGCGCGGCTTGTCAAAAACTTTGGAAGATTTGGTTAACGAGCAATGTCCTTTGACAGAACAAGGATGGCTGTATCCGTGTCATCGTTTGGATCGGGAAACATCTGGAGTTATTGTTTTTGCTCGCGGTAAAGTGAATCAAGAACGAATGATGGATGAATTTCGTAACGGTGCGGTATACAAGAAGTATATTGCGTTTGTTCGTGGGAAGATGAAAAAACCAGCTGGTGAAATTAAAAGTGTTATTCGGGATTTTCATCAAAAAAAGTATAGTCGTGGGATTAAAAGATTTAATGACCGCTTTGCCGCAAAACAGAATGGCAAATTAGCGGTGACGCGATATAAAGTTTTGGCGGTGAAGCATTTGTTTAGTGTCGTTGAGGTTTATCCATTAACGGGGCGCACGAATCAAATTCGTATTCATTTGGGTGAAATTGGCCATCCGATTTTAGGCGAACGGCTTTACGCGTTTGGTAAAGATTTTCCCGTTAAGTTTAAGCGTGTCGCTTTGCATGCCGGGGAAATCGGTTTTAAGCACCCGCTGACCGGTCAGAAAATCAATGTTTGTGCACAGCTTGCGAAAGATATGGAAAATTTTGTTAATCGATACTAGAATGACTGGGTTATTGGGACGTTAACAAGGGAGGATCATTTGCAGACTGTAGAAATTAAAGGAAAATCATTAAATGAACTTTCTGCCATTTGTCATTCAATTGCGGTCGAAAAGGGTTTTTGGGAAAAAGAACGCAATGTTGGAGAGGCATTGATGCTGATTGTGACCGAATTGGCAGAAGCGATGGAAGCGCATCGTATCCAAGATCAAGAAAATTTTAAAGAAGAAATCGCGGATAGTTTTATTCGTTTGCTTGACCTGTGTGGTGGTATGAGTATTGATATCGAGGGTGAAATCGAAAAGAAATCAAACAAGAACAAAAACCGTCCGTATAAACATGGGAAAATTTGTTAAATTCATCTTGGGATAATGTTCAGAGGAGGGGTATGAAAAGTCTTTTTTTTGTTTTCGCTGTTGTTCTTTTGGCGGGTTGCGCCACAACCAATATGCCAAGCTATCTTCAACCCAAGAAACCATATTTGACGAGGTATTATTCTAATTATGAAAAGAGCTTGGGCGCTGTTAAACAGACGCTCACTGAGCTTGGCTGGATTTTAGAAGAGACGACGGATCCAGGTGTTTATGAACATACTCGTTTTAATGATTTAGATGAAGACCAAGTGCTTTTAGTGACAGCCGTTCGGCCAACACCGATGCTCATTGGAACACGTTATGCTCGCATGAATATTTATCTGCGTTCTAAAAAAGATCTTTCAGAGGTGGAAGTTCGTTATTTGACGACCACCTCAACGGCGTTGAATAATTTCTCAACGTATAATAATGACAGTGCGGTCAAACGATTCTTTGAACGACTCAGCGAAGTTTTACCGCCGGTTAAGTAAAGCTCTATCTCCCTCATGGATAAGTTTATTCTTCAAAGTCCTTTCCGGCCTGTGCCGGAACAGAATGTCGCTATTGATAAAATTGTTGAAAATTTACGCAATAAAACTGCTTCGCAAGTTCTGTTAGGTGTTACTGGCAGTGGTAAAACTTTCACGCTCGCCAATGTGATTGAAAAAGTCAATCGTCCGACGCTGGTGATTTCGCATAATAAAACACTGGCTGCGCAGTTGTATGGTGAATTCAAAGAATTCTTTCCGCAGAATGCGGTGGAGTACTTTGTCAGTTATTATGATTATTATCAGCCGGAAGCGTATATTCCCCAAACCGATGTTTATATTGAAAAAGATTCATCGATCAATGATCGTCTGGATCGTTTGCGTTTGGCGGCGACAACATCTTTAATGTCTCGTCGGGATGTGCTGATCGTGGCCAGTGTGTCGTGCATTTATAATTTGGGGTCTCCGGGCGATTATAAAAACCAGCTGGTTTGTTTTGAAAAAGGTCAAATTGTGGATCGTGATGAAATAATTCGCAAATTGATTGATATTCAATATGAGCGCAATGATTATGATTTTACGCGCGGCAAGGTGAGGGTTCGTGGGGATGTGGTGGAAGTTTTCCCCGCGTATCGTCAAGATGCGATTCGGATAGTGTTTTTTGGTGATGAAATTGAGAAAATTAGTCAGATTAATCCCGTGACTGGCGAAGAAATGCAGGTTTTAGAGAAAACGGCGATTTTCCCGGCCAAGCATTTTATGGTTTCGCAGCCATATATTGAAAAAGCGATGGTGGATATTGAGGCGGAGTTGAAGGTGCGGTTGGCCGAATTAAATGCACAAGGAAAACTGCTCGAATCTCAACGGCTTAATTCGCGCACGCGTTATGATATGGAAATGATAAAAGAAGTTGGGTATTGCCAGGGCATTGAAAATTATTCGCGTGCATTATCCGGACGTCCACCGGGCAGCAAGCCATTTTGTTTGTTGGATTATTTTCCGGAGGATTATTTGGTTTTAGTTGATGAATCACATGTGACCATTCCGCAGATTCGCGGCATGTATGCGGGAGATCGCAGCCGCAAAGAAACATTGGTGAATTATGGGTTTCGTTTGCCGTCGTGTTTGGATAATCGGCCGTTGAAATTTGATGAGTTTCGTTCGCTGGTCAAAGACTGGATTTTTGTTTCGGCGACACCGTCCGATTATGAATTAAAGGAAAGTCAGGGTAAAGCGATTGAACAAATCATTCGACCGACGGGAATTATTGACCCTCTGATTTTTGTGCGGCCGACCGCCGGACAAGTAGATGATTTGATGGAAGAAATTCGGGGGCGGGCTAAACGCAATGAACGTGTTTTGGTGACGACCTTGACTAAAAAAATGGCAGAAGATTTATCTTCCTACTTGGAAGATCAGGGCATTAAAGTGAAATATTTGCATTCAGATATTGAAACCATTGATCGGACCAAAATTTTGCAAGAGTTGCGACAGAAAAAATTTGATTGTTTAGTGGGGGTTAATTTATTGCGGGAAGGGATTGATTTGCCGGAAGTGTCTCTGGTGGCGATTTTTGACGCGGACAAACAAGGCTTTTTACGATCGCGGACGTCATTGATTCAAGTTTCAGGTCGCGCGGCGCGCAATGTCAATGGTATTGTGATTATGTATGCGGATACCATCAGTACAGCGATGCGCGATGCGATATCGGAATGTGATCGTCGCAGACAGATTCAAATTGCTTTTAATGCAAAATATAATATTACGCCTGAAAGTATTGTTAAGGCTATTACTGGCGGGATTGAAGAGTTGGCCATAGAAGACGCGCAAGAGATTGCTTTGGCGTCCACGGGATTAGGCGAGGAAGAATATGCGTTTACTAATATGATTTCAGAGCTTGAAGTACGCATGGAGTCAGCAGCACGAAATCTGCAATTTGAAAAAGCCGCGGCAATTCGGGACAAGATTGCGGAACTTAAACACAGCACGAGTTGGGATGAGCTTGAGCGTTCACGGAATCAATCAAATAAAGGCTATAAAAATGGTAAAGCTAAAAAAGAAAACAAGTTGTAATTTGAAAGAGTTGGTCCTTGCGGTGGATGTGGGCAATACCTATATTCATCTTGCTGTTTGTCGGGGGGACAAAATTGTTTCTCGTCAAACAATAGCTACGGTACAGAATGCGGCCGCGCAAAGAATTGAGCTAAATGAGGTTTTGGCGTCTTTACGCCGGAATAATAGGGGATTGGTTTGTGTGCTGGTTTGCAGTGTTGTCCCGTCGGTGACTAAAGTTCTTGAGATTTTGGTTTTAAAAAACTTCAATATCAAAGCACAGGTTGTTGGACGTGATGTGATTGTGCCGATGGAGAATCTGTATCGTAATCCTCAACACGTTGGTCAGGATCGATTGGTTTGCGCTTATGCTGCGTGTCAACTTTATGGAAGTCCGGCCATTATTATTGATTTAGGAACTGCGATTACCCTGGATGTGGTTTCGGAAAAGCGGGAATATTTAGGCGGGATTATTGTTCCGGGGATTCGTATTACCGCTGAAACTTTATTTGAACGTACCGCGCTTTTGCCTTTGGTGGATATTCATAAACCAGAGCATTTGATTGGCAAGGATACGCAGGGCAGTATATTGAGCGGCATTTTTTATGGCTATGGCGAAATGCTCAAAGGGTTAATTAGACTTTTATCTCACGATTTTAAAAATAAACCGCAAGTTATTGTCACCGGCGGTCACGTGAAGTTGATGAATGAATATATCAAAGACAGTATTGATGTTGTTGATTCTGATTTGGTTCTTAAAGGTCTTGTTTTATTGGGGCAAAGAAAGCTTGATTAAGACTGGCAAATGATCTGACCCGACATTGGGCCCCACCGTTCGTTCAACCACAAAGATATTTTTGCTGACCAAACAATGGTCGATGGTAATGCCTACGTAAGGCAAGAATGACGGCCATGATGTCTGCAACCCAAACCCTTCCCGCGAATCTTTCACATTTAAATCTTTGGTGAGTTTTTGAAAAGAGTACGACCATGAAGTCGCATTCAGGTCGCCAATCAGAAGAATATTTTTTTCCAAATGTGGTTTTAATAATCCGATACGTTCAAGTTGCGTATTATGCCAAATAAAATGCTTGGCTGTTCCTGGCGGCATTGGGTGCGTAAAAATAATGGATACAGGTTGTCCATCCCATGTTATTTCACCGACGAGACTTGGGATAAGATGGCTTGCAAAATATTCCACTTTCATGTTTTGCAAAGGAAATCTACTGTAAAGCCCCAGCCCGAAGTTGTTCTCTTGCGAGACTTCTTTAAAGTTTGGATAACTCTGTAGGGTCGGAGTTAATTCATTAATCCAACGCTCATTGATTTCTTCCAATGCCAAGATATCTGGCGCAGTCTTTTTAATATAGTTGCGGACGGCTTGATAGTTGGTATTAGGTGAATTGACATTGATTAAGAGAATTTTGATTGGCTCGCTGGTCATTTTATTATTTGAACCCCCTTTAAGAAAGGGGGTCGGGGGATTTGTCACTGGGAAATAATAAGGCGCAATAAGAGTCAGATTGATCAGCGCAAAAAGGGCCGTGACAAAAAGCAATTTGTTCCGTTTCTGGTAAACGCATAAGACGATACACAAAATTTGAATGAGTAAATACTGCAGACGAAAATGCGACGCTAAATCAAACCACCAGCCATATTGACTGAAAAATCCGGCGAGAGTGAAGATGCAGGATAGGGTTAAAAGGATAAATGGCATGGGCGGATTTTTTCTTCTGGGTTTTATCATCTTTGAATTGGTAGGAAGGTTCATTTTTTTGGGACTGCTCTTAATCAAAGGCCAGCAATACTTTTTTAATATCAAAGAACGTTTTCCAATAAGTGATTTGTAGCTGACATAAGTCATGCTCAATCTGTGTAATGTTTGGGTGATGACATTGTTGAACTTGATCAACGCGCATGGCCTTAGTAATCAAAGCGTGATACATTTCAAAAATTAATATAATAATGAATATTCCCAAGATGATGCCCGAGGGGTCATTCTGTTTCGTTATATCAATGAGCCAGCGCTGACAATGACGGCATTTGAGTGCTTCTTCTTTTATCGGTTGATTGCAATGAGAGCAATTTTTCATAGTTTTATTTCTTTAAGGTGACATTGTTTTGCTTAGCCCAAACGTAGGAGGGGCCCCTCCGTCCGTCGGGCTATCCAGCCAAAAGCTGGTCCTTTGGTGATGCCGAAAAAGTAAGAGTCGGCACTACTTTTTACGACTTGTTTAAGACGATGTAACTGAGCAAACCGCCTGTGATCATAACCCCGCCAGCGACAAAATAAATGCCAGCTGTTGTGATCAGGCTTAAGTTGTTGGTCAACGCGAAAGGGACGCAGGCCATGGAGCCCAATCCCCCAACGGCAATACAACAAACAGCCAGGGCTTTACACACGTGCTTAATGGCTTCTGGTGTCATAGTCTTCACCTCCTTTCAAATGAGATTTATTGTTGTGAATATTTTATTTTTTGTTTAATGATTTGATGTTCTCGCCATGCTAAAAGCCATGTTATTGCTCCGGTTAGACAGGGCAAAAATAATGGCCAATAGGGTAATTTTATCTGGGCTGAAATGACTGTAAATATGTAAGCGATTCCAACAAATGGTGAAAGGGTTCCAATGTTCACCATGGTTTCAAACTTATTGCCGCACGCAAGGCTGACTAACCACGGAACAAATACCCACAAAACAATTAAAGTTGTGACAAAAAAAACTTTGTCGCTGCGAAAACGGCTTAAGCGAAAGAATTCCAGAAATCCGGCAAAAGCAATAATGTGGCTTGACAGCATGGTCAATACAGCCAAGGCATTGGGGATTGGAACTTTTTGTAAAAAGATATACGGGAGCATAAAGATAGCTCCAATAGCCAGATAGATAAGAATAGTGGGGAGGGATGTTGCCCCGTCGTTAAAGAAATTGTTTAATGCTGAGGATTTCTTGGTACTTAAGATCAGGTATTTTGTTCGCTTAAAATAACTGGGGACGGTAAAAAATCCGATGAAAAATCCGATAGCTGCAAATAAAATAATAAATAGACCCATGCTTTGTAGGGTAAAATCTCCCAGAGAAAGAGTGTTATAGCGCCCGTAGGAATGTTGCTCAGCGATTATATTAAAGTGGCTATAATTTGCGACAAAGAATCCCGTAATCATAAAGAAGATAAAACCGAAAAATCCGATAACGTCGAGTTTAGACCACGCGGGACTGTTGGGTCGATTAAAGATTCGTTTGAGTCCTTTAATCATCAGTAAAATAAGTGGGAGTTGGACAATACCTTGCAAAAGAATCAAGGGGAGTTGGAAATGATAAAACCACCCGTTAAATCTCACAAAAGGTTCGTGATAAATATATTTTAATACTGTTGCTCCGAAGAGATGCGCAAAGAAACTGGATTGAGATGAGGCAAAAATAAATCCAACTAGCGGCCAACCTAGAAATAAAAGTAAGAATAATAGTGCGAATGGAGATCCTCTCTTTTTTTGAGGGGAAAGAAGTGCCAGCATGGATGCTGTCGTTTGGAAGAAAATACCGGTCAGCATTAGTGAAGCATTAAATAAGAGAATGTCAACGAGTGCTATTTGTGGCAATATTGCGAACGGCAATTCAATGACAAAAAGAAGTAAGAAGAGGGACCATTCAAACCATGTTGCGCCCAACACCAGGCCAATGATCTTTTCAATGACCGGTTGCGGCGAATTACGGTGAAAGTCGAGGGTTGCACAAGTGCGTTCACGGCTACTTAAGGAACTAGCAAAAAGAGAGCCGATTAAAAGTAAGGCGACCGCTTGGATGGTTGTCAAGACATAAAATAGAATCAGCCAGCTCATGTTTGGTGTCTGATCAAAAAGAGCAATTGAAAAAAAGGTTAATAAGAGAATTCCGATAATAAAAATCGTATAGCAAATCAGCTGAATAGGGCGATTGCGTTCATGCCAGCAGCTTAAGAACAGGGCGTTGTCTTTTAATTGAAAAGGGTTCATGCGACCTCCTTTGCACCAATTTTATGAAAGATGTCTTCGATGGTGTCGTTTTTGATAGAACATTCTTCGATAGCAACGCCGGATGAAAGGATTTTGTTTAAGAATTGCGCGGCTGTGTTTTTGTCATTGCCAAAGTTAATTATATAGTTTGCTTTGTCGCAGGTGACTTGATTGGGCGGGACGTTTTGGGATAATAGTAATTTTCCCATGAATTCTTTACCGGCGGTTGCGTTAGCAAATTTGACAATGAGTTTTTGTTCACCGCCGATTTTCTGCCGAATGTCATCGATGGTTCCGCAGACGACCAGTTTGCCTTTTTCAAGAATGATGGCGCTGTCAATAAATTCGCTCAATTCCGAAAGAATGTGGCTGGAGATCAGGACGGTTGCTCCATTTTGACTGGCTTCCTTGATCAAGTCGCGCATATGTTTGCGCGCGATGGGGTCAAGTCCGCTGGCAGGTTCGTCGAGTAATAAAATGTTGGGGTCAGATTCTAAGGTTTTAGCTAAAACTAATCTTTGACGCATCCCACGGGATAAGCCTTTGATTAAAGCATCACGCTTAGAGACAAGGTCACTTTTGTTGAGCCATTTCTCGACGTGATGCGGGCGTTCAGATGCTTTGATATCGTAGGCGGCGGCGAAAACATCTAGGTATTCCCACACTTTTAAATTCTCATAAACCGGAGAAAAGTCAGGCATATAGCCGATATGCCGTAAGGCTTTTTCGCGATGTAGATCTAAATCAAAGCCATTGAGCAAAATGGTGCCTTGCGTAGGCTCGATGACGCCGGCCAAAGCTTTGATGGTCGATGTTTTTCCGGCGCCGTTGGGTCCGACAAAGCCGTAAATTTTTCCTTGTTCTAATGTCAGGGAAAGATCATGTACCGCTGTGACTTCGTCGTATTCGACGCGCAGTTGTGATACTTCAACAGTGTTCATAAGTGTTCTCCTTGGAGATGAGTTATTAAAATTCTTTATCCATCCATTTCTCATAAGCTAATTTTAAAAACAGGGTGCTGAGAGTCAGGCACAGAAAAGCATTGACTATTATCCACTGTGTCGAACTTTTACCAGCCAGCAGAAGTTCAGACATAATGATAAGACAGAGCACAAAACCATTGCCAATTACGGCGCGCTCATTGCGCAGGGCACTTAAGGTGGCCAGCCACCAGAGGCAAAGGGTTGCAAAGCACAATGTTAAAAAGAGAAAAGCCCAAAAATGGGTTGTTTGCAATTGTTGAGCTCCCGTTGCCCAATCCGGGATGATGGCAAAATAGAGGACAATCACGAACCAGTAGGACAAAAGATGGCAATATACTTTGACACCTTGCTGTTTAAAAAAATCACAGCGACGGACAGGTTTGATGAGGTCAGAACTCCAGAACATCATATTTTTATAATTGGTGATAATGGTCAGCAGGACGGCAGCGGTGCTTAACAGAAGAAAATTGGTTTCAATTCTTATGGTGGCCAATTCAGTTGTGGGAGATTGTAAAAAGATAAAATACAATGGCAATCCCGCAAAAGATAAAAGCATCAACAAGAAAATATTGGGTTGACCGACAGATCCCCAAGTGTGGGCACGTGCCCACAATGTTGTGTGTTGATAAAAAGCAGGAATCGTTGGTTCTTGAGGGGATAGGTGTAAGAATTTTAAACAGCGGGTTTTGAGCAAGTAAACTTTCTGCGCAAGCGCTTGTTGATTGCGCAGCGCTTTTTGTGGCGGCCACGACAAAAGAAATGGATACTCGATGTGTTCGCTTTTCAAATGGATCAGGCGATAGACAAAAAGGATAATTCCGCCGGTGAAAATAGATAAGAGACTGTAATACCAGAGAGCGCTGGAGGAAACCATACCCAAAACCCCAGTCATATTTTGCGCTAAAACAATCAAAGCCAGATAACCGATAACGACGATATAACTCATTGAAAGATAACCTAAATACAACATGGTTAAGCCCATAGTCAGAATCACCAAATAAATGGCCCAGAGAGAAACAGGAACATGTAAGACTTGCAAAAAAAATAGTTGCGACAGAACCATAGCGCTTTTACTGAGCACAATGGTTGCGCTAATCATAAAAGCTAAAATTCCCAGCATGACGCTGACATGCGGCCAGCGATAATTCGGCAGTAGAGCAGCGCGTTCATTGGCAAATTGTTTTTTGATTAACAGCCCAAAAGTAAACATCAACCACAGGCCTAAAATAAAAACGAAACTCAAAAGTTCGTCGCCCAACATGTATTTATGCACGAGAATTTCAATGCTTTTCTGATTGCCAATAGCAATGCTAACAAAGTTATCATTCCATAAATTTCTTTCAATGCCCCAGTAAATCACTGCTTGCATCGCGCATAATGATAGGAAGCTTAAGGCTGAAAGCACGATAAAGCCCGGTTCGCGTAGGTATAAGAGAACAATATGTTTGAGTTTGCGCATCATGCGTTAAGCTCCAAAAAAATTTCTTCCAAGTTCAGATTTTCAACGGTGATTTTGGCTTGAAGGCGGTTGGTCAGATCATGGATGAGAGCATCGTTAAACTCGCGCACGGTAATGATGGCGGTACGTTCATTGATTTCGCAAGACAATGATCCGGCAATGTTTAAGTCGGCAGGTAAAGTATTTGCGGCATCAATGCGTAATCGTTTGACCGTATCTTTAAGCACATCCAATCCGCCGGTAAAATCGACTTTCCCTTTGTTTAAGATGGCGACTTGATCAGTAACACGCTCCAGATCCGGTGTGATATGGCTGGAAAAGAAGATGGTGCAATCGCGGTCGGAAACAATTTCCAATATGGTTTTTAAAAATTGTCGGCGTGCCATTGGATCCAAGCTGGCGACCGGTTCGTCAAAAATAAGCAGTTGAGGTTCGTGGCCTAAAGCCAAAATGATAGCGACTTTTTGCATTTGCCCCTCGGAGAGCAGGCCGACGCGGTCTTGCGGATCGACGTCCCAGTCGTTGAGCAATTTATCAACCAGCTTGCTATTCCAATTTCGATAAAAGGAAGCGGTGTAGTTTAATAATTGTCCGACGGTTAACCACGAGTAGAGTTGATCGCTTTGCGGCGTGTAGCCGATTTGTTCTTTGGCCCGATCAGACAGCGTCCAGGGATTTTCGCCCAACAAATCAATACGACCGGCCGTTGGTTTAACCAAACCTAAGAGTGATTTGATTAAGGTGGTTTTTCCGGCGCCGTTTTTCCCCATCAACCCAAAAACACAACCGCGGGGGACGATCAGATCGATGTGGTCCAGAACAGTTTTCTTTCCAAACGATTTACTGACATCCTGCACGACGATAATATTTTCCATATCAATTCTCCTTGTCCCAGGCATCATCAATCAGTTTATGTAAATGTGAAACCGTCAGCGAAAGCTGTTTGCTTTTGGTGATTACTTCACTTAATAAAGGGCCAATGCTTTCATGGCTGACATTCAAGAATTTTTGCGCCAGCGGGCCTTGAGTGATTTTCATGCCTTGCCCGCGCACATGCTCAACGATGCCGTCCTTTTCTAAAAGGGAATAGGCTTTGGAAACGGTCATGGGATTGATTTCTAAATCTTTGGACATTTGGCGGACAGACGGTAAAAAACTGCCGCGCGGTAAATGATCGAGGGCGATTTGCGTTTTGACTTGATCCATCACTTGGCGGTAAACCGGAACTCCCGACGATGGATTGATTTGAAAATAATATTTTGGTTTTTTCTGCATAGGTTTCTCCGTTGCGCTTGTGTATCACAAGAGTAATACACTAATACACCTTTGTCAAGGGTGTTTTAAAAAAAAATCTTGACAAAATGCATTTGATTCGTAGAATTAGCACTCAATCAATTTGATTGCTAAACCTGAAATTGATGTTTTAAGGTTTTGGGTTTGCTTAATAGTCCAACAGATTCAACAAGGAGGTCAGCAGTGAAGTTACAACCGTTAGCAGACAGAATCATCGTCAAACCTCTCGATGCCATCGAGAAAACCAAGGGCGGCATTTTGCTTCCCGAAACCGCCAAAGAAAAACCGCAAGAAGGCAAGATTGTCGCGGTTGGCAAAGGCAAACTTTTGGATAATGGCAGCGTTCATGCTCCGGAAGTTAAGGTCGGCGACCGTATCCTTTATGGTAAATACAGCGGCAGCGAAATCACCACGACCGAAGGGGAAGACCTTTTGATTATGCGTGAAGATGATATTTTGGCCGTTTTTAAAGATGCGAAGTAAACACAGATTTTAATTTTGTTTTAACAGCTTAAGAAAAAGGAGTTACGTTATGGCAGCTAAGCAATTGGTATTTGGCGACGAAGCCCGCCGCAAAATCCTCGCTGGTGTTGAAAAATTAGCCCGCGCGGTTAAGGTTACGTTAGGTCCTAAGGGACGCAATGTTGTTTTAGACAAAAAATTCGGTTCTCCGACAGTGACCAAGGACGGTGTTTCGGTTGCCAAAGAAATCGAATTAGAAGATGCTTATGAAAATATGGGCGCACAAATGGTTAAAGAAGTTGCCGAGAAGACTTCTGACAATGCTGGCGATGGAACCACCACCGCGACCATTTTGGCTGAAGCGATTTATCGCGAAGGGTTAAAGAACGTGACCGCTGGCGCGAATCCGATGGCTTTAAAGCGCGGCATTGACATCGCTGTCGAAAAAGTAGTTGCCAAGATCGCTTCGCTTTCTAAAAAAATTGATTCCAAGAATACCAAAGAAGTTGAGCAGGTGGCCACCATTGCCGCTAACAATGACAATCTGATCGGTAAAAAAATTGCCGAAGCTTTTGACGCTGTTGGTAAAGATGGGGTTATCACCGTCGAAGAATCCAAGACCATCAACACGGATTTAAAGATTGTTGAAGGGATGCAGTTTGATCAAGGATATCTTTCGCCGTATTTCTCAACGGATTTGGAGAAGATGGAATGCGAGCTTGATGACCCGTATATCTTGATTTATGAAAAGAAAATTTCCAACATAAAGGATATGTTGCCTTTATTGGAAAAAGTAGCCAAGAGCGGCCGTCCATTATTGATCCTTTGCGAAGATGTCGAAGGCGAAGCCTTGGCGACTTTGGTTGTTAACAATATGCGCAAAACATTAGCCTGCGCTGCGGTTAAGGCTCCGGGTTATGGGGATCGCCGCAAGGCCATGTTGGATGATATTGCCGTTTTGACTGGTGGCAAGGCGATTACCGAAGATCTCGGTTTGAAACTTGAAACCGTTGAATTGACCAGCTTAGGCCGTGCCAAGAAGGTCAAGATCAATAAAGATAATACAACGATTGTTGAAGGTGCTGGCAAGACTGATGCGATCAAAGGCCGGATTGCTCAGATCAAAAATCAAATCACCTCGACGGAATCTTCCTATGACAAGGAAAAATTGCAAGAACGCTTGGCTAAATTAGCTGGCGGTGTTGCGATTATCAATGTTGGGGCCGCGACCGAAACCGAAATGAAAGAGAAAAAAGCTCGCGTTGAAGATGCTTTGCACGCAACTCGTGCCGCGGTGGAAGAAGGTATTGTCCCCGGCGGCGGTGTGGCCTTATTGCGCGCGATCGAAAGCTTAGATAGCATTAAGGTTAAAGGCGATGATGAAAAAACCGGTGTTGATATTATTCGCCGTTCTTTAGAATCTCCAGTTCGCCAATTGTGTCAAAATGCTGGTTTAGAAGGCTCTGTGATTGTCGACCGGTTGAAGAAAGAAAAAAGCGCTAATATCGGGTATGACATCAATCAAGATTCGTATGTTGATATGCTCGAAAGCGGCGTTATCGATCCGGCCAAAGTTACGCGTACGGCTTTACAAAACGCGGCCAGTATTTCGGCTCTGCTTTTGACGACCGAAGCTTTGATTACGGATGTTCCAGAGAAAGATAAGCCGGCAATGCCGCCAATGCCAGGTGGAATGGGTGGCATGGGTGGAGGCATGGGCTTCTAAGAGAAATAGGAGTCGCTGTAGGGAACGGTCGCAACCGTTGCTTACATAATATACAAAAACCCCCGTCTGCAAAACAGGCGGGGGTTTTTGTGGATTCCATGTTGACGTGTTACACTGTGTATGTTACATTTACGTTATTAGTGTGAGTGCCTTTCCAGCTGTTCGTATTATTTCTTTCTAAAAATATTTCAAGCTTTTTGTCCGCAACCTTAAAGGGAGGATTGCCACATGTTTTTGTCTTTTGCCGCTCGTCGGAAATTTGTTTTTGTCAAAAAAATAATCTGTTGCTTAATCATTTTGACATTTCTTATGAGTTTGCCTGGTCCGGCCAGCGCGCAATTAGCCAGCCTTTTGCCTGTTCCGGGGACGGCGGTGACGATTTCGCCGGTTTTTATCGCGCCGACGCTCAAAGGTTTGAATATTCATCCGGAGAATCCGTTTTTATTTGATTTTATCGTTGGCCGCGGCGATGACAAAATTCAGGGCCCGGCGCTTAAAGCTGAGTCCGAAAAGCTGGTTAAGTTTTTTTTAACTGCGATGACCATTCCCGACAAAGAAGCTTGGGTCAATCTTTCTCCCTATGAAGCCAATCGTATTATTCCTGATGCTTTGGGCAAGACCGAAATGGGCAAGGTTATGCTTGAGCAAGATTATCTTTTGAAACAATTAGCATCTTCCTTGACTAATCCCGAAACAGACTTGGGCAAAAAGTTCTGGACCAATGTTCGCGCGAAAGTGCAAGAGCAATTTGGGACCACTGATATTCCGATGAGTACTTTTAATAAGGTGTGGATTGTGCCGGCCAAGGCCGAAGTCGCCGAAAAAGACGGCAAAGTTTTCATTACCCAAAATCGTTTGAAGGTGATGTTGGAAGAGGATCTGGATGCTATGCAAAAGACGTTAGCAAAAAGCTCTGTCATTGCGAACGAAGTGAAGCAATCTGTTTCAAATTTGTCATCTCCGAAGGCTTCTATCGGGGATCCTTTTACAAATAATGGATTCCCGTTAAAAGATTACGGGAATGACAGTAAGGATAAGATTGCTGGGTCACCTGCGGCTGCTGACAATGACATATTGAAAATTTCCTCCCAAGTCTTTCGCACCACCATTCTTCCCAGTATCGAAAAAGAAATCAATGAAGGCAAAAACTTCGCTGCTGTGCGTCAAATTTATGATGCCGCAATTCTCGCTGTCTGGTACAAAAGCGCTTTGAAAGAATCTTTATTGGGCAAAATCTATGCCGACAAAAGCAAGGTCAAAGGCATCGAAACCGACGCTGTGGGTTTCAAACAAGATGTTTACAATCAGTATGTCCAAGCCTTCAAAAAAGGCGCTTACAATATGATTAAAGAAGATTTTGATATGAATACAGCTGAGTCGGTGCCGACACGTTATTTTTCCGGTGGGGTTGTTTTACCTAATGTAGTTCAAAAGGGTGCAAATGGTGTTGCTGCATCAGCAGTTAATGCTAATGATGCTGATGTAATGGTTCAGATGGGAGAGGTGAATGGTCAAGACAGTCGTACCATTGCTAACAAAGTCGCCGCCAAATCCGCCGCCAGCGCGGTGGATGAAGCAAAAGCATTAGTGACCAACGCTTTCGAAAGAGAGTTTACGTTTTTGCCAGCAGACGTGAAAGCTAGATTGAAAGACCAGATAATTGGTCTTATAGAAAAGGCCAGTGGTAATCAAGTAGATCAATTGACCTATGAAGGATTAGTAAATGCCGCAAATGCGAATCTGAATTATGCCCAACAATCGAATAGCAATGCAAGTAGAGAGGCAATCGTTTTTGCTGAGAACTTAAAAACAACATATGAGTATCAAGAAAATGCTGTTCGAGCACGTGTAGGCTTGCCCGCCAAGACGTCAACGCAACGAGATTCAAAAGAATTTTCTGGGGATAAAATTTCTTTGCGTATAGAGGATGGTGAAATCAATGTTGGGCAGGAAGTTAGAAGTGGAAAGTTTCGTGGGTCTTTCGCCTCTACTACAAATGTTGGAACAATTGATCGCATAAATAGAGATGAGTACGGAGAAGTTTCGAGCATAGATTTTTCTTTGCGGGGAAATGTAGCGATCAATGATATTGTTTCCTTAGATATCTTCGTCTCCTCCAGCGCGTTAACGCAGATGATTGATCAACTTGAGCAAGCGTGGGCGGTTTATGATAAAGCTCAACAATTGCCGGCGGGAGATCAGGCAAGAGGATCTAAGATTAAATCAAGTGAAGAAGAATTAAATAAGGCTATAGCTGCGCTTTTGGGCGATTCGCTTAACAAGGCGTTAACTGCCGCATTAAAATCTGGTGTTCTCGATATTGGAATCGATATCGGGTGGGTTCGTGATTTGACTAGTGACATTATTGCTTTTAAGAATCCATATTTAGAAAATCAAGAGAATCGAATAGATGAGGCAATTAAAGTATTTAAGAATAATCGCTGGAATATTGTTAAAGCTTTGAAGGCTTATGACTTAAAGAATAGCGAGCCCGCCGCCAGCGCTGTGACGGCTGGAGAAATAATTAAGTTAAACAGTGCAGATGCACTTTTGGCTGCAATTAAAAATGGTACAGTTGCTAAGGATACGCGTGTTCGTGAAATAAAATTTGTCGTCGATGGAGCAGTGCAGGCATACAAGCTTGATAATAATAAGATTGATGCTATTACTCGAGAATTTGAGCCTTTTGTTTTTGGTGAGGCTACCGATGAAGAAAAAAGTGTCCAAAATATGTTGCTTGATTCGGAAGTTATCGAATTCGTTTCTTCAGAAGAAGTACGTTTAAAACATGATTTGTCTGATTCTAATATTGAAACAATAAAAAAATTTGCAAGAAATCATTCTGAGGGAATTCTTAATAAACTGCAGCAGGCTCAATCAAATAAAACAGTTAGAAGCATAAGCCTGACTGGTATATCTCAAGAAATACCAATTGAGAATATTGTGGAAATCACTTTCGTCTCCTCCAGCGCGGTTAAAGCAGAGATCATAAATGATTATCAAGTTAAAATTACTCTTAGGCATGGGGAAAGTGTGACAGTTTTTATGCCTGGCAGTCGAGAGGTTCGTTCTATATCTCCGATGCATGTTAAGGGACTAGATCTTTTTGTTGCAATTTTATCTGGGGAGGATGATTACAGAATTATGATTCTTGACGAGAAAGGTCAGCCAGTTCATACGGTTGGTAAAGCGGATGATCAAGTGATTGCTGCTGTAGAAATCGCACTGAACTCCATTAAACATCGTCATCAGCAGGAAAAGCTTGTTAAGCATATCTTGATCGATACGCCAAATTATGCTATTCCCCGTGGTCAGGACAATGCGACAGACGTTGCAAAGAGAATTGTTAAGCATTGGGCCTCCGCCGCCAGTGCGGTGACGATTCCAGCAGATATTATAGAAAAGTCAGGGGAGCAAGCGACATTGCGATATATAGCTACAAATGCGCAAGGGGCTCAGACAAAGGCAAATTGGACACAAGCGCGCTTTGTTACCAATGACGATAAAACTCTCAAGTCTGGTATTCAGGGAGAATGGATTACTCCAACTAAAGAAGATAAGAAAAAACGTGGGGTTGTTGAAATTCTCAAAGGCCGGGAACACATAGGAAGAGACGCCCAAGGGGTTATTTATATGGATTTATTTACAACGCCCTATGTTGATAAGACACAGAATTTGAAAGATATGGATGGCGTTGGATTGCAAGATGCGGTGGATGTTATTCAGGGATTAATAAGTCAAGGAGAGGATTTAGAAGCAGTACGAAGTCAGGTTAAAGATGCCTTAGAACGTATTAAATCTGGGAGTCAATTAGATTCCCAACAAGATTTAATGGTTATTAATATTGGAACACAGATGCATGATTTATGGGCACAACATAGTATAGACAATGCAGGAGTAGACGGAGTGGATAGTTATACGCAAGGATTGATCGGCACAAAATTCTCAGAACTTGAAGGATGGTTACAAGAATTGGATATAAATTTTGTGGATATCGTTTTGGATCAAGTGGTCTCCTCCAGCGCGTTAACGCAGATGATTGATCAACTTGAGCAAGTGTGGGCGGTTTATGATAAAGCTCAACGATTGCCGGCGGGAGATCAGGCAAGAGGATCTAAGATTAAATCAAGTGAAGAAGAATTAAATAAGGCTATAGCTGCGCTTTTGGGCGATTCGCTTAACAAGGCGTTAACTGCCGCATTAAAATCTGGCGTTCTCGATATTGGAATCGATATCGGGTGGGTTCGTGATTTGACTAGTGACATTATTGCTTTTAAGAATCCATATTTAGAAAATCGAGAGAATCGAATAGATGAGGCAATTAAAGTATTTAAGAATAATCGCTGGAATATTGTTAAAGCTTTGAAGGCTTATGACTCAACCATTAACAAGATTGGCGAAGATGTGAAAGCCGGCGCTACGGCTTCTTCGCAAGTCGGTGGTATCAACTTTGATCCGACTTTAATGAATCTTCAAGTTAAACGAGACAAGAATGGCGTTCCTTTGCCGGTATTTCAACAGGACTTGCCGAATATCAATATCGAAGGATTGTATCCGGTTATTATCAATATCGCGCCGGCAACGATGGCGAATTTCCCGCTGTTAAGTAAGGCTGAAGAGGCTCAGCAGAAGAAGGCAGCGTTTAAAGATCAGCTCTCACCAGCAGATCGGCAAAAAGCTATTCGTGAGGAAGATATCTTGGCTCAGAAAAGCTGAGGTTTAAATTTAACGTAAAGGCGTTTTGCCGTGTGTATTTATAACAAAAGCCCCGTCTGTGGAAGGCGGGGTTTTTGTTTGGCGTTATGTTTACAAGTTATTTGTTATCAATATATTATGTGAAAACAGTGGGTGGGGGAGAATTGGATTAAATTTTTAAAATCATTGACTTTTGAGGTGTTTTTATATATATTGTTGACTTAATATTCATATAAAATTTGCTAAAAATCTAGTTATTTTCAATTTTTGAGGAGGTTTTTTGGTATGGCTGAGTGGATCGGAATTGGCCGTCGTGCACGGCGGTGTTATGGTTTTGATGAAGTTGCTTTGGTTCCTGGTATGGTCACCGTTAATCCAAACGAAGTTGATATCAGTTGGTCGGTTGGCGGTGTTAAATTTGACGTGCCGATTTTAGCCGCGGCGATGGATGGTGTTGTGGATGTGAAGTTTGCGATTGCCATGGGCAAGTTGGGTGGGATCGCGGTTTTAAATCTCGACGGTATTCAGACACGTTATGATAAACCGGATGAAGTTTTAAATGACATTGCTAATGCCTCTCCTCAAGAAGCCACCAAACTGGTGCAAACGGTTTATTTAAAGCCGGTTAAGGACGAGTTGATTGCCAAGCGGATTCGGGAAATCAAAAAAGCCAAAGTACCGGCTATTGTCAGCTGCATTCCTCAAAACGCTAAAGCTTTTTCACAAATCGCAGTCGATGCTGGTTGTGATATTTTTGTTGTTCAGCAGACCGTGGCCACGACCCGCCATATTTCCAGCGAATATAAAATTTTAGATCTTGAAAAATTTGTTAAAAATTGCAAGATTCCAGTCATTATCGGCAACTGTGTGACTTATGACATGACTTTGGAATTGATGGAAATCGGCGCCGCTGGTATTCTCGTCGGAGTTGGGCCGGGTGCCGCGTGTACGACGCGCGGTGTTTTGGGTATTGGGGTCCCACAGGTAACGGCAACCGTCGATGCGGCCGCTGCTCGTGATTATTTCTTTAAACGCCGTGGACAGTATATTCCGATTATTACCGATGGCGGTATGCGTATCGGTGGTGAGATATGCAAAGCCGTGGCTGCTGGATCTGACGCGGTGATGGTGGGTTCTTCTTTTGCTCGTGCCGAAGAAGCGCCGGGTCGCGGATTTCATTGGGGCATGGCTACGTCGCATGCTAATTTACCGCGCGGAACACGGATTCACGTCGGGACGACTGGTCAATTAAAGGAAATTCTTTTTGGCCCAGCTAAAGTTGATGATGGTTCGCAGAACCTGATTGGGGCATTGAGAACTTCGATGGGGTCGTTAGGTTGCGCTAATATTCAAGAAATGCATGATGTTGAAATGATTATTGCGCCCTCGATTCAGACGGAAGGCAAAGTTTTTCAAGTTGGCCAACGTGTTGGTATGGGTAAGTAAGAGCCGGGTTTGTTTTAATTTGGAAGCATTTAAAGAGAACAAAACAAAAGGTAGATTATGACAGCGAAAGCTAAAGTTAAGGTTAAAACAGCAAGTACTTCCGCTAGACGTTCTTTGCAAAAGAAGTTCATGAACCGTAAAAAGAAGTTTAAGGCCAGCCGTTGGGCTGCTAAGCCGGCGCGCAGTGCGAAGTTTAATAAAATGGTTAAATCCTCGACGGTTACTCGGCCGCGGGTTAAAGAGCTGATCTTGGTTTTAGATTTTGGCTCTCAGTACACTCAATTGATCGCTCGTCGGATTCGTGAAAATAAAGTTTTTAGCCGCATTGTTCCGTACAATATTACTCCTGAAGAAATTCAAAAACAAAATCCTAAAGGAATTATTCTTTCTGGCGGGCCGATGAGCGTTTATGACAAAGGTGCGCCTTTGCCGGATCCGGGAATTTTCAAAATGAATATTCCAATTTTGGGTATTTGTTATGGGATGCAGTTGATTACGCATATGTTTGGTGGAACGGTTCAAAAGTCAAAGGAACGCGAGTTCGGCCGTGCTGAACTTTTTATTGACAGCAATAAAGATCTTTTTGTGAATCTTCCGACGAATTTGACCTGTTGGATGAGTCATTCGGATATCGTGACCAAAATTCCGCAGGGTTTTACGACGCTGGCGCATACCTTGACCACATCATTTGCTGGTATTGCCAATCGGTCTAAAAAAATCTTTGCCGTTCAGTTTCATCCGGAAGTCGTGCATTCACAGCGCGGTTCACAAGTTTTGGTGAATTTTGTGTATCAAATTTGTGGGTGTTTGCCTCGTTGGACCATGGACAAATTTATTGGCTCAGCCATTTCACAAGTTCAAGATTTAGTTGGAACAAAACGTGTGGTGTTGGGTTTAAGTGGCGGGGTAGATTCGTCGGTGGCTGCGGTTTTATTGCAGAAAGCCATTGGCAAGAATTTGCATTGCATTTTTGTTGATAATGGCTTGTTGCGTAAGAATGAAGCTGCCTCGGTTGAGAAGACATTCAAGGGCCATTTTAAAATGAATTTGCATTGCATTGATGCTTCTGCGCGTTTTTTAACTCGATTAAAAGGTATAGAAGATCCCGAAGAAAAACGTAAAATCATTGGGGACGAATTTATCAAAGTTTTTCAAGATGCCGCCAAAAAGATAAAAGGAGCTGAATTCTTAGGTCAAGGGACATTGTATCCCGACGTGATTGAATCGATTTCTCCAATTGGTGGGCCTTCTTCGATGATCAAAAGTCATCATAATGTTGGTGGTTTGCCTAAAGATATGAAGCTGCAATTGGTTGAACCCTTGCGCGAATTATTTAAGGATGAAGTCCGGGTGATTGGTAAGGTTTTAGAAATGCCTGACACGGTTTTGGCTCGGCAACCGTTTCCGGGGCCGGGTTTGGCCATTCGTATTCTTGGTGATGTGACCAAAGAACGTTTAGAAATTTTGCGCGAAGCGGATGAACGAGTGATTGATGAAATCAAAAAAGCCGGATTGTATACCGAAGTTTGGCAATCGTTTGCTGTTCTTTTGCCGGTTAAGACGGTTGGCGTTATGGGTGATCAACGAACCTATGAAAATGTGATCGCGATTCGTTGTGTGTCTAGTCTCGACGGCATGACTGCGGATTGGGTCAATTTGCCCTATGATTTGCTGGGGCGGATTTCCAATCGCATCATCAATGAAGTTGCCGGCGTTAATCGCGTGGTTTATGATATCAGCTCCAAACCGCCAGCCACCATCGAGTGGGAATAAAGCGGAATATTCTTTTGTTTTTCTGCTCTGCTCAAAGCCCTTGGAAGCATTGGTATTTGCTAACAGGGGTTTTCTTTCTATTGTTCTGGACAATTCTATAATTTTTTGTATTTGAGATAGGGAGGCACTTTATGAAAAGAAATCTTTTCATGACAAATCATGGCTTTATACGGCGGTTGACAAGTTTTGTCCTTGTTATTGTTTTTGGCATGACATCATTTTTAATGCCTGCCAAAGCCAGTGCCCAGAGTGTTGGTATTTCCGGCGTCAGTTTGCCTGCAGTTGGGACAATGATGGGGTTAAGCGAGAGTTTTCAACCGCCAATTATTCGTGGAATGAGCATTTATCCAGGCAATCCTTTGCGATTTGATTTTATTGTAAATACTGGTGATGAAAATATTTCAGGCACAGCACTTGAACAAGAGTCGCAAAAGCTGATTAAATACTTTTTAGCGTCTTTGACAACGCCTGAGAATGAATTTTGGGTTAATCTTTCTCCGTATGAAAGCGGGCGAATCATTCCCGAAGCTTTGGGCGTGACCGAGATGGGTCGAGATATGCTCGCGCAAGATTATATTTTAAAGCAGCTGACGGCGTCATTGATTTATCCTGAGCAAGAATTAGGCAGTGAATTTTGGCAACGGGTACGGGAAAAAGCGCAAAAGTTGTATGGGGTTGATCAATTGCCAGTCAACACTTTTAACAAAGTATGGATTATGCCGGACAAAGCGGCAGTGTATGAAAACGATAATCGTGTTTTTGTCGTGGAACGTCACTTGAAGGTTATGTTGGAAGAAGATTATGCGGCGCTCTCTCAAAGCAATGTCATTGCGAGCCCCGAAGGGGCGCGGCAATCTTTTGAAAAGATTACTTTGTCACCTGCGGGTCCTCGTCTAAAAGGGACTCCCTTCAGTCGCAATGACATAAATAAAATTGGTGCTAATATCCTGCGTGAGCTGATTATCCCCGAGATTGAAAAAGAAGTCAATGAAGGGCGCAATTTTGCGGCGGTCCGCCAGATTTACAATTCGATGATTTTAGCGACGTGGTATAAAAAGCGCCTGAAGGAAAGTCTTTTGGGGCAGGTTTATGTGAATCAAAATAAAACCAAAGGCATTGATTTACTCGACAAAGAAACCAAACAAAAAATTTATGAACAGTATTTAGCGGCATTTAAGAAAGGCGTTTATAACTACATTAAAGAAGATACTGATGCTTTAACCAATGAACCGATTCCGCGAAAATATTTTTCTGGCGGGCTTTCTGTTGGTGTGGCGACAGTTGCAGGTTTAAAAGAATACCAGGGGTCGCTTTCTGATCAGCCGGCGAATGTGCGGGGAGTTGTCGCCGGATCACCATTAGAAAATGGTAGAGATGTTGTTGTCAGTTCCAGTTTGATTGAAAATGCTAGGCCAGGTGATGTGACTGTTGCAAGTCCGTCGTCTGTGCCATTGAATATCAAGCCAGCATCAGTTACTGATACAAAAAATTATATGTTAAGTGGTGCGGCCAGCAGTGGGTGGAGCGTTTCTGCGGGGGGCGTGGTTGAGCAAGTGCAGAGCTTTGGCTATGCGGCTACAACTTGGGCTCAGCAGGCGGCGGAGTTTGCCACGCACAATCCAGGAACTATGTTCTTGATTGGTGTCGCTCTTTATGCTGTTGCCGAATTTGACCCGATTGGCTATTTTACAAATAAGGTGGAATTTAATTTAAGGCGAGCCAGTGCGCTTGAAGATAACAATATTAAACGTTATCTCTATTTAGATAGAATTGTTATGAGGGGTCAAGATGTTATTCCTGAGTTATTGGCAAAATTTGAACAGGAGGATAGCAGTTCTCAGACGGTACGGGACATAGCTTATGTTTTTGGCAAGCTGAAAGCTCAGAGAACTTTGTTGCCAATAATAAATAAATTAGAACAGGAAAATGTTATAACCGCTTCTGTTTTGCAGGTGATTGCTTTAGCTTTGGAAAGAATTGATGGTTTGCGCGCGCGTGCAATAGCGTTGACAAAACTAGAATCGGCAAAAAATAGGAATGATTTTAACAAGAGTATTATTTTTGCAGAACTTTTGGGGAAATTGGGTGAGGAGAGTTCCAATGAGTTTTTGTCAGAGAGGTTATCTGATCAAGACGCACGTGTTAGAAATCTTACCGCGCAATCCTTAGCAAAATTAGGAAATTCACGAGGTGTTGAACTTGTTATTGAATCATTGCAGCACGAAAGAGGTACGTTTCTTCTTCATGCCAGAAGTATTTTGTCTCAATTAAGAATCATGGATCGTCGCGTGCT
Source organism: Candidatus Omnitrophota bacterium (assembly GCA_020632555.1). Taxonomy (GTDB): domain Bacteria; phylum Omnitrophota; class Gorgyraeia; order Zapsychrales; family JANLHA01; genus JADLGJ01. The sequence continues at coordinate 29,621 of JACKFI010000004.1, read as the reverse complement.
ACTTTTTGATAGAGTTTACAATAAGCTGCAAGCGGAGTTGCCGATGGATGCAGGAGATGTTGTTTTTAGTTTTCCTTCTGAATTTGCTGAAGCTTATCAAATTGTTTTACGAGGGGGAGATTTTCGGGTTAGATATTATTCTCAGAGATATGAGGATCCGATTGATTTTGGCGGATGGGATAATGGCGATCATCCTCTTGCGCCTCAATACAATAAAATTATTCCACCTAAGCTAGATATCACTGAAATACGAATAGCAAATAATTTTTATGTCGCCTCCTCGGCGATAATGGGGACGTATAAAGCCAAAGCAGTTATTTATTTTGGTCGCAAAGGATTTAAAGGGACGATTCCTTCTTTACTAAAACTTTTAGGACATCCAAACTTACAGTTTCGCTTCGACGCTGGGGAGATTTTAGTAGAGCTAGGTGTCACAAAAGAGCAAATGGTGGATGCGTATATTGCGGCTTTGGGAAGTGATAACATAAGCGGCGTTATACAGAAATTGGGCGAATTGGGAGATGCTCGGGCCATTGAATCATTGTTGCCACTTTTAAGTGGATCAAATTACGTTGATGTAGAAACATCGCTAATAAAGTTAAATGCCACAAAAGATCAAATGGTAGATGGGTATATGATGGTTTTGGGTAGTTATTACGCTATCGGTTTGAAGAATGCGATACAAAAACTTGGTGAATTGGGAGATGTTCGGGCTATTGAACCATTGTTGCCACTTTTAAGTGGATCAAATTATACCGATGTTGAAACAGCATTAGAAAAATTAAATGTTGCAAAAGATAAAATGATTAATCAGTATCGTCGAGTGGCGACCAGCTCAAATGATTTAGCCCAAGCAAATGCTCTTTTGAAATTGGGAGAGTATGGGGATATTGAATTTTTGGTTGGCTTATTGCAGAGTGATAAAATTAACGGTCATGGTAAAGTGAGTGTTAGGCATATATTAAATCAACTAAATGTCACGGACCCGCGTGTTTTGCTTTATGATCGAGCTTACCAGGAGTTGCAATCGCAGGTTCGCCAAGGTGCAGGAGATGTGGGGATTAAATATCCTCATCAATTAAATCAGGTCTATCATATTCTTCTGCGAGGAGGAGAATTTAGGGTTGATTACTATACAACATCTTTTGAGAGAAATTTAACTTCTGAAGAGATTGCGCAGTTGGAGAAATATGATATTTTTGATCATCCGTTAACTATTCCAGATACAACGACTGAGCATGTAGAAGAATTAATAATTACAGAAGTTACTAAGAGCGATGGAGGTGATGTTGCCTCAGCTGCAGTCACAGCTCCCACTCCCGTCGGTGGTATTGATTTTAATTCGGCCGGCTTAGATTTGCAAATCAAGCGCGACGACAAAGGTGTGGCCTTGCCTCTGCCGCAGCAGACGATACAAAATATGAAAATTGACGGGTTTTATCCGGTTATTATCAATATCGCGCCGATTCAGGTACCGCTTTTATTCGGAATGCAGATTGAGAAAGAGCCGCAAAAGTTGAGCGCGCTTTAATAGGGTTTATTTTGTGCTGCCTCTTGACAAAAATAAAAATTGTGATAATTTATCACTCAGGCGAATAGAGTGCTAATGCCTTTTGGGGAGAAATCCTCAAAAAATTTTAACAAATAATTAGCAGTCGTAATGATTGAGTGCCAACTAAAATTAACTTTATAACACAGGAGGTGGATGATGAAAATTGTACCGTATCAAAACCGCAGCAATGATGTGATTAAAAAGTTTTTGGATGATGGGTTCTTTTTTAATTTACCGTTTTCTTCATTGACGGAGACTCAATCGTCGCTGGGCGGAGATTGGTATCCGGCTTTGGATCTTTTGGAGGAAAAGAATCAGTATGTATTGAAAGCTGATCTTCCGGGGATTAAGAAAGAGGATATTAAGATTTCTTTTGAGCATGGAGTTTTAAGAATTGATGGTGAACGCAAGAGTGAAGCGGAACATAAAGATCGGCAAGCGCATCGCATTGAGCGCTCGTATGGCCGGTTTGTTCGGGTTATCAATTTGGGAACAGATGTGGATCAAAACAAAATCAAGGCTAATTATAAAGATGGGATTTTAGAGATTAGTGTTCCCAAGTCTGAAGCGGCGCAACCCAAATCGATTGATATACAGGTTGGATAATTAATTTTTTGGTCATGAAATCACGGAGGTCATGATGAATTATAAAAAATTAATGATGGCAGGATGGGTGGTTGGTGTCTGTGCGTTTTTTCCGTTAACCGGTTATGGTGCCGATGATACGGCGCAGTTAAAACAGCAAGTTGAACATTTGCAACAGCAGGTTGCGCAATTGCAACAGCAATTAGCGGATCAAAACCAGCCGTCTCCGGTGAATTATTATGCAACAGATGTTATGGATCCTTTTTTGGAAATGGATCGAATGCAAAGACAAATGAGTCGTATGATGCGAAGTACGATGATGCCCAGCATGAATGTTTTTCAAACCAAGGTGGACATGAAGCAAACCGATCAGCAATATGTGGTGACCATTGATTTGCCTGGTATGCAAAAGGACAATATCAATGTTGAAGTCAAAAAGGGCATGTTGTTGGTTTCTGGAGAGCGAAACAGCGAGGTTGAGGAAACCAAAGGCAATCAATTCTTTCGTAAAGAGCGGTCATTTGGGCATTTTTCGCAAAGTATCCCTTTGCCGGATGATGCCAAGGCAGACTTGATTGATGCTCAATATGATAATGGGGTTTTGAAAGTTACTATTCCTCGCGAGAAAAAAGACAGCAAGAAGGCTGACGGTCGAAAAATCATGATTAAGTAGGCAGGGTTTTTTAGATTGTACAAAATCGGGGGCATGAAGCAGGCTCGTTGAGCTGGCTGATTCATTGCCCCCGTTGTTTTTGTCGACGATATTCAAAAAATTTTTTCCTAGTAAAAAATATTGTGTTAATATAAACCCGAATTTTGCATTTTACTTTTTGTGTACAATGTATCGTCGCGCACTGTGTTGTAACGCAAAATTTGGGATAAAACACATTTTTAATCTCAATAATCCTTTTTATTTATGCATTTCTCCGATTACGTTCATCTACATATAAATAGCCAATTTGAAGGTTTGCTGATGTTTTGCAGTGTTTGTCCAGGTTTAGTGTTTCTTTAAAACAGTGAGGATTTTGTGGTGAAATCAAGATTAATTTTAGATAAAGCGTATAAAATCTGGCTTTCAGATATTAAAGCGCGGGTTCGTAATGCCCAAATTAAAGCGGCCGTAAGTGTTAACACGCAGTTGCTTGAGCTTTATTGGAGCATTGGCGCCGATATTGTTGCTAAACAGAAAAAAGCTAAATGGGGTGATGGTTTAATTGATCAGTTAAGCCAAGATTTGTCAACGGAATTTCCCGCCATGAAGGGATTTTCTCGCCGGAATATGATGTATATTCAAAAATGGTATTTGTTTTATGCCGGCAAAAAGAATGAATTAGTGCAACAAGCTGTTGCACTAATTATGCAAATCCCTTGGGGGCATAATATTGTCATTATTTCACAGTGTAAGAATCTAGATGAGGCGTTTTATTACGTAAAAAAGACTATTTTGCATAATTGGAGCAGAAGCCTCTTAACTCATCAAATAGAAAGCCGTTTATATAAACGTGAAGGTAAGGCGATTAGTAATTTTGTTTTAACATTACCTAAGCCACAATCTGACCTTGCGCATGAAACGTTAAAAGACCCCTATGTTTTTGATTTCTTAAGTATGGCAGATGATTATAATGAGCGCGATCTCGAAAAAGGGCTTGTGGATCACTTAACTAAATTCCTCTTGGAGTTGGGGGCAGGGTTTGCTTTTATTGGCCAACAATTTCACATTCAGGTTGGAAGTCAGGAGTTTTATATTGATCTTCTTTTTTATCATGCACAATTGCATTGTTACGTGGTTATTGAATTGAAAACAAAAAGCTTTGAACCGTCGTTTGCTGGTCAGCTAAATTTTTATATTAAAGCTGTCGATATGCAATTGCGTAAGCCCGGTGATCAGCCAACCATAGGGCTGTTGTTGTGCAAAAACAAAGATAAATTGGTTGCTGAATATGCTTTAAGTGACATTCATAAACCTATCGGTGTTTCGGAGTATAAATTAAGTCATTCATTGCCAAAGAATTTGAAATTAAGTCTGCCAACGATTAAGCAGATTGAGAAAGAATTAAGTAAAAGCATAAAATAGGTCAAAAAATAAAAAATATGCATTTCTCCGATTACGTTCATCTTCATGTTCACACTCAGTACAGTTTACTCGACGGGGCTTGCCGGGTCAATGAACTGATTAAAAAAGCTGCCGAATATAAAATGCCAGCCTTGGGCATGACCGATCACGGCAATTTGTGCGGAGCAATCACTTTTTATCAGACCGCGATCAAGCATGGGGTCAAGCCGATTATTGGTTGTGAAGCGTATTTGGCTCCGGGCAGTCGTTTTGACCGCAATCCGCAACAGGGCGGGTCGTCACATTTGGTTTTGTTTGCTAAGGATATGACTGGTTATAAAAATTTAATGAAATTGGTTTCTGCTGGTTATTTGGAAGGATTTTATTATCGTCCGCGTATGGACAAAGAAATTTTGGCTCAACACAGCGAAGGGTTGTTGTGCACCTCAGCGTGTTTACGTGGAGAGGTGGCCTATAATCTTAAAAATGGTCATTATGACGCCGCTTTAAAATCTGCTGATCAGTTTAGTCAAATTTTTGGCAAGGGCAATTTCTACATTGAATTGATGGAGCATGGTTTGCCGGATCAAAAGCCGGTCAATGAAGGCTTAATGCGCATTGCTAAAGAGCTGAATTTGCCGTTGGTGGTTACCAATGATGTTCATTATTTGGAACAAGCGCAGTATAAAGCGCATGAAGCCTTGTTGTGCATTCAGACGCAAAGTTTCCTCAATGATCCTAATCGCATGCGCTTAAAAACGGATCAGTTTTTTTTCAAGTCTCCTGATCAGATGAAGCGTGAATTTTTGTGGGTGCCGGAAGCATTACAGAATACCGTTGAGATTGCTGACAAGTGTAATCTGGATTTGCGTTTTGGCCAATATCATTTACCCAATTATGATCCGCCCGGCGGCATGGGTAAGGATGAGTATTTGCAAGAATTATGCACGCGTGGTATCAAAGATCGCTATGGCGTAATAACGCCGGTTTTGCAGGAACGATTGAACCACGAATTGCAAACCATTAAAAAAATGGGTTTTGTCAGTTATTTCTTGATTGTTTGGGATTTTATTCATTATGCTAAACAGCGCGGGATTCCCGTCGGGCCTGGTCGTGGTTCAGCGGCGGGCAGTTTGGTCAGTTATCTTTTGGGCATTACCGATTTGGACCCGATTCGTTATGGTTTGTTGTTTGAGCGATTTTTAAATCCCGAACGAATGAGTATGCCGGATATTGATATTGATTTTTGTTTTGAGCGTCGGCAGGAAGTTATTGATTATGTGACCAACAAATACGGTAAGGATAATGTGGCTCAAATCATTACCTTTGGAACCATGCAAGCGCGCGCGGCGGTGCGTGATGTGGGGCGGGTGATGAGCGCGCCGTACGCGGATGTTGATAAGATTGCCAAATTGATTCCCGCTGAAATTGGCATGACGCTTAAAGACGCGCTTAAAGTTGAGCCGCAGTTGGCAAAGTTGTGTCAAGAAAATCAGGTGGCGCATGATATTGTCGAAACCGCGCAAGTTTTGGAAGGTTTGAATCGTCATGCTTCGATTCACGCGGCCGGGGTGGTTATTGCGGATAAGCCTTTGACAGAATATGTTCCGCTTTTTAAAAGCACCGACGGACAAGTGACCACGGGTTTTTCGATGGACGGGATTGCCAAAATCGGTCTTTTGAAAATGGACTTCTTGGGTTTGCGCAATTTAACGGTGATTGACAAGGCTGTTAAGTGGATTAAAAAAACTCGCGGCATTGATTTGGATTTAAGCAAATTACCTCTGGATGATAAAAAAACCTATGAGCTTTTGGGAACAGGAAATGCGTCGGGAATTTTTCAGTTAGAAAGCGCTGGTATGCGAGATCTTTTGCGTAAAATTAAACCCAGCCAGTTTGAAGATTTGATTTCGATTCTGGCTTTGTATCGGCCTGGTCCAATGGGCTCGGGCATGCTCGACGATTATATCAAACGCAAACGTGGCGAAGCGACGGTGAAATATCCGCATCCGAAATTGGAAGGTCTTTTAAAGGACACCTTTGGCATTATTATTTATCAGGAACAAGTTATGCAAATGGCCAGTGTTTTGGCGGGTTTTTCGATGACGCAGGCTGATCATTTGCGGCGGGCGATGAGTAAGAAAGTTGCTGAGGACATGGAAAAGATTCGCAAATTGTTTGTTGAGGGTTGCCTGAAAGCCAGTCATATTAAGGAAGATGAGGCCAATAAACTTTTTGATTTGATTGATTATTTTTCCGGCTATGGGTTTAATCGCAGTCATTCGGCCGCTTATGCCGTGATTTCCTATCAAACCGCGTATTTGAAAGCTAATTATAGCGTCGAGTATATGGCGGCTTTGCTGACCTGTGAAAAGGATAATACCGACAAGGTTGTCGAGTATGTTAATGCCAGTGAAGAGTTGGGTATTGCGATTTTGCCGCCGGATATTAATGAAAGTATTGTTGAATTTAATGTTATGGATGAAAAAACCATTCGTTTTGGGTTCTTGGCGATCAAAAATGTTGGTCAAACCGCAATTGAATCCATTGTGGCTAATCGGCAGGCGGATGGGCCATACAAGTCGATTTTTGAGTTTTGCAAACGGGTGGATTTGCGCGTGACCAATCGCAAGGTTGTGGAAAGTTTGATCAAATGCGGGGCTTTTGATAGTTTGCAAGTCCGGCGTTCGCAATTGATGGCGGTTTTGGATAATGCTTTAGAGCGGGGCGCGCAATCGCAGAAAGAAGCGGCCAGTGGTCAATTTTCGTTCTTTAGTATGGGAGAAAGCGCGGGAGGATTTAAAAAACAAGAAAATGCTTTTCCTGATATTAAAGAATTTCCTAAGAACGAGATTTTAGGGTATGAAAAAGAGATTTTAGGTTTTTATTTAAGTGGACATCCTTTGGCGCATTATAAGACTGAAATCAAAGAGTTTGCCAAACATACGATTAAAGATTTAAAAGGTGTGGTGGAAGGTCAAGAAGTTAAGATTATTGGCATCATCAGCGGTGTTAAATTGACGACGACGCGCAAAAGCAATGAGCGTATGGCCATCGTGAAAGTTCAGGATTTGGATGGCGAAGTAGAAGCGGTGGTTTTTCCCTCCACATATCCCAATGTAGCGGAAATTCTCAAAGAAGGTGCAGTGGTGGTGGTAATTGGGCGAGTGGGTTTTCGTGAAGAAACGCCCAATATTATTGCCGGGGATATCAAGCGCATTGAAGAAATCTATAAAGTCATTAAAGCCATCAACTTAAATGTGTCTACAATTACACAACCGGTTCTCTTATCTTTGCGTGAAAAGCTCAGCTTGTTTCCCGGCACAACACCGATTTATCTGCATTTGAATACGCAAGAATTCAAAAGTGTGCAAATTCTGGTAGGAGAAGACCTTTTTGTCGCTCCCAGCGAAGCTTTAATCAATGAAATCAAAGAATTGGTCGGTGCCGAAAGCTTTTCAGTGACAATGTGATGATTATTTAATGGCCGCTAAAGGGTTTGCGCCGTCGGCCTCGCTACAGAGAGCTCGGCATTCCTTCGCACATTGCATGCTCAGTCGCGAGAGCTCCTGCATCAAACCCTGCGGCTGATGGCCAAAGGGTTTGCGCCGTCGCGAGAGCTCTTGCATCAAACCCTGCGGCTGATGGCCGCAAAGGGTTTGAAAATAATCTTGACATCGTAACACATTGTTTATACTATACTTGCAATAAGGAGGTGAGTTCTATGACGAAAAAAGATATCGTCTTGAAAATCACTGATGCGACCGGAATCAAGCAAGTTGACGTTAAAACCATTGTTCAACAAACCTTTGATGTGATCGTCGATAGTCTTATGCGCAATGAAAAAGTAGAATTGCGTAACTTTGGCGTTTTCAAAATTAAAGAACGCCGGGCAAGATTCGGCCGCAATCCGCGCACTGGTGCTAGTGTTCCTGTTCCACCCCGCAAAGTTGTTGTTTTCAAACCGGGCTTAGAAATGAAGCAGAAGATTAAGTAAGCTAATGCTTTACAAAAATAGACTTCTTATCCTCGAAGTGTTTTTATATTAAGGTTTTAATTAAGCGGAGGAATTTTTCTCCGCTTTTGAATTTCCGCCCTTAAACTTTAGGTTTCCTTGGCGGAAATTCATCCCTAACGCTTGAAAAGCGTGGGATTAATTTGCAGGTCTTAAACTTTAGGTTTCCTTGGCGGAAATTCATCCCTAACGCTTGAAAAGCGTGGGATTAATTTGCAGGTCTTAAACTTTAGGTTTCCTTGGCGGAAATTCATCCCTAACGCTTGAAAAGCGTGGGATTAATTATTAGAAAAAAATGAATAAAATTTTTTCAACTCCTCGTGGTACGACTGATATTCTTCCTGAAGAAATAGCGCTTTGGCATGACCTTGAAGCTAAGTCGCGCGATCTTTTGTCTCGCTTTGGTTACCGTGAAATTCGTACGCCTTTATTTGAAGAAACCGAACTTTTCGCTCGTTCCATGGGTCAAACCAGCGATATTGTGCAAAAACAAATGCTGCAGCTTAAATCACAGAATGATGATACAGATTCAGCTAATTTTGCTTTGCGTCCGGAAGGAACGGCGGCGATTGTTCGTTCTTATATTCAAAATGATTTGGATAAAAAAGAGGCGCTCTCTAAATTATTTTATGCTGGCCCGATGTTTCGGGGTGAGCGTCCGCAAAAAGGTCGTTTGCGGCAATTTCATCAGATTGGAGCTGAAGCGATTGGCCCAAATTCGGCTTCGCCGTTTTTAGATGCAGAAGTGATTGCTTTAAGTGTTAAGTTGTTAACAACTTATGGTTTGCCCCAAGAACAATTTCAGCTCAAACTGAATACTCTTGGCTCAACACAAGATAAAGAAAGTTTTTCGTTTTTTTTACGGCAACAATTGAAGTCGCATTTACAAGCATTGTGCCCAGATTGTCAGAACCGCTTTGAGCGTAATGTTTTTCGTATTTTGGATTGCAAAAATAGAGATTGTAAAAGTGTTGTTGCGCGTTTAAATCTGGATTATTCCTATCTTTCTGATGAGAGTCGTCAATATTTTACGCAAGTTTGCGAAGCTTTGGAGAGTTTGCATATTAAATATGAAATAAATCAAACCTTGGTGCGCGGTTTGGATTACTATACGCATACTGTTTTTGAAATAGCGTGTCCGGCTTTGGGCAGTCAAGATGCTTTGGGTGCCGGTGGGCGTTATAGTGGTTTGGTTGCGCAATTGGGCGGACCTCAGGTGGACGCGATTGGTTTTGCATTAGGTATCGAACGGGTTTTGTTGGCATTGGGTAAAAAGACGCAGGACGATAAACCCATTGATGTGGTTTTTGTTTCTTTGGATGAAAGTGTTTTGAAGCATAATTTTATGCTGTCTCATCAGGTCCGTGAGGCGGGGTTCTCGGCGGCAATGAGTTATCGTTTGGGTTCGATGAAAAGTCAAATGCGTTTGGCGGACAAATTAAAGGCGCGCTATGTTATAATCCTCGGCCAAGATGAGTTGAATAAGGGTGTTGTGACTTTGAAGAATATGAGTGATGGGCAACAAGAAGAAATTCCGATCTTTGATCTAACATTATTGGTACAAAGATTGAAGATATAGGAGAATTTGTATGGTCAAAATCAATGGATTGCCTGCACAATGGCGGAAAAAAGCTATTCAAGAAAAACTTAAAACAGTTTGCGAGATGAATGATGTTGTGTTTTTGGGTCTTTTTGGGTCTTTTGCCTCGGGGAAGGCAACGACAAAAAGTGATGTGGATATTTTAATTAGATTTGATGCCGTTAAAGAAAAAAGTTTGTTAGATTTGATTCATGCCCAAGGGCAATTGAAAAAGGTTTTTAAAAGAAAAGTTGATCTTTTAACAGAAGGCAGTCTTTCCCCGTATCTTCGCAAGGATATTTTGAGATCTGTTCGAGTTATTTATGAAAAACGATAAGATTTATTTGCGGCATATTGATGATGCGATAACACATATTGAGAATTTTATTCGAGCTGTTGATGCTAATAGTTTTAGTCGTAATGCTTTGGTCTATAGCGCGGTCATTCGGCAGTTAGAAATCATTGGAGAAGCTGTTAAGAATTTATCGGTTGATTTTCGTAAAGCGCATAAGCAAATTCCGTGGAAAGACATTTCTGGCTTGCGTGATAAGTTGATTCACCAATATTTTGGAGTGGATAATTTGCTTGTGTGGAAAATATGTAAAAAAGAACTTCCCGAACTTAAGAGGTTCGTTCAGAATATTTTAAAGTAAACAAAATTTTTAAGGTTACGATAAGAAAGGTTTTGCGATGTTGCGGACACATACATGCGGGGAATTAAGAAAAGAACATAAAGACCAAAGTGTTGTTTTGTGCGGCTGGGTTCATCGTCGTCGGGATCACGGCAAGTTAACATTTATCGATATTCGCGACCGTTATGGTTTGACACAAGTTGTTTTTATTCCGTCGATTGCTAAAGCAGCGCATGAAAAAGCGCAGACCTTAGGCCCGGAATTTGTTGTGCAGATCAAGGGTAAGGTCAATGTCCGCCCGCCGAAGAATGTCAACGCGGATCTTGCTACCGGTGAAACAGAGTTGGTGGCCGAAGAATTAGAGATTCTCAATGTTAGTAAGGTGCCGGTTTTTGAAATTGACAGTACAGTGGAAGCTTCCGAAGAATTGCGTTTGACCTATCGGTATTTGGATATTCGTCGAGATAAAGTGCGAGACGCTTTGTTATTGCGGCATAAACTTTGTCAGATTATGCGCCGTGTGATGTCGAAAGCCGATTTTGTGGAAATTGAAACACCGATTTTGACGAAATCCACGCCTGAAGGAGCACGAGATTTTTTGGTGCCGTCTCGTCTGAATGTGAACAATTTCTTTGCTTTGCCGCAATCTCCGCAATTGTTTAAACAATTGTTGATGGTTTCCGGGATGGATCGGTATTTTCAGATTGTGAAGTGTTTTCGCGATGAGGATTTGCGTGCGGACCGGCAGCCGGAATTTACACAATTGGATATTGAAATGTCTTTTGCAACTCAAGAAGACATTTTTTCTCTTACGGAGAACTTATTTAAAGAAATTTTTAAAGAACTCAAAGGTATTGATTTACCCACACCTTTCCCTCGTATGACCCACGCCGACGCTGTTAAAAATTATCAAAGTGATAAGCCGGACCTGCGTAAAGGCGATGATAAATTTGCTTTTGTTTGGGTTGTGGATTTCCCAATGTTCAAATATAATAGCGAAGAAAAAAGATGGGAAAGTGAGCATCATCCTTTTACTTCCATGAAAGAAGAAGATGTCCATCTTTTAGAAGAAGGCAAGTTGGATCAAGTTCGGGCTTGTTCCTATGATTTGGTCCTCAACGGGACAGAATTAGGCAGCGGTTCAATTCGTATCCACCGTCGAGAAACACAACAGAAAGTGTTTGATATCATCGGCCTTTCTCAAGAAGAGGCGCAGCAGCGGTTCGGGTTTTTATTGCGCGCGTTTGAATATGGGGCTCCACCGCACGCGGGTGTGGCTTATGGTGTTGATCGTTTAGTCAGTATTTTAGCGGGGTTGGATTCGATTCGTGATACAATGGCATTTCCAAAAACACAAAAAGGGAGTTGTCTTTTAACAGAAGCTCCGTCAGCGATTGACGATAAGCAATTAACGGAGTTAGGGCTTAAGATGCTCAAAAAAGGAGATAAACATGTCTAAGAAAGTGATGTTGTTCCAGTTGGGTTTAGGTGTGATGGCTTTGGCTGTCGCTGGTTGTGCCAGTACGGGCGCCGGTGGTGTTGAAACGCGCGCTTATATTGCTGATAAAGCTCGTGTGGACCAAAATATGGAAGGCGGCAATTATGGCTATGTTACTGGAACGCCGATCAAACCAGATACCTCCGCGATGTCCAAATCTCGTAAAGTGTATGTTTTGGAATTTACAAAAAATCCTGATGTGACCCCGGAAGATTTGCGCAGAGAAGTCCCTCCCGTGCAACCGGTGCAAATCAATGTTCCAGAACGTCGTCAGCCTGCCGCAGTTGAAACCTATCGAGCGCCGACTCCGGTTGTGATTGAACGAGGACCGTACAATGATGTTGAAGAAATCAAAGAGGCTCCCTCAGCAAAAACTCCGACGGAATATGTGATTGAAAAAGGTGACACTTTGCAGAAGATTTCCAAGAAAGTATATAACACTTATAAAAATTGGTACAAAATATACGAAGCCAACAAAGATATTATCGCTGACCCCAACCGCATTAAGCCGGGGCTTACGATCCGTATTCCTTAAGTTGTAGAATTGTCGCAAGACAACAAAAGAAAGAGTAGGGCTGTTGAGTAAATGGATCGTATTATTTATTTGAATAATAACAAGAACTTGCAGGCGCTCTTTGGCAAGTATGATCAGCATTTGAAATTGATTGAAGAAGAACTGAAAGTTCGAGTTGTTCGCCATGAGAATGGTTTGAAGGTCTCTGGTGACGATCAGGCGGTTGAAAAAGTCAGTGATTTGATGGATTATTTGGTTTCTATCACTGACGATGGGCGAGATGTTAAACGGCAGGATATTGTTTATGCTATTGATTTGACCCGTCCGGATAAGGGTTTTGATTTTAAGCGGCTGGCGAAAGAAAAAATTGAAGTTTATTTGCGCGGCGGCTTGATTATTCCTAAAACCAAGGGGCAAATTGAATATGTTGAAGCGATTAAAAAACATGATATCGTTTTTGCTATCGGCCCGGCGGGAACAGGTAAAACTTATTTAGCTATGGCTATGGCGGTTAATGCTTTGAAAAAAGGCATTGTCCGCCGTATCATTCTGACTCGTCCAGCGATTGAAGCCGGTGAGAACTTGGGGTTTTTGCCTGGAGATATGGTGGAAAAAGTTTTGCCTTACTTGCGGCCATTGTATGACGCGCTTTATGATATGATGGAGCCCGATCAGGTTGAGCAGTATACCGAGCAGGGGATTATTGAAGTTGCTCCGCTGGCATTTATGCGCGGGCGGACACTTAATGATGCTTTTGTTATTCTGGATGAAGCACAAAATTCGACACCGTTTCAGATGAAAATGTTTTTGACGCGGCTAGGATTTGATTCCAAGACGGTGATCACTGGGGACATTACGCAAAGTGATTTGCCAAAAGGATCGTCGATCGGGCTGGTGGACGCGGAAAATATTTTGCGGGATACGGACGGCATTAAGTTTGTGCATTTAAATGGCGGGGACGTTGTTCGGCATGAACTTGTTCAGCGGATTATTGAAGCTTACGAACGGGTTGATCAACAAACTCAGAAAAATATTCTCTCTTAAGGTTCTTTTAATAGTTTATGCAATTATCTCAAAAGCAAAAATTGACTTATCGTGACGCGTTTTTATCTTTGGGTGTTGTCTTTTTTTTGGCAGTTTTTTGTAAATTGGTTGGCTTGCCGTTGATTATTCCGTTTCTTCTGCTTTTCGCCGGTCTGCATCTATTTCTCTCTGACAAAGGCAGTTTGAGATTATTGTTGAGTTTAGGGCTTTTGTTGAGCATTACGGTTTTTGCGACGGTGACGATTCAGACGTATTTTAAGAATTGTCCGTTGTATTTGCCGGTCGCGTCGATTGCGATGTTGACCATGTTGTTGTTTGATGATTTGCATTTGACGATCATTATGGCTTTTTTAAGCAGTGTGTGCGTCGGCTTGATATTAAGCAGCAGTCGTTGGTTGATGGTTTTGGGTGTTACCCCGTTGGATGTGATGTTGATTTTTTTTATTGGGGGTTTGGCTGGAGCTTATGCGGTGCGTGGCGCTCGCAGACGAGGAACTTTGATTGCGGCCGGAGTGTATGTTGGTGTGATTCAATCGGTGGGGATGCTGTTGATTCATCATGATTTCGTATTGATTTTGTCACCGGTGTTTCTCAATACCTATATACTCCCATTTTTTATGAGTGGGCTGTATTGCATTATTGTTTTAACGGCTTTGAAAATATTTGAATATTTATTTGGGGTAATTACCAATTTTAGTTTGTTGGAAATGACGGATTTTAATCAACCGTTGCTTAAGCGTATGATTCTTGAGGCGCCGGGAACGTATCATCACAGTTTGGTTGTCAGTAATATTGCGGAAGCGGCCGCGGATGCGATTGGTGCCAATGCGCTTTTGACTCGTGTGGGGGCGTATTATCATGATATTGGAAAATTGGTCAAACCGGATTATTTTACAGAAAATCAGATTACCGTCGGGAATAAGCATGATGACTTGGAGCCTTCAATCAGCCGTTTGGTGATTTTAAATCATGTCAAAGAGGGTGTCGAGCTTGCGAAGAAACACCGTTTGAATCCGATTATTGCCAGTTTTATTCCCGAACATCATGGTACCAGTTTGATGCATTTCTTTTATCAAAAAGCGTTGGCGGCAAAAGCGGATATCAATGAGGTGTCCGAAGAAAATTATCGTTATCCGGGACCTAAACCACAGCGTAAGGAAACGGCGATTGTTCTTTTGGCGGATTCGGCGGAAGCGGCAACCCGTTCGCTTGAGGATTTGACGCCCAGTCGGATTGATGAAGTTGTGCGCAAAGTGATTAATAATAAATTTATTGATGGGCAGTTGGATGAAAGTAATTTGACGTTAACTGAGATTGAAATGGTCGCGGTGACGTTTATACGCAGTTTAAGCGCGGCTTATCATGGTCGTGTCAAATACCCGGAACTCAAAAATGCCAGTGATTATCGAAATTCAAAATCTGCAAGCGACAATTCCGCTGAACCTCCTCCAGCTCAAAAAACTAATCCGCAAAGTTCTTAAGCATCAACAAATTGTTGACGGGCATCTTTCCTTTGTGTTTGTTAGTGATTTGAAAATTAAAGCTTTAAATAAAAAGTATTTGCGGCATGATTATGCAACGGATGTATTGACGTTCGATTGGCGCCAAAAGGGGTGTGGTTCTTCCCTTGAGGGAGAGATCATTATTTCAGCGCAAACAGCGAAACGTCAAGCGGCTGAATATGATGTGAGCTTGAAAGATGAAATCCTTTTGTATATGGTTCACGGCGTGTTGCATTTGCTGGGGTTCGACGATCATAGCCCTGCAAAAATTAAGAAAATGCGCGCGCAAGAAAAAAAGCTGTTGGCGGCTTTATGATTCTCAAAACAGAAGGCATTGTTTTAAAAACATTTGATTTGCGTGAGACCAGCCGCATCGCGATCTTTTTTACAAAAGAATACGGAAAAGTTGGTGGCGTTTTAAAAGGCATACGTAAAGATCACAAAAAGTTTGGCAGCAGTGTCGATCGTTTTTCGGTTAATGACATTGTGTATTATCAGTATCGCAATTCGGATTTGCATTTGATCAGTCATTGCGATTTAAAAAGTTATTATTATCCGATACGGCAGGATTTGAAGAAATCATTGGCCGCCAGTTATATCTTGGAATTGGTTAATTTGATTATGCCATCCGAGGAGAAAAACGTCAAAATTTATCGTTTGATGTTGGATTTTTTGGAGAGTTTACAAAGTGTCGAAAGTCGGGATTCAAGTCTGTTGGTTCATTTTTTCCAAATCAAAGTATTGTCTTTGTCTGGTTTTAAGCCGCATTTGGATACGTGTCTCAAATGCAAAAAAACGATTATTGAAAAAGCGCGTTTTAGTTTGCGGGAAGGGGGTCTGGTGTGTTGGGATTGTGCCGCGGGAGACTCGACGCTGGAATTGCTTTCTCCGGGGGCGGTGTCGTCAATCATTTATGCGGAAAGTCATGAATGGCCGATTTGTTTACGCTTAAAGCTGACGGAATCGGTACAAAAAGAATTAAAGTATGTTTTGAATAACTTTTTGGTTTTCCACTTGGGACGGAAAATAAAGTCGGCTAAATATTTGCGGTGAAATTCAGGGGATAGGGGATAGGGGTTAGGGGTTAGGGGTTAGGGGTTAGGGATTAGGGGTTAGGGATTAGGGGTTAGTAGTTAGTAAAAGTTTTTTGCATTTAATAGATAGAATAAAAAGGAGTTGGTTATGACCAGAAAGATTATTAAACCTGCTGGTGCGCCGGCAGCTGTTGGGCCCTACAATCAAGCGGTGGTTGCTGGAAATTTTGTTTTTACTGCCGGTCAAATTCCTTTGGATCCGGTTAGTGGAGCCATGGTCGGCACAACGATTAAAGAACAAACACAGCAAGTGCTTAAGAATTTGCAAGCTGTTCTTGCGGGGGCGGGAACGTCGTTTGATCATGTGGTTAAAACAACTGTGTTTTTGAAAGATATGAATGATTTCGCGGGAATGAATGAAGTTTATGCCAAATATATTCACGCCGAAAATGCACCAGCTCGCTCGACCATACAAGTCGCGCGTTTGCCCAAAGATGCTTTGGTCGAGATTGAGGCCGTTGCCGTCATTTAGATTTCCTTGACTGAATCGAAATCCCTTGTTTATCCCAAATTTTGCATTACAACACAGTGCGCGACGATACGTTGCGCAGAAAAAAGTGAAATGCAAAATTTGCCTTTGGTTGCGGTATTCCGCCATCAAAAGGGGGAGGAAAGTTAAGAAGACAAGGGTCTTATCTCTGGAAAGATCTCAATAATTTTTTAGTAACCGCGACAAATTTCCGTCAGCGTTAATGTTCTCGAGGGTTGGCTTGGAAAGTTGTTGAAGGATTTCTTTGGCCAGTGTTTTGCCGATTTTGTCGATTTGTGCCAAATCATCTAAGGGTGTTATTTTCAAATCTTTAAAGTTTTTAAATCCTTTGTCAAAAAGAATTCTCGCCCGTATGCGGCCGACTCCTTTGATTTGAGTCAGTTGGGTCAATTCTTCTTTGATTCCGTATTTAACGCGGTTTTTCAAATGCACCAGCGGCCAAGTGAGATTAGCGAAATTAAAAAGTTCGCTAAATGTTAGAGCCGCGTGCAAAAGCCAGAGGTTGGACTCGGTGTGACGATAAATGTCGCCGGGGCCAATATTAAACTGATCGCAAATGGTTTCCTCTTGTTCTTCCTCAATCCACTGGGCCATCATCATGGTTGTTTTCGCGACGGATAAATAGAGAATAAAATTTTCTAACGCAGGTAATTCTTTGGTTGTCATAAATAATTCATCTTGATAATTATTCATAAAGAATTCTATCTCGCTGGTGTCAGATTTTCCGGGTTTTAATAGTGGACTATCCGGACAGCAGGCGAGCATGTGCAAAATGCCGATGCTCGAGAAGGATTTGCCGTGTTCGATCTTCTTTAGACCATCACGCAAAACAATGCTCGACGCTGGATCAATGTAAAGGCGGCTGGTGCATTGGCCAAAGGCGGTGGCATGAAAACGAAAACCAGTTTTTTCAATAAAACCTTCCTTGGTCAAGAATTCAAAAACATCGCCGATGGTGTCCAAAAGGTTGGGAATCAGCCTTTGATGTGAGAGAAAGGTGTGGGAAAGAAATTCAAACGTATCATTCATATCATGCACATATCCGCCGGCAATGGACGCGAGAATATGAAAACGCAGCGCGGCTTGATTGCCGAGTTTAGAGTAAATCGGTTCGGGATTGGCTTTGATGTAGCGGTCAAACAACGATTTGGATTCGCCCAGAGTTTTAGCCAGCAGAACCGCTTCTCCATAATCATCAAATTGGGGTCGGCCCGCGCGGCCCGCGCATTGCTTGTATTCAGAAACGGGAATGAAAGATGACCCCAATCCGCTTTCAAAACGTTTGACATCTCGCAAGATTACTTGACGGGCAGGAAGGTTGACTCCGGCGGCCAGGGTGGGTGTTGAACAAATCACCTTGATCAAATTGTTTTTAAAGCTTTGTTCAATGAGTTTGCGTTGTTCGGGTTTTAAACCAGCGTGATGAAAGGCGGTGCCGTGTTTAACAATGTCGCCAAGTTGGCGGCAAGTTTTGGTGGCTGCGCTTGCGGATCCTACAATTTCGTCAGCAATTTGTGCCAATTCCTTTTTTTCATCGGTGGTCAACAGTTTGGCTACACTGCCGCAAAGTTCGCGGCTGGCTGCTTGACTGGATTTGCGGGAATTGACAAAAACCAAAACCTGCCCTTTGGACTTAATGGTATCCGAAGTGAGTTTGCTGATATCGTGGCTGGCATCTTCTTTGATTTCGCGATTAGGAAAATTATGAAAATGAATTTCTTCTCCCAGATAAACGCCTTCTCTCAATGGAATTGGCCGCCAGCTGCTTAAGATCAATTGGGCGTTGAGCCAATCAGCCATGCTTTTGGCATTGCTGACGGTCGCGCTCAAAGCGATGATTTGGGCTTTGGGATTTAATTGGCGGATGCGCGCGATTAGAATTTCCAGCGTCGGGCCGCGGCTGGCATCATTGAGAAAATGGATTTCGTCGATGACAACAACACTTAAAGAATCGATCAGCCATTTGGCACGCGCGCGCAACAGAGCGTCAACTTTTTCGGCAGTCGCGACCAGGATTTGTTGACGGCTAAGAATTGTGTCTGATGTCGCGGCATCACTGCTGGCCGAGCTGATGGCAATATTGAGCGCAGAATATTTTTTTGTAAAATCGTCGCATTTTTCATTGACCAAGGCTTTGAGCGGGGCAATGTAAAGACAGCGGCCGTTGTTTTGAAGAATGTTCTTAAGCATGCAAAGCTCGGCGATTAAGGTTTTGCCGGCCGCGGTTGGTACGGATAAAAGAATGTTTTTCCCGTCCAGAACTCCGGCGTTGATGGCTTGTGTTTGTGGCGGATAGAATTCAGTGATGTTGTGTTGTGTAAAAATTTCAATGACAGGTTCTGGGAATTGATGCGATTTAAGAATTTGGCTCAGAGACACTGGGATGTATCCTTTGTTTGTGTTTGTGTGATGAAAACGCTTCGATTTTTACACAAAGCACTGCCCTTGTCAATCAACGGGAAAAACTAAAGTTGTGTTGACCTTTTGTTGGCACTGTCTATAATTCTTAATAAATATATGAGAGTTGTCATTCAAAGGGTTAAAGAAGCAAATGTTAAAGTCGACAATGAAATTGTCGGCCAGATTGGTCTGGGCGCATTAGTTTTTTTAGCGATTAGTCAAGAGGACGATGAACAAAGTCTTGATTGGATGGTTAAAAAAGTTTCGCAACTGCGAATGTTTGAAGATGCCGACGGAAGAATGAATCTGTCCGCCCAAGAAGTCGCAGCGAAATTTTTGATTGTTTCTCAATTTACACTTTTAGGAGATTGTGTCAAAGGTCGTCGACCGTCCTTTGATCGCGCCGCAGAGCCCGGCAAGGCGCAAGATTTTTATCAGCGTTTTATTGGAAAGTTAAGGCAACAAAATTTTCAAGTAGAAGCCGGAATATTTCGGGCTGACATGCAGGTGTCTTTGATCAATGACGGTCCAGTGACGTTTGTGATTGATAGTTCGGGGGGTTAGGGGTTAGGGGTTAGGGGTTAGGGGTTGGGGGTTAGTGGCTAGGGGTTAGTAGCTGGTGGTTAGTGGTTGGACGTTGGTAAATGTCATTGCGAGCGAAGCGTCAACCATCAAGGTTGATGCGAGAGTGCAGAAGTCAGGAAACTTCTGCCGAAGCGTCAGCGACGAAGCAATCTTTGAAAAGAAAAAATTTATGAAAAAATTTTGGAAAATAGTTAAAGATTGCTTCCTCGTCCCTGCAGGACTCCTCGCAATGACAGCGTTGCCAGCCTTGGCCAATAATCTCACAATTTCAAATGTCACGCTCGAAGATCGTAATGCGACAGCTGACACGATGGTCGTTCAGTTTGATATCAGCTGGGATCACAGCTGGCGCAAAGACGACGGCCGCCACGACGCGGCGTGGGTGTTTGTTAAACTCTACCAAAATTCCACCGCCCCGTGGGTGCACGGCAAGCTTTACACCGCAGGAACCAATCCGGTCGGTGGGTCCTCGGGTTCGAATCCCGACTTAAAGATCGTTGTGCCGTCCGACAAAATCGGCGCGTTTATTTCCCGCACGGCAACTGGCCGCGGCACTTTTTCCTCACAAAAAGTACGCTTGGTGGTCGACTACGGCAGCAGCGGCTTGGCCGACACCGACACCGTCACTGCCAAAGTCTTTGGCATCGAAATGGTTTACATTCCCGAAGGCCCGTTTTACATCGGCGATGGCAATGGTAGTGTGGAAAATTATTTATCTTTTCATCAAAATGGTGTGGATAATACCTCTGTACAAATTACAACCACGGGAAAATCAATTACAGTTGATACAAGTGTTGATGATGATATTGATACTTCACCGGTAACTGTGACAGGTCTTGCTGGCATTACTGGTAATTCGTCGTGGCCCAATGGGTATGCCGCTTTTTATTTGATGAAATATAATGTTACTCAAAGTCAGTATGTAGATTTTTTAAATACATTGTCGCGTTTACAGCAGATCAATCGAGTTCAGGCCACAATCAGCGGGAACACAATAACCAATTATTATGTGATGACCAATGGGACTCTTGTGTATTTACGCAATGGGATTAGGGCACCGGCTTCAGGCAATGGCACTAGTCCAACACCTGTGGTTTTTGGCAATGATTTGAACACTAATGGAATATTTAATGAAAGCGATGACGGGCAGGGTATTGCAATGAATTATACCAGTTGGATGGATGCTGCTGCTTATACAGATTGGGCAGGTTTGCGTCTGTTTACTGAGTTGGAATATGAAAAAGCGGCTCGCGGCCCATTAACTAGTGTTTTAAATGAATTTCCTTGGGGGAGTACAAATATTAAGAGCGGTGCTACGATTTTGAATCCAGGAAGAAATAATGAAACATTGCTTGAAGTTGGTGCAGGGTCGGCTTGGTATTATTCTAATGGTCCCGGTCGAGTTGGTTATGCCGCGACTAATAAGACCAATCGCTTGAGTGCTGGTGCTGGCTATTATGGCAATATGGATTTAACAGGGAATATGTCTAATCGAATAGTATCTATCGGGACATCTAGCGGCAGAATATTCGCAGGAACGCATGGCGATGGGCTATTGACTACGACCGCCAGTTATGAAGGTAATGCGACCAATAATGATTGGCCGGGGATCAATGCGACCACCGCGCGTGGTGTAACCGGATCAACTGGTAGTGGGCAAAAAGGTTATGCGTTTGATTTTACGTCTAATCGTCTTTATTCGAATGATACTACTTTTTTGAGTAGAGGAGAATATAGCGGTATTCGTTGTGCCCGCACCGCACCGTAGGAGAGGGCGCCTCGCCACGGCGGGCTCGGCATGACTGAGCCTGCGTACTTTGCGTGAGCAATCGAGCAGGCGAAAAAATACTGCGAACCAGAGTGAAGCAGTACTTCCTCGCACATTTCGTGCTCGGTCGTTAGGGGTTGGGGGTTGGTCGCTGGAGGATGGTGGGGGATGAATGAAGAATCTCTTAAATTGACAAATGTAAACACAAGTACTATACTTCTTTATAGTTTAACCAGATAGGAGTATGGTATGGTTTCAATTGAGCGTATTTTAAAAATTAATCTGCCGCAAGGGCAGTCTGCTTTTTTATGGGGTGCTCGCAAGGTTGGCAAGTCCACATTTCTTAACCAGTCCTTTTCTGATAGCCTTGTTTATGATTTTCTAAAAACAGATCTTTTTTTGGAATTTGTTAAAAAACCTGCTCTTTTGCGGGAACAGCTTTTGGCACAAGATTCCAAAGTTTTGAAAAAACCGATTATTCTCGATGAAGTTCAAAAAATACCGCAAATTCTTGATGAAGTCCATTGGCTGATCGAAAATAAAAAAATGCGATTTATTTTATGCGGTTCCAGCGCGCGCAAACTCAAGCGCAGTCATTCCAATATGTTGGGCGGCCGAGCGTGGCGCTATGAAATGTTCCCGTTGGTGTCGGCAGAACTTAAAAACTTTGATCTTTTGCGGGCGTTAAATCGGGGGCTGATTCCCAATCATTATTTGGAAGAAACTTATCAAAAGTCTCTGAAGGCTTACGTGCAAGATTATTTGAAAGAAGAAGTTTTTGCAGAAGGTTTAGCACGCAATATCCCTGCGTTTTCGCGGTTTTTTGAGGCGATGGCATTTTCCCATGGGCAGTTGACGAATTGTTCGAATATCGCTCGCGATTGCGGCGTTAATTTTAAAACGGTGCAGGAATATTTTCAAATTTTAGTTGATACATTTTTAGGCGTGAGAGTTGAGCCTTATAATGTTCGGCAAAGCCGTCAAGTGATCACTCAGGCGGTCAAGTTTTATCTTTTTGACGTCGGTGTTGCCGGATTCTTAGTCAACCGGAATTTGACTCAAGAAAAAGGAGAAGAATTTGGCAAAGCCTTTGAACATTTTATTTTGATGGAAATTCTAGCGTACCGTTCTTATAAAGAGCATGAATTTAAAATATCTTTTTGGAGGACCAAAGCGGGGTTGGAGGTTGATTTTGTTTTGGGGCAAGGTGAAGTTGCGCTCGAGATTAAGGGGGCCAGCCGGGTTGAGAAAAAAGATATTTATTCATTAACAGTTTTTCGGGATGAGTTTAAACCTAAGAAGACAATTCTTGTTTGTACAGAAAAAGCAGAACGTGTTTCTGATCATGTCAGAATTATGCCTTGGCAAAAGTTCCTGGGACTTTTATGGGACGGGAAGATTATTTAGCTATGCACTTGATTGACTCGCACGCTCATTTGGATCACGTTGAAAATTTAAACAGCGCTTTGGCAGCAGCGGCAGCCGACGGAGTATCGGCGGTTTTGGCAGTGAGCACCGACCTTGCCGCAATGAAAAAAAACTTAGCCATCAAGTTCCAATATCAACCAGCGACCGGCGACCAGCGATTAGCGGCCACTATCCAACAACTAACCCCTAATCCCCAACCCCCAATCCCTCAAATAAAGATTTATTTAGGCCTTGGCATTCATCCCGGCGAAATCAAAGCCGAAGATTTAGAAGAATCCTATGCTTTTATCGAAGAGAATATCGCGCAGGCCGATGCGATGGGTGAGATTGGTTTGGATTTTTGGTACAAATGGGTGCGCAAAGATGACCAGAAAAAAAATGAGCAGCGGGAAGTTTTTCGCCGGCAATTAGCGATAGCCAAGAAGTTTGATAAGCCGGTTGTTGTTCATGCGCGGGGGACGTGGAAAGAATGTTTAGAAACCGTCAAAGAAATTGGCCTTAAAAAAGTTAATTTTCATTGGTACAGCGGTCCGGTGGATGTGCTTGAGCAAATTATTAAAAACGGTTATTATGTTTCGGCCAGTCCGGCTTTGGCTTTCAGTTCACAATCGCGGGCAGCGATCAGTTGCGCGCCCATTGAACAAACTTTGATTGAGACCGATTCGCCGGTGTACTTTAATTATCCTGATGAGTTGGGTGGAGGATTTTCGTCGACACCCAAAGATGTTTTCAAAACTTTAGCGGCGTATGCTAAACTCAAAGACATTGCGCCCGAACAAGCCGCAGAGATTTTTAATAAAAATGCAAAGGAATTTTTAGGGGTTGGGGGCTAGGCATTGGACGTTAGTGAATGTCATTGTAAGGAGAGTCAGCGACGAAGCAATCCTTAGAGGATGTGACAAAGTGGTTAGGGGTTAGGGAATAGTGGTTAGTAAAAAAGTATTGTCATTGCCGCGATCTTTTAGCGGGAATTTATGAACAAAGTTTGAGTTGGTTTTAAGCATTTAATCAAGGAAAGGATAGATATGAAAAAGGCGATAGGGATTGGGTTGGCCGTTGCTTTATTGGCAGGCGTTGGAGTTTTCTTAGTAAGCCAAAGAATGCAAAAGATAGCGTTGGAAAGTGTTCTTCCGGCTGGTCCAGTTTTTTATATGAGTGCGACGGGAATTAATCAACGCATTGAAAAATTGACGACGACCAAACTGTTCGCGGATTTAAAGAGTCTTGATTATAAAAATTTGGCGACGATTCTGGGTGTTCCTGCCCAAGGCGTTGATGAAGCCCAACAGCGTTTAGAGCAAGCATTCTCGTTAGAAAATCAGAAATTCTTGAAAGCTTTGTTTGGTCAAGAAGTTGCTTTGGCCGTGTACATGGATGATGTGGCGCAAAGTATGCAGGTACAAAATCCGCAAGACGTGCAAAAGATGATCAAGCAATTAGCTGAGAATGTTTTTATTGTGACTCGTGTTGCGGGCGATGTGGCAGTGGCAGAAACCGTTTTGAAATTCTTAGGACAATTCAGCAAAGATTTTACAACCAGTACAACAGTATATCACGGTAAGAAAATCAATTCGATGAGCAGCAAAGATGGTTCTTTGTCAGTGTCTTATGTGCGGTTTAATGATGTTTTGGTTATGGGTGTCGGACAAAAGGCCGCTCAATCCGCGATTGATATGATTGTAAAAAAGCAAAAATCGTTATTTGAAGATGAAAACTTTAAGAAACGTATCAAGAACGTCGTCGGTGAAGTTGACACCGCTGGGTTCGTGGATATTCGCGCTATTTATGCGATGATCAATGCTCAGTTGGTTCAAAGCGCAAAAACCTCACAATCTCAATTGTATTCAATTCAGCTGAAGGAACAACTCAAACAGACTAAAGGGTTAGATGTTTTAACCTTTACCACGGCCAGCGGTGATGTTTTGACCGGCAAAGCGTCTTTGTATTTTGATCAGTCCCAGATAGATTCCCGTATGCGCGGTTTATATAGTTGCCGTCCTGCGGATAATCATTCCGCGAAGTTTGTTCCTGCAGATGCCTTGGTTTATCAATGGAGCACGTGTTTAGATTTTCCGCAGATGTGGAGTCAGTACAAAGAACAATTGGCTATGCAAAATCAAACAAGTGGTCAACCGTTTGATATTAATCAGGCGATTAGCAGTTATGAAAAAATGATTGGCTTATCGATGGATGCTGATATTTTACCGGTTCTGGGCAAAGAGTTTGGTTTTTATTTCACCGACGTTGACACAACGGGAGTTTTGCCTATTCCCAAGCTGGTTGCTTTTGTGCAAGTCGCCGCGCAGGACAAAGTGACCGCGATTATTAATCAATTGCTTTCACTGTCACCCAATTTGCGTCCAGAAGAAGAAACTTATAACGGACAGGTGATTCGTTATATTCCTATTCCTTTCGTCAAAAGTTTTAAAGTGAGTTACACCTTTGTGGACGATTATCTTTTGTTGGCGACCAATGTGGATATTTTGAAAGCTTCTTTTGACGCAAACCAGGACCCCGACAAAGCGATTATGGCCAACAGCGTCTTGGCAGGCGATAAGAGTCAGATGAATTCCGTTTTCTTTGTTCAGGTTAATCGTTTAATGGAGAAAGCCATTGCAGTGGTTGATTGGGCGATGCAAATGACCCGGCAAGCCACGGTTCAACGGCAGGCTTTTTTAACGGGCAGCCAAAAGAACATCGACGATATTAAAGCTCGCAATGCTGTTTTAGACAGTGAAATTAAAACCAAGAAAGACAATCTTTTACAATTAGAGGCGACGGTTGATGTGACGACGCAGATGGTTGCATCAAAAGAAAACCTGACCAAGGAAATTGCCGATGCCCAAAAAGAAATAGCGGCCAATGAAGAACGCGTCAAAAGTCTCAATCAGCAGGCCAAAACGTATCAAGCCAAAGCTTTGGTGGATGATAAGAATATGCTGTTAATTGAGCAGTTTGTTAAACCTTTGTTGCAAGCGTTTACGAATATTGGGTATTTTAATTCCGTCACAATTAATGGGGATGGAGTTGTGCAATCAACGTCACAATTCAAAATGCAATAAATTCTTGGGGGAAACATGAGTGAAAAAAAGTCGATTGGCAAGTCTTTTATGAGGACCGTTATTTTTTTGATTGTTGGTTTCTTGTCCTTTTGGGGGTTTCATACGTATTTTAATTTAAATAATGAAAAACGGGTTTTAGAAGAAATGGTTATGCGTTTGTCGGCGGATAGCCGCATCGCGCAAGTGATTGTTTCCGATGTGCAGTTTAATCCGATTACCAATAAGCATATGACCACCATCAAGTTTTTAGAATACGATAGTCAACGTCATCCGCTGGAGCCAAAGTATTTTACGTTTTCTGGTAATATGATTCAATTTCAGTCTTTGGTTGTGCGTTTTGATGATCTTCAAATCAAGAAAGCAGACGCTTTGCGCGGTAAAAGTGTGTACCTGTTTTGGAAAGCCTTTATTCTCGACGGTACCAATACACAAGAATATGTGATTTCGCCGATCGCGCAAATTCCTCAAGGGTATAAAGCTCCGGGAGAACATAGCCGTTTTGAAAACGAGATTTGGCAAGAATTTTGGACCATTGCGCTAGATCCAAAGAAAGCCAGTCAGCGCGGCATTAAAAACGCGCAAATTGAAGCGCCGGGGACAAAATTTATTCCCGGATTAGTTTATACCATTAAGATTGAACATGACGGCGGCATGCGCATTGATGCCAGCGAAATTCCGGAAATTCTTAAGGGCGAAAAAGTGCTGAAATAAGAAGTGAATAGCCATAGACAGCAGCAACGACTTTGATTAGAATAAACCCGGATTTTGCATTGGCCCGTTATTGTTCGCAACATATCGTCACGCATTGTGTTGTCATGCAAAATTTGGAATAAGAAAATTCTTAACAATATTGATGGTTGATTAGGGGAAACACCAAAGATTCTTTCATATGTTCAAAGTTCTTAATAAACAAATTCTCGCTAAAGATGTCAAACGTTTGGATGTCAAAGCGCCATTGATTGCCGCGCGTATTGCTGCGGGACAATTTGTTATGATTGTTACTCGGGAAGGCGGTGAATGGATTCCGATGATGGTTGCGGAAGCCGAATCATTGCGCGGTCAGATTACGTTTATTTTTCAAGAAAACAATCCGGCCGCTGTCGAGTTAGGGCAATTGACCATTGGTGAAGAAATTTTTTCGATGGTTGGTCCGTTGGGACAACCAGCTAAGATTGCCAAGACAGGAGTGGTTGTGTGTTTGGCAACGGGTGTGGGGACAGCACGGATTTTGCCGATTTGCAAAGCTTTAAAAAAAGCGGGCAATAAAGTCATTGGCATTATGGGCGCGAAAACAAAAAACAGTCTGACGCTAGAGCCGCAAATGCGAATCGCGTGCAGCCGATTATTAATTACAACAGAAGATGGAAGTTATGAACAGCGAGGTTTGGCGTCAGAAATGTTGAAAGATATTTTGGCCAGCGAGGTTGTTCGTCAGGTTTATGCGGCTGGATCAGCCGAGATGATGCAAGCAGTGTGTCAGATGACAAAAGATAAAGCTATTTCCACCTTGGTGCAATTGCAGCCGGTGATGGCTTGCGGGATGGGTTTTTGTGGGTCTTGTCGGGTGCGGGTTGAGGGCAAGGTTGTTTTGGCTTGTGTTTCTGGTCCTTTATTTGATGGGCATAGTGTGAATTTCGAACATTATAAAACGCGCTTGGCTGTCAATCAGGCTCAAAAAGTTAATCAGGATTTTCAGCACGAAGAAGATGATATGACACGTTCAATTACAAAATTTTTTCCGGGATTATTGGGCAAATGACAGACATTAAGCCAACCGTTCATTCCGCTGTTAAACGAATCAAGAGTTTTCAAGAAATTTCCTTAGGCTTGGCAAAAAAGTCTATGATGGAAGAGGGTATTCGTTGTCCGCAATGCCCGCAATCCCCTTGTAATCCCGGCTGTCCATTAGGCGTGGATATTCCCGCGTTTATTCGTTTGTTGCGCGAAGGAGACGCCGCCGGGGCTTTGGCCAAAATTCGGGAGGCCAATGATTTGCCGGCTATTTGCGGACGAGTTTGCATGGCTCCCTGTGAACAGGCTTGTGTTTTTGCAGAACAAAAAAAATCCATTGGGATTCGCGCTTTGGAGCGATACGCGTCGGATCATGGCCGCCCGCGGTTTGCTTTAAGAAAAAGTATTCAACGTTCTGGCAAAAAAGTTGCGGTGATTGGTTCCGGTCCGGCTGGTTTAACCGCCGCCGCGCAATTGGCTGCGGCTGGTTTAAAAGTTATTGTTTATGAAATGATGCCGCATTTGGGCGGCATGCTGCGTTATGGAATGCCGGAATTTCGTTTGCCAAAAAATGTTTTAGACGCGGAAATTGAAGAAATTCGATTGATGGGTGTTGAATTTAAAACAAATTTCTCTGTTGGTCAAAGCATGAAATTCGCGCAATTTGTCGGCGAAGGGTATAGCGCTGTTTTATTAACCGTTGGCCAGAACAGTTTGTCTTTGGTTGATTTACCCGGCGCTGATTTGGGTGGCGTTTATTATTCCAAAGAAATTCTTTTAAGCGCCAATACGCGTTTTGTGGATCAATTCAAGAGAAATCCTGTGCCGGTGATTGCCGATCAAGTTGCGGTGATTGGTTATGGCAATGCCGCTTTGGATTGCGCGCGGATTTGTTTGCGTTTAGGTCGCGAGGTCACGTTGATTTTTCCAGAAACGGCTGAAGATTTAAAGGTTTATCCTGATGATGTTGCCTTTGCTCAAGAGGAAGGGTTGAAATTTGAAGCTTTGACCAAACCTTTGAGTATTCTCGCGGACAATTCTGCTGGCAATTTTGCTGCCGGAGTGCAATGCGTGCGGATGGATTTCGCGGACACTGATGGCAGCGGCAAATGGGAAATCAAGCCCGTGCCTTCTTCAGAATTTGTGGTTTCTGCCCAGACTGTTATTTTGGCAGGCGGTTTTAAAACCAATGCTGCCGCTTTAGCTTTGGGAACAAATTTAAAGTTACAGGAGAATGGTTCTGTTTGGATTGATCCCCAGACGTCTTTGACTTCAGTGCCGCATTTGTACGCCGCGGGTGATGTGGTTGCCGGGGCATCTTCGATTGTTGCCGCGATGGCATCTGGTAAAAAAGCAGCCCAATCGATTATTAAGGCTGTGCGTTGATATGCGCAATACAATATTACAAAAAATAGCAGTTCTTTCTCAAAAAGCTCAAAGCGGGCAAAAGCTGACCATGTTGACCGCTTATGATTTTCCAATGGCCGCGCTGATTGATGAATGCGGCATTGACATTGTACTGGTCGGAGATTCTTTAGCCAATGTTGTTTTGGGATTACCGTCAACCAAAGATGTGGGCATCAGTGAAATGTTACATCATGCCAAGGCGGTGCGCAGAGCGGTTAAGAATGCTTTGTTATTGGGGGATATGCCTTTTTCTGCTTATCAAGTTCATCCTCAGAACGCAGTCAAGAACGCGCGGCGGTTTATTCTCGAGGCTGGGTGTGACGCGGTTAAATTAGAATGGTTTGCTGATTGCTTAGCCGTGACAGAAAAACTTGTTAAGAACAAAATTGCTGTCATGGGCCATGTCGGATTAACTCCGCAAACGGCCGATCAGCTGGGCGGATTTAAAGTTCAAGGCAAAGATGCGCTGAGTGCCAAAAAAATTATTGAACAAGCTAAGAATTTAGAAAGTGCTGGTTGTTTTAGTCTGGTTTTAGAATGCGTTCCGGATCAATTGGCCGCCGAGATTACCCGCATTTTGAAAATTCCGACCATCGGCATTGGCGCCGGCTTGCACTGTGACGGTCAGGTTTTGGTTACTCATGATTTGCTGGGCATGTTCTCGCAGTTTCATCCCAAATTT